>JALOQD010000398.1 GCA_025453525.1 Myxococcota bacterium
ATCGTTCCGTAAGTCGCCCAAGGGATCCGCGGCGAGGGCAAGGCGCGACGACGAGTCATGCTTGTCGGCATGTCGAGGAGGAGCAACACAGCCATCGGCAGGGAGGACCGGCGAGTTAAGGAAGGAAATTGCGGTTTGCGGTACTAGGATAGAGCAGGATCACTTGGCCGGTGCGGCCTCTGCCTTGGCGCTGCCCCTGGCGGACTTGGCCTTGTGTGCTTCGAAGTCGCCGAGGGCGTCGCAGCCCGAGAAGAACACCGGCTCTTGAGAGGTCATGGCCAACAGCTTGTCGCGTAGGCTGTTCTTCATTTCCTCCATCGCCTTCAGGGTGTCGCCGATTTCGCGCAGCCGCCTCGCGTAGGCGTCGAAGTGCGATTGAGTGGCGTTTCCGAGCAGGCCGTCTTTGGACTGCTGCCCAACCTCCACGACGTATTTGTCGGGTTCCTTGGTCAGGCCTGCGTCCTCGCCGGCTGGGCTGTACAGGATGCGCTCGTCGCCGAACGTTCCGGAGTCGGTCTGGACCTTGACCTTCTCACCGTTCGCCGCGCCCATGAGCACGACATTGGCGATGAGCTTGTTTTCTTGTTTGTTGTCGCGGGTGAAGACAACGCCGTAATTCGCATTGAGCAGCTTCTCGAACTCGGGCCTGGCCGCGGTCAGTTCCGTCATGTCGTTACCGGTGGCCCGCTTGTGCTCATCGAGCAAGAGCGCGAGCTTGGTCCACATCTGGTTGTAGTCGACCATGAGCCCCACGGCCAAGGGGTCGAAGGTCTTGTAATTGCGCTCGGAGAACAGGGTCTTGGGAATCGGGTTCCCGTGAACGTTTGCTTTGATGAACTGCAGGTGCGTTTGATCGACGTTACGCTTGCCCGCCGCGGCCAAAGCCGTGGCCATGCCCGAGTTCAGCTCCTCGGCCAAATTGAAGGCCTTGGTATACTCGAATTGCACGATGAGGGCATCTCGGATGGCCACGTTGACCGCTGTGCGGCCGCTGTACACAATGACCATGCCGGCGCCAACCATCATGCCGATCGTCATCACGATCGCGATCCCGATGAGCATCTGCGGGCGGTTGCTCGCGGCCTCGATGGCGGGGCCTGTGTCAGGCTCGATGTTCGGCATATAGCCCCGGGGCGCGTGGGAGGAGCGAGTCGTGCTCCCGGCCATGGCCGCGTTGAACGGATCCCGGCCATCTTGCTCGACGGGTTGGCCTGGGATGCCTCGACCTTGGGGCTGCATGAAAGGCGGTATCACGGCCGGCTGACCGGGAAGGCCGGGAAGGCCGGGAAGGCCGGATTTGGCTCCGAGTCCGGGAAGGCCGCCGCCGAGCCCAGGTCTATTGCCCAGTCCGGGGAGGGCTCCTGGCCTTTGGCTCAGTCCAGGAAGAGGTCCTGGCGGATTGGAGGGCACGCCCAGTTTTCTTTTTAGATCCTCAGCGGTGTCTTTCTTCTGCTCGTCGCTCAAGGTGAACCTCCGTGTGCCGGTGTCTCGCTGGAAGGGCAGCGCAGACGTGGAAGTGTACCGATTTAGTTTCTAAGGTGTCAATAATCCTCGCGCTCATCAGGGTAGGGTAGGACCGATCCAACCCCGCACCCAGCCTTTCGATAGCGCTCTGCCTCGAATTTTCCTCCAGTTGATCTAGCGCATCTTTTTTTGTGCGCACCGCAATAAATATCAACGACCCGCTAAAAGACCGATACGAGGAAACTGGGTATCCCGTGGAAGGCCGAGGACTGTCTGAGTCGTCCTTTTCATGCCCGATTTCCGCAGGCCTGGAAGGGGATGCCCAGTTTCCGATCTCAGGTCTCTTAGCGGGTCGTTGATAAATATGGGGCGAGGGGACTCTCCCTTCGAATCTGTGGTAACGGGCTGTTTTTTGCCGCGTGTATGAGCGCGGCCGTGTGGCCGCTTTTTCTATTGGGGGTGGGCGATTGACCGGGATGAGGGCTCGGGCTAGTGTTTCCGTAAGACGATGAGCCATAGCGATCCCCGAAGAGGGCCCGGCAGCGCGGCCTGGCTGTTCCTGCTCGCGATTGTCACGAGCGTCGCGGGTCTCATCTATGCCCTGTGCTTTGCATTGGATGCGGCGGGCTCGGGCGTTTCGGTATCGGACGTATTCTTCGGCGGTCATGGAGCGGGGATGCTGTCCAACATGCCCGAGGTGGTCTCTGGACTGCTGGGCATCGCCATCACGGTGGTGGCGATCATCGTGGAGCTCGCGGCCAACCGCTATACCCCCAAGATTACTACGTTGTTTGTCGAGAATCCCACCAACCTGTCGGTGCTCGGTTTCTTTGTCGTAACGTGTTTATTGTGCGTGTGGACGAGCCTGTCCGCAGATGGCCAAGTGATCGTGCCCAAGGTTGGGACCGCGGTCACCGTGGGCTGCATCACCGTGTGCCTGCTCTTACTTTTGCCTTATTTCACGTTTGTTTTTGGCTTTTTGGATCCGCATAACATAATCGAGCGCATGGGGCAGTCGACCCTCAACGCCATCCGCAAGGGCGATCAGGGACGCGGTCTGGCTCGGGATCCGCGCAGGCTCGCTCTGCGAGGAGTCGAGCAGCTCGCAGACGTGGCCCTCAACGCCATCGAGCACAAGGACAAGGGCATCTGCATGCACGCGGTCGACACCTTGGGAGACATCGTGTGTAAATACTTCGAGATGTCCAAAGACCTCCCAGAGGCGTTCTTCCTCATGAGCAGTGAGGTGCGAGAGAACCCGGACTTCGTATCCATGCAGCCCGAGGTGCTCGCCGACATCGAAGCTCAGCGATGTTGGTTCGAGATGAAGGTGCTGCGACAGTTTCAGATGCTCTACGGCGAGACGCTCAATAAAATGCGGGACGTCAACTACCTCATCGCCATCAACACGAGGCGCATCGCCGATCGGGCCATGGAGGGGGATCGCCCTGCGTCTGCGGCGTTGGCGCTCAAGTTCTTCAATACCTACCTGCGAGCCACGGTCAACCAGCGGGACGTGCGCACTGCGTACAACGTGCTCAACCAGTACCGTCTCTTGGCCGAGGCGGCGCTGCGCAAGGGCAAGACGGACATTGCCCTGGAGACCGCGAGGAGATTCAAGTACTACGGACAGCTCGGGTTCGGAATGGGGTTGCCGTTTGTGCTCGAGACCGCTGCGTACGATCTGTGCACTCTCAACGAGCTGGCTTTCGACATCGAGTCGCCGTGTCGCCACGAGCTGCTCGGTGTGTTTCTCGAGGTCGACAAGGAGGCCGAGGAGGGGCATGAGCTCGACTCCTCGCTGCGGGGCGTGCGCAAGGCGCAGATCAAGCTCGCGACTTACTATTTGCTCAAGGGCGCGACCGACATGGCTCGCGCTATTTTCGAGGACATGAGGGGAGAACAGGCCCTCCGCCTCGATTCCATTCGCACAGAGATCGAGGCCATCACGTCTCGGGAGTTTTGGGAGGTCTCGGATCGCGGCGTCAATTTCGATTATCTCGAGCCATCGCGCCGCGCCATGCTCGGCACGTTTTTTGGGTGGTTCGAGCACAGTAGGCAGGAGAGCTGATGTTCACAGTTATCGTCATCGAGAAGGGGGGCGCCCAGAAACGCTTCGAGTTCGACGAAGAGCTCGTGTCTGTTGGACGGGTGCAAGGCAACCACATCGTGCTGCAGCGGGGCAACGTCTCCAAGCGGCACGCAAAGATAGAGCTCCGCGACGGTGGGTTCGTGGTGTCCGATGGGGGAAGCACCAACGGAACTTACGTGAACGGGCGCCGCATTTATGAGGCCACGCGCTTGCTCAAGGGCGATAGGGTCTATATCGGCGACTTCATTCTCACGACACTGCCCCCTCCGCAGGATCAGGGCAGCCCAGGGCTCGTCTCGCGGCAGGCGGCCGCAAACGAGGACGGCGAGGATGCCACCGAGCGCGTACCCATCCGTCCGAAACCGATCCTTCCCCGGACGCCGCGTTCCCCGGTCAAGTCGCCGGCCCCTCGCGAGGACGAGCAGGTTTCAATCGTGGTCGAAGAACCTCGTTTGCCAGTGCGGCCAGTGGCCCAGCGGCTCCATGGCATCGCCCTTCCAGCGAGCAAACCCGCGGCTTCGCCCTTGCCCCGTCCGGCAAAAGCGGCTGAGGCCGGCGATATGGAAGTCAATCAGACCTTGGTCGGCGCCACAGCGGAGATGGTGAGCCTCGTGGATACCATCCTCGACCAGGCCTCCCGCCAGGTCAAACGAGTCAGCCGAACCCAGGGACCGGCCAAGGTCGATAGCGGTACGGCGGGCAAAATCCGAATCGTCATCGATGAGCTCGTCGAAGAGCTCGTGTCTCGGGGGCGCATTTCATCGGGCATCGATCCAGGCGAGTTGAAGGGCAAGGCGTTGCGGGCCGCGGTGCACATGGGCCCCTTGTCGGGGTGGCTCGACGATCCCGAGGTGCGCATGATCCGAGCGATCCATCCGGACAGCTGCCATCTCCTGCGGTCTGACGGCTGGACAGAGGCAGCCACGGGCTTTGTCAGCCAAGAGGAAATGGCCGAGGTGGCGCGCTGTCTCTCCGCAGGTCTCGAGGTTCGCAATGGAGGCGCGCCCGGCATTGCGCGCTTCCGTCTGGAGGAGGGGTATCTGGTGTTCAGCGCTCTGCCCCCAGGCGCGCCCCACGGCCCTGCGATTGTCATCGACAAGACCGCGGCGACCAACGGGCCAGAGCATACGACGCCAGTGGCGACAAAAAAGGTTTTGATGCCCATCATCGCCGACGCGCTGGCGCATCGGGCGAGGATCGGCGTGGTCGGGTCGTCCCGCTTGGCTCGCCTTTCGGTGATCAGCGAGCTGTTTCACCTCCTGCCCAAGGAGTCGTTTTGCCTGACTGTGGAGGACCTTCCGCTTTTCGTGCCCACAGCGCGCACCATGATTCGCCTATCGGTGCGCAGCCGGCGCATGGAAGGCGACGAGGGTTCGTCCTTTGGCAGCTTGCTTTTCCATGCGCTGGAGCTCGAACCGAGCTGGCTGGTGGTGACGGGCGGAGAGTGGAGGGACATCCCCCATGTGCTCAGTGCGAGCGCTGGCCGGTCGGCCGTGCTGGCAGAGCTGCCGCTGGGCGGCGGGCAAAGATTGGATGCCGAGCTCGCGGTCGCGGTGGCCGCGGCAGGCATTTCCCTGTCGGCAGATAACGCTGCGACGTTGCTGGAAGGTGCTTTCGACGTCATTATTACGGTGGGTCGAGATGGCAAGGGAGCGGCGGTCATCGAACGGGCCGTCTCCTGCAGCGTTGGAAACGATGGGCGATGGTCGCCCAAATCCCTTTTTGTGCGGGGAGAAACGCACTAGGTAGTTCCCGTCCCGAAATGGGAGTTTTCCGGCGTCCTTCGGAAAGGCGAGGACTGTTTGAGTTGGATAATTCGATGTCCGAGTTCCGCAGACTTGGAGAAAGGCGAGGACTGTTTGAGTTGGATAATTCGATGTCCGAGTTCCGCAGACTTGGAGAAGGATGCCGGAAAACAGGGCTTTCGGGATGGGAACTAGGCAGAAGGGAACGTTTTTTGACTTGAACACGCGCCGAACGGCAGACTTCAATTTGAACGTCGTGTGACCTCGAGGCTTTCGGTTTGTGGTGGAGAGGTCGCCCGCGGCGCGCGGAGGGCGAAACAAGGTAATGGCGAGGCTGGCGTTACGCTTCATCTCTGGAAAATACAAGGGCGGTGAGTACGTCCTGCCCGAGCGTCGAGAAATCTACATCGGCCGGAGCTCAGAGATCGACCTTGTTCTTATGGAGGATATGGTCTCGCGCAAGCATGCGCGTATCTGGTTCCAGGACACAAAAATCTTTATCGAGGATTTGGGCAGCACCAACGGCACCTTTGTCAACGGCGAGAAAATCACCAAGGCGGAAGTCAAGCAGGGAGACCGAATTCTCATCGGCACGTCCATCATGAAGGTGGTGGAGGTCGACGAAACATCCCAGAAGGCGCAGCCCGGCGCTCAACCCCAGGCGGCCAAGCAGGCGAGCGGCATGGCCCGCTCGACCATGCACGGCGGTAGGTCCATGACCGGCACCATCTCAGAGGTGCCGCTGCCCGATCTCATCCAGCTCTTCAGCACGAGCAAGAAAACCGGCACTCTCATCGTCAACAAGGACGGCGTGGTGGGCCGTATCCATCTCGAGACCGGACAGCTCGTCTTCGCCTCCATGGCCGACGCGCTGGCGCTCGATCCTCTCAAGGTGATCTTCCGGATTCTCTCGTGGGATGATGGGACGTTCGAGCTCATGGGGCCAGAGCCGTTCGCCAAGGAACGGTCGATCAACATGCCCACCGAGCACATCCTCATGGAGGGATTGCGGCAGCTCGACGAGCTACGGCACATGCAGAAGAACCTGCCGGCCTTGGACTCCGAGCTGGTGGTGGTCACTCCTCTCGCGGCCAAGCTGAGCGCCTTATCGAGCGCGGACCTCGACATTTTCCAGCTCGTGTATAACTACGGCACCCTCCAGGCTGTCCTCGATCGAGCGTCCGTCAGCGACCTCGAAGCCGCGACCATTCTGCTGCGTCTCCTCAAAGAGAGCTACGTCGCGCAGATTTGAGCCAACCCCGCATTTCCACTGTCGACGTGGCCATGGTTTGTGGGCGATGATAGGGGCTCGTGGCGCTTTTTTTTTCGAGGAGGAGAGCATGCGATTTCGAGTGGCGTTTTTGAGTGCCGTGGCGCTTGGGTTTGCGTGGACCCTGGGCTGCCTGGACGTCCCGGCAGAGGGCGATGAGTCCAGTAGTGGGGATTCGGCCACGGATTCTGAAATGGACGAAGACCCCCAATCGGACTGCGGTCGGTGCCACCATGTGGGTGACACGCGGATCAAGGGCTGCGAGACCTGTCACGCCTATCCGCCCTCTGGCGGTACCCACCAATCCCACCCGACCTTCGAGTGCTCGGTGTGCCATTCCAAGCCAGAGTCGTGGCTGACCGAGACGCACCCCAATGCCACAGTGGACATGAAGACCGAGGCATATGCGAAGTGCCAGACGCCGTGCCACGGGCATTCTAGCGAGGTGCGCTGGTGATACGAACAACCCTCGCGCTTCTGGTCCTCAGCCTGACCCATCCGGCCATGGCACAGGATGAACCCACTTCCACTTCTGCCCCGACGTCGACTGAGGAGGCCGAGCCGACCCCTGCGCCCGAGCCCAAGGTGGAAGAAGCTCCGCCCGCCGCTCCCGAGGCGCCTGCCGCGCCCACCCCTGTTCCTGCGTCCACGGACCAAATTGCCCAGGCCGTTCTCTCGGGAAAGGCCGCGCCCAGCGCCACAACTTCGGTGGTGACTGCTCGGGTGTCGGGCCAGGTGACCACCGAGCTCTACCTCTCGGAGAGGCCGGTCTTCGTGAGCCTGGGCGATGGGAAATACGCCCTGCGCGCCGCGGATCGCGTGTACCCGTTCTATACGACGATTCAACTGCGGGCCGAGGACGCCGGGCTCGAGGGTCTGTCCGTGCACTTCCAGGGTTGGGCTGGCTTGGACCTCGCCGATGTCTATTTCGATGAGCGGGTCGTGGCTGATCCCACGTATTTGTACGTGCGCTTTGCCCGAAAGGGCTTCGATGGCCGTCTGGGTCGCCAAATGGTGTTCTCCGGCGCGGCTCGCGGTCTCGCGCTCGACGGGTTGTGGGCCTCCTATACGAGTCCCATCCATCTGGGGCTCGAGCTTCTAGGCGGTTTGGTGGTGATGCCCGACTACGGGCAGGATTTTTACGCGACGGACATCGAGAGCGCTGCCCGTGAGGACTTTGGCAGGGGCTTTAGCGATTGGCGACGCGAAGGTGAATTCGGAGACATCGCGGTGGGCGGTCGGGTGTTCTATCAGATGGTCGATACCGTGACCGCGGGCGTGTCGTTCCTTCAGCGCACCCGAGAGCTCGAGACCGATCATCAGCAGCTCGGAGGCGACCTTCGAGTGGCGCCAGCGAAGTGGGTGAACGTCCTCGGCGATGCGCTGTTGGATCTCCGGGTGCTCGGCGTGCAAGAGGCCAATCTGGCTGTGGACATTTTGCCCTTCGATTTCCTCTCCTTTGGAGTCGACTACCGCCACGCCAATCCCACGCTCTATCTGTCGCACATGTCGATCTTTTCGGTGTTCTCCAATGAGGAGTACGATGCCATTGGCGGCAATGTCCGGGTGCGGCCGATGCCATCCCTGTCGCTCCACGCAATCTATCATCACCACCTGTCGAGCTCTTTCTCTCACGAGGACAATTCCGAAGGCGAGAGACAGTACAGGTCCGAGCTGGGCTCTTCCTACGACCTGCAGGTGGGCGGGAGGTGGCGCTATTGCGAGCGCGGCGGCGTGGCGGCCCTCGAGCTGCGGCGCCTGTCGCAGGACAACGCGGTCAGTGGCATCCGACTCGGCCTGCTGGTGCCCATGTTCGTCGAGGGCCTCCGGGCTGCTGGCAATGCCTATGTGGATGTGTTCGATGAGGAGATTCGCGCACAGCGGGTCGGCGTGACAGGCGACGTCGGGCTCTACTACACCCATGGCGGCTGGCGGGCTGGTGGAGCGTTGACCGCGGCCTCGACGCCCTACTCCCAGCCAGAGCTGCGCGGCATGCTGAGGCTCGCCTATGGCTTTGGCGAGGACTTCGCAGCAAGGAGGGAGCCATGAACCGCATCCCTCTCGTCGTCGTCGTTCTCCTCGGTGCCGCCTCCCTGGGCGGTTGCGCTGCGCCGCAGTCCCAGAAAGACACCATCGTTTTCGCACACCATCTCCACACCGAGCAGGGTCTCGGTTGCGCTGATTGCCACGGCGACTTGCCAGAGGCGGAAAACAAGGGCGTAGCGCTCCTTCCGGGCAAGAGCAGGTGCGCTCAATGCCATGACGTGGAGTCCAAGGGGGATTGTGTCAAGTGTCACCGCAACCCGAGCGCGCCAGGCACCTGGTCCTCGGAGCGCAGCGCCGCGTTCTTTTCCCACGCGAGCCATGCGGACAAGACCGCGGACTGTGCCGAGTGCCACGCTGGGGCAGATCACTGGCCCGACAAGAATCTCGGAAACGTGCCGCGCCCCGGACACGGCGAATGCCGAACGTGTCACAAGACCGACATCGAGCAGGGCAAGTGCAGCCTATGCCACGAGCGGCTCCAGATGGGGGCGCTCGGGAGCACGCGGCAGTGGCACGAAGAGGGCTTTGCCGAACGGCACGGGATGAGAGCGCAGGGACAGGAAGCGCAGTGCCAGTCCTGCCATGACCAGGCGTATTGCGCGCGCTGCCACTCACAAACGACTACGGTGCGTCCCAGCGTGCGCTTCCCCGAGGAGGTCGGCCTAGCGCTCGTTCACCGCGGAGACTACCTTTCGCGCCACGCCATGGAGGCCCGAACCGGGACCGCCTCCTGCCTGAAGTGCCATGGCACGCAGTCGTGCCAGGCTTGTCATGAGCGCAGTGGTATCGGCGCCGCAGTGGGCAAAACCGCCCCTCACCCAGAGGGTTGGGTCACGGCCGGGACAGTGAGCGGCCACGGGTTGGCAGCCAGGCGCAACATCGCGCAGTGCGCTGCCTGCCACGATCAGGGAGCGCGCTCCAACTGCGTGCGCTGCCATGCCACGGCCGCCAAGGGAGGGCACACGAGCCACAACCCCCACCCACCAGGCTGGACCGCAAAGGTGGACGAAGCCGCTCGAGCGCAACACCCCATGTGCAAGATCTGTCATTAGGCTAGAGTTTCGTCATTTTCAGCCCACCCGAGCTTTGATCGTGAGGCGATCCACTTTGCCGATTTTTTGACCTGAGCCCCATACACGAATGCCCTCTCT
>JALOQD010000399.1 GCA_025453525.1 Myxococcota bacterium
GGCACGGTCGCAGGTGCGCCAGGCGGCTTCGGTCGAGAAGGCCTTGGCCATGGACGCCTCTCTGGTAAAGGCTCGTCCTTCTCCTTTGAGCCAAGCTGCTCGCAAGGTCAGGGCTCGAGCAGCGCCGAGGTCGGTTTCGCTGTCTGCGATCATGTTTTGAATGGCCTGGAAATCCGCGATGGGTCTGCCGAACTGCTGACGCTCCTTGGCGTAGGCCACCGACGCTTCGTGGGCCGCGAGCCCAATCCCGAGCGCCTGAGACGCGATGCCGATCCGACCACCGTCCAGGGCCATCATCGCCACCTTGAAGCCTTCGTTTTCCGCTCCGAGGAGGGCGCTGCTGCGCACTTCGCATTCCTCGAAGAGCACGGGCACCGTGTGGGAGGCGCGCAGGCCCATTTTGTCCTCCTTCTTCCCGATTTTGAGACCGGGGTTCGAGCCTTCGACCAGGAAGCAGGAGATGCCCTTTGTTCCCTTTCCGCCAGTGCGTGCCCAGACCACATGCACGCCGGCAAAGGGACCAGAGGTGATCCACAGCTTTTCGCCGCTCAAAATCCACTTGTCGCCGTGGCGAACGGCTGTGGTTTTCATGTTGCCCGGGTCTGACCCCGCGCCGGCCTCGGATAGACAGAACGCGCCGGCGAGATACTCGCCAGAGGTGAGGCGCGGGCAATGCTCGCGCTTCTGCTCTTCGGTGCCGAATTTGGCGATGACCTCGCACACCATGTTGGTGACGGACATCGTCACGCCGCACGAGGCGCAGCCCTTGGAGATTTCCGTGATGGCGAGGGACAGCGCAAGAGGTCCGGCCTCTGCGCCACCCATGGACTCGGAAACGTTGATGCCCATGAGCCCGAGCTCGGCCATCTTGCGAATGGTGTCCTTGGGAAACTCCTGGTCCCTATCCCAACGATCGGCGTTGGGCGAAAGCTCGGCCTTCGCGAAATCCCGGGCCATGTCCCGGATGAGTGTCTGTTCTTCGGTGAGGGTCCAATTCATGAGAGCTCCTTTTTGGGCGGGCGTCCAGCCCCAGGGCAACCAACAAAATCGGTTCGCATCGTAGCGATCCCCAAGGCGCGACTCAATGATTTTTACCAAGCGGCGGCGGAGCAAGAGCCGTCAACGCAGCTCAAACGTTTCTTGCGCCATGTCCGCGATGTTTTTTCCAATGGCGATGGAGGCCGTGGCCGCGGGCGAGGGGGCGTTGAGCACATGGATCATGCGGTCCGTGCGCTTGATGCGGAAGTCGTCGCACAGAGAGCCGTTGGGCAAAAGGGCTTGGGCTCGCACTCCGGCGCCGCTGCGGCGCACATCTTCCAGGCGAAGCTCCGGGCACAGGCGGCGCAAGGCGTTGACGAAGGCGCGTTTCGACAGGGACCGCCAGACTTCGCGGAGGGCCATGGGCCAGTATTTGAGGGCCATCTTCCAGAAGCCAGCGTAAAACGCATAACTGCCGATGTCCCTCAAGGACATGGCGAGCTTGGTGTACCCTTCGCGCTTTAGGGCGAGCACGGCGTTGGGCCCAGCCTCGATGCCTCCTTTCACCATGCGGGTGAAGTGCACGCCGAGGAAAGGGAAGCGGGCGTCTGGCACGGGATACACGAGGTTGCGGATGAGCTCATGACGCTGCGGCACGATGTCGTAGTATTCACCGCGGAACGGCACGATGCGCAGCCCGGGGTCGACTCTGCACAGCCTGGCGATGCGATCGCTCTGCAGGCCAGCGCAGTTGACGAGGTTGCGGGCGTGGACTTCCCCAGAAGTGGTCTCGAGCACGAGATGGCCATCCTGCCGGGAAAGGCCGATGACCTTGGAGCTGGTTCGAACCTCGCCTTCGCGCTCTTGGACGATGCGCGCGTAGGCCGCGGTGGCGCCCCGATAGTCCACGATGCCCGTTTGGGGTACGTGGAGTCCGGCGATGCCGACGATATGGGGCTCTCGCTCGCGGATCTCCTCTTTGCCGAGGAGGCGCAGTCCCTCGAGGCCATTGGCTTGCCCGCGGCGCTCCAACTCAGCGAGCGCCGCAAGCTCCGGCTCGCTCGTGGCCACGACGATTTTTCCGCAGCGCTCCACTGCGATTCCCTGCTCCTGGCAGAAGCGGTAGAGCTCTTCTCGGCCTTGCGTGCAGTTGCGAGCCTTGAGACTGCCGGGTTTGTAGTAGAGCCCGGAGTGAATCACACCGCTGTTGTTTCCGGTTTGGTGCGCCGCGAGAGTGCTCTCTGCCTCGAGCACGACGACGCGCGTCCGCTCGGACAAAGCCATGGCCGCGGCGCAGCCGACGATGCCGCCTCCGATGATCGCGACGTCGAAAGGTCGAACCTCGCTCACGTGGTCTCCTGCGAGGTGTCGATGCGCTCGCTCGTTTGGCGGGCCTGGCGGTCAGCCAACGTGACCGGATGAGGTGCGCCGCAGCGATCGGCTATCGTGCGCAGGGCATCGAGAACGTTGGTCGCGAGCGGGATGCCTCCTTGCAAGTGCAGTTGCGTGCGGAGGTGTTCCTTTTCTCCGTGAATGAAAATGGTGCTGGCGTCGAGGGCTTTGGGCGAGGATTTGAGCATTTCGACGAAGCTGTCCATTCGGGCGCGGAAAGTGGGCTCGGGCATGAAACGCGCGATGTCGAGCGCTGCAAAAAAGTGCCCGACGTTGGGCTTCTGCGCCTTGCCATGCGCGGTGCTGCCGTGCACGTCATCGACCTGCGGTCCGAACGCCGAGCCAGAGAGAACGCCGCACAGAATGTCCACCATGGCGGCGAGACCGTAGCCCTTGTGCCCGCTGAACTCCTCGCCGCGTCCCCCGAGAGGTAGAATGCCCCCTCCGGCACGCTGGACCAAATTGCGCAGGACGTGTCCGGGGTTTTGACAATCGTAGCCGTTCTCGTCCACGGCCCAGCCCATGGGCATTTGCTTTGTGTTTCGGTCGTAGACCTCGAGCTTTCCGCGAGGCACGACGCTCGTGGCCATGTCGAGCAGAAAGGCCGGGCCCTTGTCCGACGGCACGCCAAAGGCGATCGGGTTGGTGCCGAGCAGCGCTTGGGCGCCGAACGTCGGGATTACCAGGGGCGCGGCGTTGGTCATGGAGATCCCGAGCAGCCCCTGGCTGACGGCTTGTTGGACGTAGTAACCCGCGATGCCATAGTGGTTGCTGTTGCGGACGGTCACGATGCCGACTCCGTGCTCCTTGGCCTTGCGGATCGCGAGCTTCATGCCGATATCGCCGGCGACTTGGCCGAGTCCGTCCCGAGCGTCCACGATGCCGATGGGGCCGATGGGCTCGGCCACCTCCATCTGCACTCCTGGCTTGATATATCCAGCCTCTATGCCCTGCACGTAGCGTCCGAGTCGCGCCACACCGTGGCTGGCGACGCCCCGCAAGTCGGCAGCCACGAGGTTGCGGGCCACGATTTCGGCTTCGGTGCGAGGTGCGCCGTGTCGCATCATCACGACGGTGACAAATTCCTCGAGGTCGTCTTTTTGGACTTTGTTGTCGCGCGAGCAGCGACCGCATTCGGCGCAGCGCACCTCGTGCATGAGTCCGATGTGGGGCATCTCGCAGAGGACGAGCTCAGTGGGAATCTGAGGGCGGTGTGGTTTCATCACGGCAGACCTCTCCTAGCGCCTTGTGTCGAAATTCTATTGTGCGCCGTATGCTAAACATTAGGAAACCCAGGGGCAAGCTCGCGTTACATCCCGTTTGACAAACGGTGCGCTCTGCGTGTTATGAACGGCCTTGGCGCGACCCTCGAGTCGTTTCCCATGTTCTTTTTTGCCAGACGAAAGCAAGAGGAGGCGCGAGATGGAACGAGCGAACCTGGACTGGGCCAACCTGATTTTCGGCTACTCGAAGACCGACGCCAACATCCGCTACACCTTTAGGGATGGGCGCTGGGGCGAAGGCGTGCAAACGGCCGACGTGAACATCCCGATCCACATGGCCGCCACCTGTTTGCACTACGGACAGGAGGCCTTCGAGGGCCTCAAGGTGTTCGAGCAGAAGAACGGCGACATCGTGATGTTCCGGGCCGAGGAGAACGCCCGACGGCTCATTCGTTCCTGCGAGAAGATCTACATGGCCGCTCCGCCCGAGGCGCTGTTTCTCGAGGCCTGCGAGGCAGCGGTCAAGGCCAATGCCCGCTTCATCCCGCCCTATGGCACCGGCGCCAGCCTCTACCTCCGACCGCTCGTGATCGGCACCGGCCCTCAAGTGGGAGTCAAGCCGGCCGAGGAGTACATGTTCATCGTTTTTGTGTGTCCGGTGGGGCCCTACTTCAAGGAAGGCTTCAAACCTATAAACCTTATCGTCGAAGACGAATATGACCGGGCGGCCCCCAATGGCGTGGGCGACGTCAAGGTGGGCGGCAACTACGCTGCAGGATTGCGAGCGAGCTTGCGGGC
>JALOQD010000400.1 GCA_025453525.1 Myxococcota bacterium
TGCCTGGGCAAGTCGTCTTGCACAGTGAGCGCGAGCAACGGCGTCTTTGGCGATCCCTGCAGCGGCACGGCCAAGAAGCTCGCCGTGGTCTACGCCTGCGGCGGTGGCGTGGTGGACAACTGCCCGAGCGACCCGAACAAGACCGAGCCTGGGCAATGCGGTTGCGGCGTGCCCGAAGGGACCTGCGCGGTCGTTGCGTACTATCATCTGCGAGTCGAGCTTTCGTCGTCCAGCGACTGGGCGAAAGTGGTCATCGCCAAGCCCGAGCATGTGCTCCGGGTCGGCACACCTCGGATCACAGGAGGGGGCAATCGTGTTCGCGCCAACTTGGATCTTATCGAGGTGAACCGACCGAGTGGGACGGTCACCATCTCCGCCGACTACGCGGTTAAACCTGTGGCTATCAAGGAGGGGTTGCAGAATTTCTTTGGTCTTTTGACGAAAGGCAGTTCAGGACAAACCACGTTCTCGGTGCGTCGGATTGATGGTGCGTGCTCCAACCTTGCGTCCTGTCCGGGAGGCGTAGAGATAGGGCGTGCCTCTGCCGGGCAGGGGGTAGGACAGGCGACCATCCAGTTTCAGTCGGACCAGGGGCAGAACGTCGCGCCTAAGTCGGCCGAGATGCTGCCCTCGCCGCCTTTGGCCTGGGCGGTCTACTATCCGTGGTACCGCGATCGCGATCCGTTTGCGTCCAACACCTTGGAGCAGAGCATCGCAAACCGGGGAGATCTGCGCAATCGGGTGAATAGCTACTGGACGAACAACACCAGCTTCAAGGACCGACCCGTTGGGCCCAGCGACATGGGAGGCATGGGGATGTTGTCCTATGATCCGGTCGCGCTACGGACCCAGGTCGAGCAGGCCGTGGGCGCGGGCATTGACGGTTTCCTGCCTTACTACCGCGGTACCACCCACTTTACACACGGGGCCACGGGACTCCTTCTCGACGCAGTGAGTGAGGTCAACGCCGCCCAAGGGGTTGGCTTTCGTGTCGGGCTGCACCTCTCGCCGCAAGGGGCACAGGAAAACGCAGGGTCAGGGGACCCGGTCGACCTTCTGGCCGCCTGGGCCACGGACTTCGTTCGCAAATACGGAAACCACCCGGCGGTCATGAAGATCTATTCTAAGCCCCTTGCCATCGTTTACTCGACCGGACTCTTTGAGCCCGGAGACTGGAAACGATTCCGGGAGCGCTGCGCCGGAAACGGCGTCCAACTGTTCCTGGTCGCCGACAACGCGAGCGCCACCGATTTCGGGGAGTACATCGTCCATTTCGATGGCGCCATCGGCCGATCCATAGATGCCGCCAGGGGGCGAGAGATTGGAACCCAGTTGCGTCACAACGCGATCTTCACTTCGGAACGCCCGAAGCTCTGGTTGGGCGAAGCTCGGCCCGGCTTCGACAGCTCGAATAGAGGTGAACCCAAGGACAGCAAATATGAGCCGCGGGACAATGGCGCGACCTTTCAAGAGAGGTTCGATGAGGCCGAAGCAATCCATCCGCAGTGGATCAGAATCGTCAGCTGGAACGAGTATTACGAGCACACGCACATTGAGCCGTCGCGCGACTACGCAAGCCAGTACTTGAACATCGTGCGCGACAGAGTAGGGAGTTGGAAGAAGGCCGCCACCTTCGCCGGAGCTTCACTCCCGTAGCTGACCCCTTCTCGTAAGGTCTGCTCAGTGACTAGTCTTCGAGGATGCGAGGCAGAACGCCGCCTGGCCGACCAAAATGAGGGGCTACCTCCCCAGCGGGCTCTAGGCCTGTCGGCTCGACGAAAACCTTTCGCGACAACGAGTAGTAAAGACAGCCGAGCTCCTGCGGCGGCCGGGATGCGATAAAGGCCTGAGCCTTGTCTAGGGCCTCGAGCCAGGAAACCTTGAGGCTAGGCAGGTCCACGGCTTGCGCGAGATGCAGCCTTGCAAAGTCCTCGGGCCGATACTTGCCCCGCCGTCGCAACAACTCTAGAAGCGACGAAGGAGAGAAGCCCGGATCCTTGCCCGCCGCAGCCCAGCACAAGGCTCCGAGCGGCAGCACCGCGCGATGGAGGTGGATCACATCGAGGAAATCCCGCGGTTCGTCCCGACCGACCAAGGCGAGGAGCTTGTTCACCGAGAGGTCCATGGGATGCAGCACAAAGCCGACGTCCTCGAGGAACACGCAGGGCAAGAACCTCCACGCCGAATCGTGAGCCCACTCTATCTTGGTGGCTTGGCCGTCTCTCTCTACCAGCGCGCGAATGTAGCCTGGCTGCGCCATATCCACGGTCACGCGATGCCCGCGGTCGACGAACGCTTCCCGATCCTCGGCAAAGGCCTGCGCCACTCGCTCCACCGAGTCGTGAAAGAAGTCTAGGTCATTGCTGTAGCGAATCGACGTTGGCAAAAGGTGAAGGGCCGCGCCTCCTGCGAGATAGCTATCGGGCCGGCGGTTCGATGTGGCGATCTTGAGCAGCTCAGCCTGGTAGGAGGTCAGGGGCATAGCTTGGTTCCCACTTCGAAGGCTTGCCGGCCACCGTGGCGCATGAGCTGCTCGGCGACCCACGAAAGGTCCGCGGCGGTCACTCGGTAGCCCGGATCGCACGACCAGAAGCAACGGGAGTAGAACCGCGCAAAGGCACGACGAGCCTCGCGCACTCGCACCATCTCTCGCGCAGTGGCGCAGTCCAGGTTCCGCCGGCTTTTTCTGCCACCTTCGCGGCCAATCGAAGACAAGTATTGGTGAATCGCTCTCTCCATGCCTTAAACGTAAGCCGCTAATGATACATTGTCTATTATTTCATACAACTAACACCCTCACTCTCGTGCCTCAGGGGACTTCGCAGGCGGAGAAGGCAAGAAAGCGCAAGGCGTCACCGGAGGCGACGCTTGTGACCCAGGCGACGGCGAGTCCCTCGGAGGTCTGGAGGAGACGACTGGCTTCAAGAGCTCCCTGCGATACGTGGGCGATTCGGCCCGCTTGTTGACCGACGGCTTTCATGTCCGAGTCAAAGGAGCGGAAGTCGAGCATGGCGCCTGCTGCCGTGGTCTGGGTGAAGAGGAGCCCCAGGCCTGAGCCCAGGGCGACGGCTCCCCAGGGTCGTTGGTTGACGCCAACGTCGTTGACCAGGCCGACAATGGTGGAAGGTGCGTCGAGAAAAGCGGCCCGCACGTCCGAATCGGGCTCCACGGAAAACCCTCCAGACGCCTTGGCGATATCGCGCCAGCTGACGAGGACGCGGCTGCCCACGAGCGCGGCCCGAGGGGAGGAGGACGTGTCGGCCAGTCCCGAGGTGGCGCTGGAGAGCAGGAGCGGCAAAGTCCCCTGCGTGGGCTCAGGCTCCTCTGACAAAAGGTCGGCTGTCCAGACTTCGGTGCTGTCTGTCGACAGAGCGCGCATGGCCATGGCGGCGACGAACCGATGGGGCGCGGTGCGCAGCAGCTCGAGCTCCACCTCGCCCAGCTCTCCCCGGGAGAGGAGCGCGGGACCGATGCTCTCCATATCGAAGGGCGTAGCGGCCAGCACTTCCTGTTGCCCATCCTCGGCAAGGGCGCAGTACAGCACCGCAAACTCGCTGCCTCCCTCCCGCTTGGGATCCTCGGCCAAGGCGAGGTCGAGAATCGGGCGACCGCTGTCCACTTCGAGGTTCGGCAAATCGATCGCCGTTCCCGCCAAGTCGGCCCGCAGGCCGACGACCTCAAGCCGCGTGTCAGAGCCTTGCCCCTGCGCAAAGCCGAGCAGCACTTTGCCCTCGGCGCTGGCGAGGGTCGGCATGGACAGACCCTTGTCGATCCCAAGAAGCACCGCTAGGCTCGCCTGCCCGGTCACGGGCTGTCCGCCAGCGCTCAGAAAGACGACCCGGATGTCCCCCTCTGTCCCGCTTCCGCGCTGCCATGCGACCACCAGATGCTCTCCGTCTGTCGCCACGACCGGACGCCTGAGACTACCGTCGTCGCCTGTGTCGAGCTCGAGGGGCGCAAACGAACCGCTTATGTCCGTGAGTCCGTCGCAATCGTTGTCCTTGAGATCGCAAACCTCAGCAGCGCCAGGTTTCTTGGTCGCGTCCGCATCGTCGCAATCGTCGCCGCCGCAGGCTTTGTCCAAGGCGCTGTCCGAGTCATCGTCCGCGCCGCTGCGCAGGACGACGAGATCGCAGCTTCCGTTCGAGGAGTTGCAGACCACCTGACGACAGGTGAGATCCACGCCCGGCATGACCTGTTCGCAGTCCATGGTCGAGCCAGCGAGGCATCCTTGTTGCGGATCGCAGGTGTCATCGATGATGCAGGGGTCTGAGCGCGATCACGAAAAACGAGGGAGCAAATTGCAGGGAATATGATGGAGCGTCGGTGTTCATACGGGCGTCATAGTCACCGGGCCCGTCAGCGGAA
>JALOQD010000401.1 GCA_025453525.1 Myxococcota bacterium
AAACTGGGCATCCCCTTCCAGGCCTGCGAAACTCGGGCATGAAAAGGACGACTCAGACAGTCCTCGGCCTTCCACGGGATACCCAGTTTCCTCGTATCGGTCTTTTAGCGGGTCGTTGATTTTAAACGAGTGATTTTGGACAATACGATTTGACAACGGAAAATGGGGGGACTAATTGTTTTAGTCTGCTGTTTGGCGCAACAATTGGCGAGGCGCAGGAGGTTCTGGCTCGCCGCTGACCTGTAAGGAGCAATTGCGAAATGACCGAGTACCTGTTTACTTCCGAGTCCGTATCCGAGGGACATCCCGACAAGGTGTGCGATCAGATCTCCGACGCGATTCTGGATGCTTGCCTTCGCGATGATCCCATGTCCCGGGTCGCGGTCGAGACGATGGTCAAGACTGGTATGGCGGTCATTGCTGGCGAGATCACCACTACCACCTGGGTGGACATGCCTGCTGTGGTGCGCGAGACCATCCGTGAAATCGGCTACACCGATTCGGCCATGGGCTTCGATGCCAACACCTGTGCGGTTCTCACCGCCATCGAGAAGCAGTCTCCCGATATCGCCCAGGGCGTCAATGGCGAGGGCCTCTACAAGGAACAAGGCGCCGGCGATCAGGGCATGATGTTCGGCTTTGCCTGTGACGAGACGCCCGAGCTCATGCCCGCGCCGATTCATTATGCCCACAAGCTCATGGAGAACCTGGCGTCCCTGCGCAAAGCGGGCAAGTGCCCGTTCGTGCGGCCCGACAGCAAGAGTCAGGTGACTCTGCGCTATCGCGATGGGCGCCCGATTCATGTCGATACCGTCGTCCTCTCCACGCAGCACAACGAAGCCATCGGCCATGAGGAGCTCTCGGGTTGGATCCGGCAGCATGTCATTGTGCCGACCCTGCCGGGCGAATGGTTCGACGACAAGACCAAGGTCTTCATTAATCCCACCGGTCGCTTCGTGTACGGCGGTCCCTACGCGGATGCCGGCGTGACGGGTCGGAAGATTATCGTGGACACCTACGGTGGCATGGGCTGCCATGGCGGTGGAGCGTTCTCTGGCAAAGATCCGACCAAAGTCGATCGCTCAGCCGCCTATTACGCTCGTTATGTGGCCAAAAACATCGTGGCTGCTGGCCTGGCTCACAAGACACAGGTTCAGGTCGCCTACGCTATTGGCGTGGCCCAGCCGGTGTCGGTTTTCGTCGAGACCTTTGGCACGGGCAAAATCGCCGACGAGAAGCTCGCCGCCTATGTTGCCAAGCACTTCGACATGCGCCCGGCATCCATCATCGAACAGCTCGATCTGCGCCGTCCCATCTACAAAGCCACGGCGTCTTACGGTCACTTTGGCCGCAGTGGCGCGAGCTTCACGTGGGAGCGCACGGATCGCGCCGAATCCATGAAGGCCGATCTCCTGTCTTGATGGCGCGCCGCTTTTTGCCCCTGCGCTTGCCGAGCTCATGACCATAGGCTAGCATCATTTATGTTTTTACTGTTGTTACGGACCTTTTAGAGGGACGTGGCCAGGAGGCTCGTTCAAGGCGATGAAAGTCAACTGTCCAAGCTGTAAAAGAGCTTACAAGGTCGATGACAGTCGCGTTCAGGGGCAGGGGATCGTCATGAGATGTCCCCAATGCGGGGGCAATTTCTTCGTCACCCCAAGCGGCATCGTGCGAGACGCGAGCTCGGGCAGCATTCCCACCGAGCCGTTGCCCGACGTCTCCTCGGTTCAACCGCGGCGCCCGTCCCAATCTCCCCGTGGCACATCGTCGACTCCTCCGAGCTTTGAGGAGAGCGGCTCTGGCAAGTTCGAATTCAGGGGCGATGCCGTCACCGTGAAACCCGCATCGAAGGAAAAACTCGGGGGCGCGGGGACCCAGGCAGGGTCGGCGCGGTCAGTGGCCATTCGGGACTCGTGGGGATTCGAGATGGCGCCCTTCGCCGGTGTCGAGCTCGATCTGCCGATGAAAAAGGCCGATCCCTTCGACGACTTGGGGCTTGCTGTCGCGAAGCAAGAGGCATCGATGGAGCTCCGCGCGGTCGGCCCCGAGGAGAATACCGTCGATTTACCAGCGCTGGTCGACATGGCCGAGCGGGAGAGCCGCGCTGCTCCCAAGCCCAAAGCGCCCCCTCCTGCGCCCAAGCTCAGCGATGATCCGTTTGGAGAAATCGTCCTCGGTCAATCGCCGAAGGAAGGCGGGAAGCCATCGCCGAAGGAAGGCGGGAAGCCACCACCACCACCTCCGCCGAAGCCCGCGCCCGCGCCGGTCTTGGTCAGCTCCGTGCCACCGGCACTGACGATGTCATCTGATGAGTCGGACTTCGGAGACATCAGGCTTTCGGGTATGGAGATGAAGCTTTCGACGCCTCCGAAAGCTCCGACGAGCCGAGGAAGCGTCGCTCAATCCCCGGAAAACCTGGGCATCGACCTCGTGGGAGGCCGCGCCTCGCCCAGCTTGCCGCCGCTCGGTTCGTCCATGACCCGCGACGCTGGCGCGTCCAAACCTCCTGAAAAAGAGGAGATCAAGCTCGCGAGCGTGCCGCCGATGGGCTTCGGTTATGGAGAATTCGACCTCGGCTCGCCACCCTCCGGGCATGGGGAGGGCGAGTTCGATTTGGGTGGCGCAACGCAGCAGCGCCCTGCGCGTCCTTCAGGCGGCGCACAGCCGGCCTTGCCATCGCTTCGGCCATCGCCCGCTGACAGTGCTTCTGAGTTCGACGCCATCCCGACCAACCGTGGAGCCGAGAGCAAGGGTCGCGGTGAGTATGACGGACCGCCACGCGAAAAGATCGAGCTTGCCGTCGACCCTCTCGAGAGACTTTCCGACAAAGGGCGGATTATCGACGACGCGGTTCCCCAAAAAGCGGGAAGTCGAGCGAAAAAATTTGCGGGCTGGCGGAGGCTAGAGCGTCAGAGTCGCAAGGTCAAGCTCGCGCTTTTGGGTGTGCTGCTCCTCGTGATTGGCATCGGGGTGAGCCTCAACTGGACACCTTTGGGCTTGTTCGGGACCACCGCGATCGCCAATATGCTGCCGAGCAGCGCGGCAGAGCGGGTGGTCGAGGACAAAGCCCGCTTGGTGTCTGATGCGCTCCTCAAAGATGATTTCCGCGAGTGTCAGGATGCCCACGGGGAAGTCTCGTTAGCGCTGCAGGAGCTTCCCAAGCAGGAGGACTTGCGACTGCTCGGCGTTTTTTTGGTCAATTACGTGGAGCACCGGTTCGGAGAGGACAAGCGCCTTTCGACCGAGGCCGGGAAATGGCTCGGCAGCATCCAGCTCGAAGAGTCAGAGTCCAAATGGGCGCCGCTTGCGCGGGGAGCGAGAGATGTGCGCACGGGTGCCACTGATCTGGGCTACCTTTCGAGCATTGACCCCAAGCTCAAGGCGCATGCCTTGGCGCTGCAGGTCATGGCAGCGATCGCGAGTCGCAAGCCAGACGCAGCCCTCCCCTTCGCCAAAGAGCTCCAGTCCGCGCAGGCACAAACGCCCAGGTCAGGGTTCTTTATGGCCCAGGCTCTCGCAGCAGCAGGCAAGGGGAAAGAGGCCATCGCGGCTCTCGAAAAGCTCCTCGAGCTCGCGCCCAAACACACGGACGGTGCCGCGCTGCTCGCCAGGGAGTTGCTCGAGGTTCGGCCCTTGCCAACCGAGCGGATCCAAAAAGTGGTTGCCGACGTCGTTGCGCGCGCAAGGCCACGGGTGGCCGCGTCAGCCCAAGCGGTGCTCGCGCGTTTGCACTACGCGTTGCGGCATTTTGTCCAGGCCAAGGAGGCGGCAGATCAGGCTCTGCGCGGGTTCTCCAACGAGCCGATCGCCCTCGTGGTCAAGGGCGATCTCGCTTTGCAGGACGGCGATCCGGCGCTCGCCGCGACGATGTACAATCGCGCGCTTGCCGAAGCGCCCTCGAATTTGGCCGCCTCACTGGGCCTTGTGGAGGTCAAGCTCCACGAAGGCCGATTGACCGAGGCCAAGGACAAGGCGTTCGCGCTCGTAAATGCAAACAAGGGCAGTGCGAGAGCTCACTACGTCATGGGCCTCGCGCTCGAGTCCATCGATTCAGGGGAGGCGGCTCGGGCCGAGCTCAAGAAGGCCATTGAGCTCGATGCCGAGGGACTCGATGCGTATCTGGCCTTGGCCCGGTCCCACATGAAGGCTAAAGAAGACGCCGAAGCGATGGCCATTCTCGACAAAGCCGCGGCCGCGCTGCCGGGCAACCCCATTGTGGCGCGGACCCTCGCGGCTGCGCAGGGGGCTCGTGGCGATTATGCGGCAGCCATCGTCGAGCTGAACAAAGCTGTAGAGATGGCGCCGGATGATCCCGAGACCTATTTCATGATGGCGCAGATGTACCGCCAGATGAAATCCTTTCCCTCGCCGCGCAGCCGGAGAATCCCAACGCTAAGATTCGGGTGGGCGCTGTTGCGCATGCGCTCGGTGACGAGGCAAAGGCAGAGAAGATCCTGGCAGAGGCCGTGGCAGCGCTTCCGGGCTCTGCCGAGGCAAACTACCTGCTCGGCGAGGTGTATAGAGTCACGAAGAGGCCGTCGGAAGCCATGCGGTTGCTGCTCGTGGCCAAGGAGCTCAATCGGGCGAGCGGGCTCTACGCCTTGCGGTTTGGGATGTCCCTCATGGACCTCGGCGACCAAATCGCCGCAATGAGGGCGTTCGAGGAGGCGCGGACGCTCACCCCTGACTTGGGGGAGATCTACCTGCGAATTGGAGAGGTCGAGTTGGTGCAAGGTTCGGCGAAAGACGCCATCGCGTCGGCGGAAAAATCGCTGCGAATGCAGCCGACGCTCCTCGAGGCGCACGGGGTGCTGGGTCGCGCCTACGAGGAGTTGGCCGATATCAAGGCCGCTCGCA
>JALOQD010000402.1 GCA_025453525.1 Myxococcota bacterium
GCAGCTGCGGCGGCGTGGTGTTCAGCTTGAGGTGCGCCGGATCGACGCTCGTGATCCCGTCGGTGGTGGGGAACCAGAGCCTGCCGTCCCTCGCTCTGACGCCCGCGGGCTGAGAGCCGCCGGCGCAATCTCGGCTCCGCATCCCATCGGACTCGTCGTACGCTGTGGATGCGACGCGCTTGATCTTTCCGTCCATGAAGTCCAGCAACTGTCTGCGGCTGACCTTGAACACTCCTTTGCCGCTCGACATCCAAAGGTTGCCCTCTGCGTCGGGCAGGATCACGGAGATCGTGTCATCGAACAAGCCGTCGTGCTTGGTGATGGTGGTGAACCGCTCATCCCGAAAGAGCATGAGCCCACCGCTGTAGGTGCCGAACCAGTGATTGCCGTCTTCGTCCTGATAGAAAGAGAGGACCATTTCGTGGCCCAGGCCCCCTTTCTCGGTGAAGATATCGAATTTGCCGTCTCGATATCGCGTCAGCCCCTTGCCCAACGCGCCGATCCAGATCGCGCCCTCGCGATCTAGGCTGACAAACACCACGTCGTTGCTCGCCAGCCCGTTGTCCTCAGTGAAGGACCGCAGGGTGCTGGCTTCGGGCGTCTCGATGAGCTCGAACACGCCCCGCTCGAAGACCGCGAACCACAGGTGGCCGTCCTTGTCTTCGACCATTGATTTCACTTGGCCCGCGGGTAGCTTGGACAGCGCCGCGGGCTTCTCGACGCGGCCGTCCTGGTACACAAGGAGGCCGGCGGGACCCAACGCCCCGAGCCACATCCGCCCGTGCCGGTCTTGGAGCATCCCCTGGACGCCGCCCACAGGCTTCCCGACGTTCACGTTGAAGGACTCGAAACGTCCCCCCACATAGCGCGCGAAGCCCTTGTCGCCGAGCCCGAGCCACAGCACGCCGCTCTTGTCCTCGGCGATCGTCCACACCAGGGGTACCGGGATACCGTCTCGAACCGAATAGGACGTGAACGTGCCGTCACGCCACTCATTGAGGCCGGCCGCCTCGGTGCCGGCCCAGAGGTTGCCCTCCCGATCCTCGAAGAGCACGATCAGGTTACGTTCGGTCAAGCCGTCGGCTTCGGTGTAGGCCACGAAGCGCCCGCTCTCGCTCCGATAGAGCCCTCCGCCGTAGGTGGCGACCCAGAAATTGCCCCCACGGTCCTCGTGCATCGAGCGGATCATCAGGTTATCAAGCCCCTGCTCCGCACCGAAGCGCGTCATCGTCCCATCGACCCACTGGTAGAGCCCCTCGTCCCAGGCACTGATCCACAAGCGGCCTTTGGCGTCTTGATACAGGCTGCGGATCACGGCGTCGTCGAGGCTGGCGGTCGTGGGCTCTTTGAAGACCTTGCCGTTCTCGTAGCGCGAGAGACCCTTGTTCGTCGCGACCCAGACCCGGCCTTGGCGGTCTTCCAAGACATCGTGCACCATGTCGCAGCTGAGCCCCTGCTGGGTGGTGAAATTGGTGAAGCGGCCGTCTTTTAGCACCGAGAAACCGCCGCTCGTGCCGATCAGCAACCCGTGGGACGAGGACGGCTCGATGAACCGCACCGTCTCGTCCGCCAGACCGTTCTTTCGCCCGTAAGCCTTGAACGCTCCGCCCTCGTAGGACACGAGCCCCCCACCCGTGAGGCCGATCCACAGCACGCCCCGGGAGTCGACGGCCAGCGATCGGATATCATCGACCGAGATGGCCTCGGTGTTGCTCTTGTCGAAAGTGACGAACTGCACGCCATCGAAGCGTGTGAGCCCTCCCTGGGTGCCGATCCACAAGTAGCCGTCAGGGGTCTGGGCCAAGGCCTGCACCGTGACCTGGGGAAGCCCCCGTTCCGTCGAGTACACCTCGTGAACGTACTGGCGCAGGCTTTTTTTGGGGTCGAGCGCCGACGAAGGCGAGGAAAGCGTGAGCAACGCCGCCGCGATCAACCATGAAGGGGTGAGCAACCGCCTGTATCGTGCGAAGAGATGCATTGACAAAAAAAGTATACGAGCGTGCGGCTAAACTGCCAATACGCAACGGACGCAAGTCCGTGGAGTTGGCAGATGACAGCCGGGTCAACGAGGATGGCGCAAGCCGCCGCAGTTAACGCCAAGGACCGCGACAAGATCGTGCCCGCGGGCGAGAAGACAGCGAGCGCTCCAGCTTCTGGCGCACAGGCCGAGCGCCCCGCGACCCGCAGCTACAGGCTGGCGTGGGCTTCTCTTTTGGCGCGGATTCTTTTCTATCGACGCCTGCCAGTGCGAGTGTGGGGGCCGGATGAAGATCGTTGCGGCCGTCACAGACCCGGCCTCGGTCCGCCGCTACCTTAAAAGGCGTCGGCCTGCCCTCAGAGCCTCCGTTGATCGCCCCGGCGAGGGCGTCGCCGCAGATCGATCTCGACTTCGACTGGTGACAACAGCAGTCTTTTTCGAAGGCTCCTTTGCGAGTCGGCGCCGAGCTGCGCCTTGGGGCTGAGCGCGGGCACTTCCTTTTCGAAAACATTCCTCGGATCTATGAGCGTAAGTGTGAGAGTCTTGGCCTCTCAAAGCAAATCGGGGCATTATCGACGGCCTAGCCGCTTACAACGAAGGGATGGTGAAAACATGCAGAACGCGCACCGAGAATTTCGGGTTTTTGTCGTCTTTTTTCTGATCGCAATGGCAGCGGTGATCGCTTCCTGCCGCGAGAGCGACAGCAACTCCACAACCGATTCCAACACGAGCTCTCACGGGGATACTGCCACCGAAAGCGACACGACGAACCACGGCACCGATTCTCAGACCCAATCTGACACGTCGTCAGACACCTCCACGGATGGCAATACAACCGTCGAGAGCTTCTGCCGCGCGTTTTCGCAGCGCATCTGTGACGGTCTCGTGGCCTGCGGATGTCGCTTCGACCAGCGCGCTTACGACGCGGAGCATTGTGTCGACGCGCGCACTGCCGACTGCACTTCCAACTTCAGCGCCAAGATCGGCCCGGACATCGCGGCAGGGCGAGCCCGTCTCGACGAGGGATCGAGTGAGGCCTGTCTCGAAGCGACAAGCGATTTGAGTCAACGTTGCGTGCTCGGCACCGGCATAGGGGAACCTCTTCCCGATGCCTGCAACAGCCTCGTTGTATCCACTGCCCTGGTCGGCGAGGCCTGCGAGCTGCGCGGAGAAGGGCTGGCGTTTTGTGGCACAGGTGGGCAGGGCGTTTGTCTGCCCGGGGACACTGGGGTGACATGCACCTCGCTTCCTGGGGAAGGGACTCCGTGTCCCCTCGACCTGTGTGCCCCAGGGCTCATCTGCAACGGCTCAATCTGTGCGAAAAGGGGCGACCTCGATGCGCCATGCGAATCTCCGAACGCCTGCCAGGACGGCCTTGTCTGCGGCCCCACGAAACACTGCGTCGCGCCTCTTGCTTCGGGAGACAACTGCGAGTTCAGTACCCAGTGCCAGCAGGGTCTCGCCTGTGACCAGAATGAATGCAAAGCGCTCGCGAACCTCGGCGATGACTGCTCGAGCCCTCAAGCGTGTGGCGCCGAACGTTCGTGCGGCCGTGCGCCAGAGACGCGCGTATGCACCGATCCAGACACCGAAGGCGAGGCCTGCGAGTTCGCCACCTGCTCTGTTGACCTGGCGTGTGCCTCGTCTGCGGACAGCACGTGCACACCGTTGCCAGGCGTCGATGAACCTTGCCTAGACGGGGCCTACTGCGCACCTGGTCTGACGTGCCTCTTTGGTCTCGACACCTGCGGAACATTGGCCGGCCCAGGAGAGCCCTGCACGGTTGGGGTTCGTTTCTGCGCCGATGGCCTGGGGTGTCGTCCGAGCGACAACACCTGCCAGGAGGGCCCTGGGGTGGGCGAGCCCTGCTACGACAATCCACCCGATCCTCTCTGTGGGCAGGGCCTGGGCTGCGATTTCGGCCCACAGAGCCTGTGCATCCCGATCTCAGGAGAAGGCTCGCCCTGCAACAGCGATCGCACCTGCACTGCCGACACCTACTGCGATTGGTCGATAATGCAGTGCGCGGCGAGGCTCGTCGAAGGCGCGCCGTGCAAATACGGCAACGAGTGTCTCGCAGGCCACGAGTGCAGGTCGCAAGCCGGGGCCGTCACGTGTTTGCCCCTGCCAACGCGAGAAGAGCCATGTGTATACGACTGTGCCTCTGGACTGGTTTGTAAGGGCGCAGGGGGACAGTGCGTGCCTGAGTTTTGCGTCATTCCGTGACAACGAAGGAGTACTACTTGGAAAAGGCCAAGGCGCACGCCTGAGGCCACTAGTGCTCAGTCAACTCAAAAAAGTCGGGTCGGAATGGCGATTTCCCCCTTTGAACAAAGGGGGCCAGGGGGATTGTCGAATTTCCGAACTCAACGAA
>JALOQD010000114.1 GCA_025453525.1 Myxococcota bacterium
ATCGGCCTTTTGAATGAGCTCGTCGAGCTCCTCGGGTTTGAGGACGTCGGCGCTGGCAAAGAGCCGAACCATGCGAGAGGGGATACTCGTGGCGATCTCGGCGGCCCAGAGCCGGCTGAGGGCTTGCTCGAGTGGATCTTTGGATCTATCCGCAGCTCTGGCGAGCGCGACCGCTGTCTCGCCCTCGACCATGGCCAGGGCCATCTCCATGAGCCCGTGCTGGTTGCGGGTGAGCCTTGCCCTAAACGCGAGCACCGTCGCCTCGGACAAGAAGAACATCGCCTTGGCGATCGCCGCGCCGCCCACGTGCTCGAGCGCGCAGACTCCTTCGGCCAGACCGTTGTAGAAGCCGCCCTTGGCTTTGACGTTCTGGCGCATGCGGTTGACGCCGATGATGTTCTGTTGAATCTCGCTCGTGCCTTCGTAGATGGTGAGGATGCGCGCATCGCGCTTCATCTTCTCCACCTCGTACTCGGCGCAGTATCCGTAGCCGCCATGAGCCTGGATGGCGTCCTCGGCAGCCCTGTTGCCCGCCTCGGTAGCGAACAACTTCGCGATAGAACCCTCCACCTGCCTGTCCACGCCGTCGCCGGCATCCAGCAGATCCGCGGTGTATTCGATATAGGCCTTGGCCGCAGCCAGACGCATGGCATTGGGTACGATGAGCTTGTGCGTGTAGCCCTGCTTTACGCTCAAGGTGGTGCCAAACTGCTTGCGCTCTTTCGAATAGGCGACGGCCTTCTCCAAGGCGCCTTTGCCCACCCCGTAGCCGAATGCCGCGACCATGAGCCGCGTGAAACCAAACACCTCGTTGGACTGCTTGATGCCCTCGCCTTCCTTGGTACCTACGATGTTGGCCGCGGGAACGACGACGTCTTCAAGGACGACCTGGGATGTGTTGGACAGGCGTATGCCGTGCTTTTCTTCTTGTTTGCCCGGCGAGAGGCCCTGCGTACCCTTCTCGACGACGAAGAAGGTCGGGCCGTCCGGCGCCTTGGCCAGCACGGTGATGAGGTCGGCGATGGCGCCGTTGGAAATGAACTGCTTAACGCCGTTGAGCTTGTAGTGGGTGATCCTGCCGCTTTCGTCGGTGATGCGCTCTGCCTTGGTCTTGAGGGCTTCCACATTGGACCCAGCCTCGGGCTCGGTCACGCCGTAAGCCACCACCAGACCCTCATTGGCGATGCGGCACATCCAATTGAGCTTCTGCTCGTGAGTGCAGCCCACGCGGATGGGATCGGTCCCGAGCGCCACAGCCAACATGGCAGTCGCAAGGCCCACGTCGATCTTCGCGAACTCCGTGCACAAACGGTACACGTCGTAGGCACCGCCGCCCATGCCGTCGTACTGCGCCGGGATGAACGTCAGGTGCAGGCCGACCTCGGGCCCCATGAGGGCGCGGACGATATGCTCTGGGCAAACGTCTTTGCGATCCCACTCGAGGCGGGTCGCAAATGGGGTCTCTCGCTGTGCAAAATCGCGCAGGGTGCCGAGAATGATTTCTAGGTCATCGGTATCGAGTCGCTTGAGGTCCATGGTCGTTCCTTCCCTATGGTTCGTGCCCATTGCGTTCGGTAGAGCAGTCTAGAAATGGCGCGGCCAACCTGTCAATTGGAAGAAACTTGCGCGGCGCGAAGGAGTTTACGCACAGAAGCTCACGTCGCCCGACGCGTGAGCAGCCTCTCGATGAGCGCATGCGAGTAGCCGGTGAGCTGGGTAAAAACCACGCCCATTCCCGGCGAACCGGATTCGACGCGCACCACCTCTCCCTCTCCCTCGATGACCTCGAGATCCTCCATGATCACCGAAAACTTGAGGTTGACCTTGGTGCCCACCGCGAGCGGTTGTTTGGCTCGGATGAAGACCCCGGAGCGGGAGATGTTGGTGACATATTCATGGATGAATGCGTCAAAACTCTCGAACTCCTTGTTGATGGTGACCCGCTCCTCGTCACGGCGCGACGGCGTCATGTGACCTCCTTGGGCGCGGTGCCCCTTTTCGAGCGCAACTCATGGCGCTCCTCGTGAAAACTGCCTTCCACTACCAGCTTGATCTTGCGGCCAATGCGCTCCTCCAGCTCCGCCAGTGCCCGCGAGCTCTTCCCACGCAGAACTTCTGCGACATTGGGATGCACATGCATTTCAATGTCGCCTTTGAACTGCGCATATCGCCTCCGAACGTCGCGCAGGGCTTCACTCGCCACGGCCGACCGCGACAGAATTTGCCCGGTGCCCTCGCAGTGAGGGCAGGGTTCGTGCAGGATGCGGCCGAGGCTATCGGACGTGCGCTCCCGCGTCATCTCGACCAGGCCGAATTCCGAAATTCGAACGACAGAGGCCTTGGCTCGATCCCCCTTGAGCAACTCTTTGAGCCGGGCGAGCACCTTGCGGCGGCTCGCCATGCGGTCCATATCGATGAGGTCTAAGACAATGAGGCCGCCAATGTTGCGAAAGCGCAATTGGTAGGCGATCTCGTCCACTGCCTCGAGATTGGTCGCGAGGATGGTCTCCTCCTGATCGCGGTTGCCCTTGCCCACAAACGAACCGGTATTCACGTCGATGGCCGTGAGCGCTTCGGCTTGGTCGATGATGAGATAGCCGCCTGACGGCAATGCGACACGGCGTTCCAAGGCGCGCTTGATCTCGGCCTCGATTCCGAACGCGTCAAACACGGGCTCATCGCCTTCATAGAGGCGAACCGAATCAAGGCGGCTCGGCATGAGCCGATCGATAAACTCGTAGAGGCGATCAAATCGGGTCTTGTCATCGACGACCACCTCCGCGACCGAGTCATTGAGCCTATCGCGGGCGATGCGCAGTGGCAAATCGAGCTCTTCCCGAAGCAGGCCTGGATTCTTGCGCTCCGTATTGCGCGTGACAATGTCCGACCACATGTCCGACAAATACGAAGCATCTGCGGCCAGAGCGTCTGCGCTGACGCCAGCAGAGACCGTGCGGGCGATCAGGGCTCCTCTGGAAGGGGCGATGTGGCTCAGGATCTTCACCAGCCGGCGCCGTTCCGCCTCTTCGCTGATGCGTCTAGACACGCCGCCACGCTCGCTGGTGGGCATGTAGACGAGGTGGCGACCTGCCAAGGAAACATGGGTCGTGACCCTTGCTCCCTTGGTGCTGATGGGCCCCTTGGAGACCTGGACGACGACAGACTCTCCTTCCCTCAAGAGGTCCTCGATGGGCGGACGCTTGGAAGACCGCTTGGTCTTCGCTTCCTTCTCGGGTTCCGAAGCCTCTAGTTCCAGGTCATGACCAGAACCGTCCTCATCATCGTCATCGTCTGGCGGCAACACGTCCGAGGCGTGCAGAAAGGCATTGCGCTCCAGGCCGATATCCACGAACGCCGCCTGCATGCCAGGCAGCACGCGAGTGACCTTGCCCTTGTAAACATTGCCAACCAGAGATCTCTCGTCGTATCGCTCTATAAGCAACTCGACGATCATCCCACCTTCAATGATCGCGACCCGCGTATCTCCCACATCCGCGTTGATGACAATAATGCTCTCCGACATAGGCCTCCTAGCCAGCCACTATACTACTGAACAAATTTACAACCAAAGCGGGATTTTGCAGAATTCATAAGACGTTTGCGATCATTTCGAAATGCATGCCGCGCAGTGAGAAGGGCTCAGGGAGAAGCCGCCCCTTTGGGATCGCTGCTGGCGCCAGGATCGACGACCTTCACCTCGCCGCTCGTCGCGATGAGCAGATAGAGCAAAGCGAACACCAACACCAAGATCACGGAGACGATGGCAATACCCAAACCTCCGCTATCCGAGCTCTCGGAAAAGAAGCGGCCTCGCGAGCGACGACCTATGGCCTGCTGCACCCTTTTAGAAAAATCCGGCGCCGGAGTGACCTTGAGCAGCCCCGAGATCTCCTCTACCGCAGCCTTGTAGCCCTGCCATGCCAGGCTGCACTCGGTACACTGCGCAAGGTGCGCCTCGAGCGCTTCGACTTCCCGGGCCGGCAATTCGGCGTCGTGATAGGACATGAACAATGACTGTGCGCGCTCGTGGTCCATGCTCACCTCGTCCGCTCTTCGAGCGCTTCCTTAAGAGCGAGCCGCGCCCGGTGAAGTCGGCTTTTCACCGTACCGAGCGGAAGGCCCGTCACCTCTGATATCACGTCGTAGGACTCGTTCTGCACATCCCGCAGCACGAGCACCATTCTGTGCTCCTCGTCCAGGGCGAGGATCGCCTCTTGCAGGATGCGCTCCAATTGTAGACCCTCGACCATCTCGTCTGGTCGGGACACTTGCCCAGCACCCAATACGGCTCCTTCGCCAGAACGCCCGGGATCGAGGGCGGACGCCGACTGCAGGGGCCGATCGTACGGCCTGCGGCCATGGTACTTGCGGCGGTTCTTCACATGGTTGGCGGCGATGCGGTAGATCCAGGTGGCCAGCGATGATTCGCCGCGAAACGCATCGATATGCTTGAACACGCTAATGAAGACTTCCTGGGCCAAGTCCTCAGCCTCGGCCGTGCTGCCGAGCATGCGAAAGACGAAGTTATAGACTTGGCCTTGGAACAGCAGCACCAGCTGGTCGAACGCCTTGGGTTCCCTGGCCTGCAGTCGCTTGATGAGCTTCTTTTCCAGACGGGTTTCCACTGGTCGAAAACTTTGGTTCCCCTAGTTGATGAAGATCTTGATGCCGGCAAAGAGCTGCCAGCGCGGATCCCCCTGCACCTCCGAGGCGACTCCCATGTCGACCCCAAAGCTCTGATGCACGTAGCCGAGGCCGCCGGACAGCCGGTTCATGTTGTAGAAGAAATCATAAGAATACCCTGCGCGCACAGCGAACTGTCCGGCGATGAACAACTCCGTACCGGCCTGTATCTCTGCTGATGCCTTGTCGTGACTCGTGAAGTCGAAGTTCGCGTCGAGCTCGATGAGCCACATATCGAACAGGGAAACCGAGGCGCCGCCGCCGAGGCTCAACGGCGCGAATACGGTGCCCATGGCCGTCAGGTTCTGTCCGACCACCGCGATATTGACCACTTCCGCGAGCGTGAGACAAGCACCGACATCGAGGGTGAACCCATTGGCTTGCACGCTGCCCGAAGCAGGCAGTGCCGGCGGCCCTGCGGGTCCGCGCATGCGCGAGCTGAGGTTTTGCTCAACATGAAGGTAGCGGAGGCTCCCACCCAAGGCGAGCACGTCGCCCAGCCGACCAGCAAGGGCCAGTCGCCCGTCATAAACCTGATGTTTGGTGCTCGGCTGATTGATGCCTGAGTAATTGAAGGCCAACCCGGCTGCCACCACGCTCGTCACCGAGTCGACGATGGCCACGCCCCCCATATGCTGCTCATCCTTGCCTGTGTAACCGTACATGAGACCTATGTGGTAGAGCGGAAGAAGGGCGATGACGCTCGGATTGAGATACACGCCCGAGACGCCAGAGGGCGAGGCGCGCAAAGCATTCGACAGTCCGAGCGCCCGGGGATCCAACGTCGTCTCGGTGCCGGCGAGAGGCTCTTCGGCGAGGGACACGGCGCTATGGAGCGCGCTCACAAGAAATAAAGAGCAAAAAACCCATCGAGCCATGCTGTGCGAATATGGACGCCACATGGAATTAAAACTAGCCCGCCAGCGCGTGCCGAGTCCACTTTCCGTCTGCCTGGGCTGACACGATTTCTTTCGGTCCAGAGAAAGGTCCAGAGAAAGGTGGCCAAAAAGCTGAAGTGGCGTTCAGCAGTGTCTCTCATTCCACACGGGCCCGGCCCAAAGGCACGTTGCAAACCCTTGGGTTCCGAGTCGTTAGAGGCGTTCCACTCGAGCTGAACGTTCCATATTGGCAAAAATTGTGTTGATTATATGTCAATGCCGAGTTGTCTTTTTTTATGAAATGAAATCAATGCTTTACACATATACTGGGAAAGCCAAATCCTTCTCGTTCTCTCGAAAAACAGAGGCGAAAAAAAAATTCCCCTACAAGTCTGCAGAGATCCATGCAGCCTCCAAAAAGGGGGTTGAAACCCTCTGCGCTTTTTTGGTACCAACGCTCTCGTCAGACGCATCACCCTTTAGGAGCGAACCGATGGCCAAACACCTGTCGGAAGGCCGATGTAAAAATATGAGGGTATCTGCGGCCTGAACGGATTCTCAGGTGTGGACAATGCTGTGGGCAACCTGTTGACCAACTGTTAATAGCGGAGAACACATGAAACAATGGGCAAGCGCGCTGGAGTGGATCGAATCTCGTCTCAACCCGCAGACATTTGAGCGGTGGTTCGGCGCAGTGGTGTGGGGAGGGTTCGACGGCAGCATGCTGACCCTCAAGGTGCCCAATAAGTTTTTCAAAGAGTGGTTGTCGAACAACTACTGCGATCTCATTGAAGACGCCATGGCCCGTCAATGTGGATCTCGACCACTCGTGGTTTTCGAGGTCGACGAGCAGGCAGCGCCAGCCCTTGTGCCCCCACCTCCTGAGGCTGTCGCCGCGCCGACTCTCTCGGCAAGAGCCCATGTGGTCCTGCCGCACACCAACGGCGCTAGCCGGCTCAACCCAAAATACACTTTCGATTCTTTCGTGGTGGGCTCGTCCAACCAACTTCCCCACGCGGCGTCCCTGGCCGTGACCGAAATGGTCGGCACAAAGTACAATCCGCTGTTTGTGTACGGCGGCGTGGGGCTGGGCAAGACCCACCTGGTACATGCGATCGGCAACACCATCCGGGCCCGCCGACCAGGCACCCGAGTGTGCTACCTGTCGTCCGAGCAGTTCATGAATGACTTTGTGTGGGCGCTTCGCAACGACAAAATGGATGTTTTCCATCGCTACTTCCGCAAGGAAGTCGACGTCCTGCTGATGGACGACATCCAATTCATCGCCGGCAAGGACCGCACCCAGGACGAGTTCTTCCATACGTTCAACTCCCTTTATGAGCAGAAGCGACAAATCGTCCTCACCTCGGACAAGTACCCCCAGGAGATCCCGGATCTCGAAGAGCGACTGCGATCGCGCTTCCAGTGGGGCCTCATCGCGGATATTCAGCCGCCAGAGTTCGAGACGCGGCTCGCCATCGTGAAGAAAAAGGCCGAAGACGAAGGCATCCAAGTGCTCGACGATGTCGCTGTATTCCTCGCCCGCTCGATCAAGAGCAATGTGCGCGAGCTCGAGGGATCGCTCATCAACCTCGCAGCCCATGCTTCTCTCGAAGGTCGCACGGTCATCGACATCGAGTTCGCCCAGCACACCTTGAAAAAGGTCATCGCCTTGGCACAGGCGCCGCTCACGGTCGAGGCGGTGCAAGAGACCGTGTGCAAGCACTTCCAGGTGTCCCTGGACGACCTACGAGGCGGGTGCCGTCAGCGCTCGGTGGCCTTCCCGCGGGCCGTGGCCATGTACCTGTGCCGCAAGGGGCTATCCAGCTCGCTTCCCGAGCTCGGAGCGCGGTTCGGGGGCAAGGATCACACCACGGTGCTCGCTGCCTATCGCAAGATCGAAAAGAAGGTTTCCGAAGAGCCGGACACGCGCAGTCGCATAGAGGCCCTCGAGCGCTTGTTGGGCTTCTAGCGAAGTCTTCGACCTCAAACCGACGAGTCAAAAGCAGAACGAGGAGCGAGAGAAACGTTGGAACCGGCCCCGTCGAGACGAGGCCGGTATACCAGATATAGGCACGTGCAACCAGCATGCACCCACATCTTGTGCTCCACAGCTCGAACGCTCGGCCGCTTTTCGCTTCGGAATCTTTTTCTGGGGCAGGCTCCTAGGGAGTGGCGTGGACGAGGCGCTGCAGGCGGGCCTTGGCTTCTTTCATATCAGGCATGAGTCCCAGAGCCGTGTTGTAATAGGCCGCGGCCTGCGACGCATTTCCTAGAGCCTCGCTGGTGACTCCCAGATTGAAGGCCGCGTCCGCGTCTTTCGGATCGAGGTACAGACAAAAGGAAAACGCCCGATGAGCCTCGGAAAACCTGCCGAGCGCCGTGAGGGCAAGCCCCAGGTTAAAGTGGCTGTCGCGCCGATACGGTTCCAGCGCAAGGGCGCGCACATGGTTTGCTCGAGCCGCTTCATAGTTACCCTCTGCCGCAGCAAGAAGCCCCAGCATGTCGAAGGCCTCTGCATCGAACGGCTCTCGCCGAACAAACGCCTCGAGCACCTCTGCGGCCTCTTCCTTCTGGCCCGAATCGAGATACGTGCCGGCGAGCGCCAAGACCACGCCCGGCGTAGCTTCGAGTTGCTCTTTGGCCAAAAGGAGCAGCTCGATGGCACGTTCCCACTGCCCACCGCGCCGCAGCGCCACTGCGAGATTGTATTGAACGAGCGCGCTCGACGGATGGTCGCGGTACAACCCCTCGAGCTCACGGAGCGCAGTGTCCAACTCGTCCAGGTCCAGGTGCAAAAGAGCTAAATTGAGACGGGCGCGAGGATCTCTGGGCTTTTGGGCAAGGGCTTTTTGAAACAATGCCTCAGCTTGGGCGCTGTGGCCGAGATTGCCCAAGTAACTGCCTATTTCGAAAAGCTTGTCCGGATGATCTTCGTAAAGCTGCGCGAGCTTACCATAGTAAGCGGACGTGCCCTCGAGCTGGGCCTTGTAGAGCGGGATCTTGCGACTCGTCGGAAACGCTTCTTCCGCGCGATCGAGCAGACCGGCGAGCAAAAAACCACTGGCGTCGTAGGCTGCCTCCAATTCCTTGGCAAGGGCGTCGGACCGTTCACCGGGCAGAGAAACGACGCCAAAGAGCGGGGTTCGAACCGCCAGCAACAGCGGCGCCTCCATTCGTCGGCCCGAGGTGTATCGCGTGATGTAGGGAACAATGGGGTGGTCATCGCGTTGAACAGGTAGCCCACGAGTCCACTCGGCCACAGCCTCTGGGTTGGCGAGGAACGTGTCGAGGATCTCGATTGGGCTGTCCATGCCGTAGGGCGCAAGATCCGCGGCGATCCGTGGCTCCTTGAGCCGCAGCTCGAGCTCCGAAAAATCGATGATGAGCGGCTCGCGCGTGCCTACGAGCTTGAGGTACGCAGCCTGTCCATAGGTCTCGAATCCAACGTTCGCCCACAGGGTCGTCTCGGGGAAAACAGACTGGAAAGTTCGCACGATGATCTTGAATTCCCGCTCCGAAAGGCCGTGCAAAGGCACCCACTGCACCAGCACTCCGCCCGGACCAAGCCGACTGCGGCTGAGCTCGTAAAACTCCTTGGTGTAGAGAAGCCACGAATCCACCGATTTGGGGTGTGTCGAATCCACGATGATGACATCGTAGCTGCCCTGCGAGGAAGCGAGATAGTGGCGACCATCGGCGATGGCGAGGTGAGTGAGAGGATCGTCGAGAGCACCGTTGTTCTCCTGCCTCCATAGAGCAGCGGCGTGGGGCACTGCAGAGGAAAGCTCGGCGATGTCGAGACTGGAAATCGGATGCGTGAGCGCCGCTCCGGCTGCAAGGCCGGCGCCGAGGCAGATCATGAGCGCTTTCTTTGGCTGGCGGTGCACGAGCAGACCCAAGTGACCAAGGAGCTTGAAGCTCTGGTCGTGCACGAGCCTCGTGGTCACTTCATTGACCGCGTTCACAAACAACTGCTTCTCGCCACTTATTTTGTTCACCGTGATGGACACGGTCGACGTGCGGCCCTCTTTGTAGAACGCGAGGTTCTGGTGCTTTGCACCCACGCCCTCGAGCAACAACGCCCTGGGCAAATCCGCAGGCATGATAACGGCGATGGCGAGACCTATCGCGAGCGGCCCAGCGAGCACGGCGTGTGAACGGAAGCTGGCCAGCTTCCATTTCCCATTCAGCATCAACCCTGCGGTGCCGGCGACAAGCGCCAAGCCAGAAAGAAGGAAGAGGGATCGTTCAATACCCATCCACTCGATGAGGCCGAACGACACGACGAGAGAGCCGAGCGCTCCTGCGCAACCGTTGACGAACAGGACGAGCCCGACTCGCGCGCCTATCCGCTGCTCCCCTCGAGAGAACAGGGCGATGGCCGCTGGCAACAAGGCACCGCTCGCCAGGGCCGGCAAGCCCACGAGAACGGGACACAGCACCAGCTCTCGCAATGCCTCGAGCGCCAAGGACGAGCCAAGCCACGAACCCTCGAGCCCCAGCGGATCGCGCCCGTGCGTGATGACAATGCCTGCGGTCGCCCACATGCAAAGGAGCAGAAATGCGCCGAGCCAGCCACAGGCGGCAGTGGCGAATCTCAAGGGATCCCGTCGACCCCAGAGGTGGAACGTCCATCCTCCGAGAGATAGGCCAAAAAGCACCACGGTCAGCAGCGCCGCGAAGGCATAGGTATCATGCCCAAAAACGAACGTGAGGAGCCGCGCCCACAAGACCTCGGCGCCCATCGTGATTGCGCCGCAGGCCGCGGCAGCGACCAAGGCGAACGCAGCCGCTGCCCGGGTGCTCGGTGCGGTCTTTTCGGCGCTCTCGGACAGAGGAACCGAAGTGTCGGGAAAAAGGTCGCACAGAAACGCCAGAGCAGCACACCCGAGGCTGGCGGCGCCAGCGACGAGGCTCGTGGCGCTTAAGCCCCATGTGGGGATGGCGTAGTAGCCGGCCAAAAGCGCACCCAAAGCCGCGCCCAAAGTGTTGAAACCGTAAACGAGACCCACGCGACGGGCGACAGGAACCTCGCCCCCGGTCAGCCCCTTGAGCAACAGGGGCACGGCCGCGCCCATGGCCATAGCCGGAGCTGCGACGAGCGCGGTTGCCGTTGCCAGCTTCAGCCATTGCGAACCCATCATCGAATCCTCACCCAGACGAAGTGAGGAGAGCGCGAAGAGGAGTCGCGGCGCGAAAATGGCATACATTGCAAGGCCGAGCTCGAGCGCCGCATAGAGGCGCAGCGGATGCGTCCGCTGATCCCCGAGCCGCCCCAACAGCGCCGCTCCCAGGGCCATGCCGAGCATGAACGCGGCGAGCACGATAGCCGTGGCATCTGCCGAATTGCCCAGCGGTACGACGAGGATCTTGCTCCACACGACTTCATACCCCAGAGCCCCGGCGCCCCCCAAGAGAGCCGCAGCGCAGCCGAGGAGCAAGCGCGAATGACCAAACCCTTTGGAAATTGTCTTCGCCACTTTTAAGGACTGCCTCCTTTGCGCTCTAGCGGTCGCTGCTGCGGCGCTTGAAAAAAACGAGGGCCATGCCCTGGCTGCTCTTTAAGACCTTCACTCGCTCGTATTTGTTCCGCACCAGGTCTTGAATCTGCTCTAGGCCCGCCACTCCAAACCGCGGACGCAGGACGATGAGCTCCGTGCTCGGCAGGTCAATGGCCCGGACGAGGGCAACGGGGTCGGCCAGACCCGAGCGGTAGCGCTGAATGTTGGTGTCCGCCTCGTTGGCAGCGATTTTGCGGCCCGACAAGAGCGCCAACAAGGGTACTGTCCCAGAATCGCCGAAGATCTCACCCTGTTGCGTGGTGTTGGCCCGGACCGCTGCGACGGCCTCCTCGGTGATGTCGAGCACGCGGCTCTCGTGCCAAAGGAGGTAGTTCCAAGAGAAATAGCGATCGCCCACCACCCTTTGGTCCTGCCACAACCATTCGCGGACGAAATCGTTGAGTCTTCTCGGGAGAACGCCATCGCGCCAAGCATAGGTTTTGACTCGTTCGGCCTCGGGCCTGCCCATTTCGCCCTGCCAATAGTCCAGTCGCTGCTCGAGCCTCGGAGACACGAAAACGAGCAACGCAAAAACAATGAACGATGCCGCAAGCCCGAAAAGCGCAGCGCGTGATAGTCCGGCCTTCTCGAGCGAGAACCTCTCGGAAAACAGACGGAAAGCAGACAGGCAGCACCTGGAGACCCATGCGCCTGCGACAATGGCGGCAAAGGGGAAGGCCGGCACGAAGTAGTACATCCACACCCGGTCCATCCGCGAGAGAAGCACCACGTAGATGGCAACCACAAACGTGGAGAGGAGAGGCAGTCCGGTGCGTGAGGTGCCAGCCGCGCGCCTCAGACGGGGAAGCAGCGCGCCCTTGTCGAGCGAGACCGCGAGGAGAAAAGAGACGAGGGCGACGATCGCGCCCACGCCAAACGCCGCAGCCAACGTGGCGTTGTGGAACAGCACGGTATCGCGCATGTTGGCCAGAGTGTCCTCGCCCATGGCCGTTTTGTTTGCGTGGTACAGGAACAGGTTGCTCCACATGGCTCCGAACCCGGTCCACAGCCCAAGCGCTGTGAACGACGCGGCTCCGAAGGCAGCCCCGTAACCCACGAGCCGGCCGCCCTTGGGCGGATCGCGTACCAGGCCGTGCGCGACGAACGCGAGAATCGCCGGCGCTGCATAGAACCGCGTCAATACGGCTGCGGTACACAGCGCGGCCGTAGCCACAACCCATCCGCGGCGATGTGAGAGCAGCGCAGCCAGAATGAAGGTCATCGTCGCATTGACGCCAGTGGCATGGGTCGAGGAGCGCAGCACTTCATATGACAGCAGAAAGAGGCCGGTCGCCGTTATGGCTGCGATGACTCCGAGCTCGCGGCGCACGACAAAGGCGAGCAGCAGACCTGCGGCTAGACACCAACCCACAGGCAATAGACGCCCGGGGAGAAATCCAAAGCCGAACACCTTTAGGAGCAGCGCGTGGATGAGCGTCTGCAGGGGAGGATGAGCCATGGCAAAGTCAGCATAGGGTCGCAGGCCCTGAGAAACGAGCTTGGATTGATATAAATAGATGTGCTCGTCGCCGGCATAGGGGTTGAGCCCAAACATCTTGAGCAGAAGGTAAAAGCCACACACCGAGGCTAGACCCAGCCAAAGGCCTACGTGACCCACCGCGAGCCGTCTGGGCGCAGCGACCGGCTGGACGTGTGCGGGCGCAGCCTCCACCGATGTCTGCCCTACCGAACGAACAGAGCTCTGTTTCTCGCCTCGTTTTCTTTTTGGACCAGGCATGGATGCTCTTGGTTTACCATACGAGGCCACATGAATTATCAATAAAAGGAGCCTCTGGAAATGAACAGTTCCCCAGGGTGGAATCCCGACCATGGACAACGACAATCGCGGAAAAGCGATGCCTTCTCCTCTGTGACCCCCCGGAACGCCCCTTGTGTTTCGACATTGTCATCATACCCGCGCATGTCGACATATATGATGTCACCCGTTCCACGGGGAGGGGCGACAGAGCAAGACAAAAAAAAGACCCGTCACTGAGGGCAGGCAGCGACGGGCCAAACAAAGAAAAGGCACTCCAATTAAGGGGTCAAGCAGCTAAGCAAGACAAAGCAAAATGGAGCCATCAATATTCCAAAGAAAAAAGAAAATTATCGAATAAGAAAAACAAATAAGAAAAATCAATCAACCTATCAAAGTCCAATAAGCCAAGAGCCCTTGTAAGCGATCCACCTAAGCCATCAAGCGTCCTCTCTCAGAACCACGGGCGTTCCAGGAGGTAAATCCAATGAGACAAAATAAATCCACAAATCCAAGAAGATGTGCGCCATCCAATTCCCAGTAGCGACGCACACCTGGAAACCCTGTGCAAAGCAGATGCCATCTCCAATCACCCTCACCTTGGGAGGTGACTCAATCCCTGAAAATTGCGCTCGTTTCTTGCGACCAGGGCAGGGTCTTGTCGCTTTGCCACAGGCTCGCTTCAACAGCGCCTGGCACAAAGAACCGTGACACTCATGTCAGGGTTCGCGCCTGCGGAATGACCTTTTTTCATAGAAAAAAACTGAACTACAACCAGATGAAAACATTACAGTATTTAGGGATCGGCACAGGCTTTTTTGGTCTCACTGCCCACTGTGCGCAGCGCCGCGGCACTCTCGGAGCACATGAGTCATCGCCTCGTGCAGTGGCGGATTCCCAGCTGCGATCACGCACCCAGTCTCGAGCATTGCGCCCCTGCCATCGTAGTCGGTAAGAAGCCCTCCTGCTTCGGTCACAAGCAGCATGCCCGCAGCAATGTCCCAGGGTTTTAAGCCCATTTCCCAAAAACCATCGTAGATGCCAGCCGAGACGAACGCCAAATCGAGGGCGGCAGACCCCATGCGACGAACCGCCTGGCACTTCTTCATGAAAGCCCTGTGCTCCCTCGTGTTGTCATCATTGCTCGTTCGGCGGTCGTACGGAAAACCCGTAGCCAGCATCGCCTTGCACAGACTGGCCTCTTTCGAACTGAAAAGCGCCTGGCCGTTGCGATGCGCCCCTCCACCGAAGCGCGCCGTAAACGTCCAAGCGCAAGCTGGAACGTGGACCACTCCACAGCTCATGACACCCTCGAGCTCCAGTGCCATGGAAACGCAAAACAAGGGATGGCCATGGGCGAAATTCGTGGTGCCATCCAGAGGATCGACGATGAACCGCGCCGATGCGCCGGCTGTATCTCCCCCACCCTCTTCTGCCAGCACTGGCACAGCGGGAAAGCTCCGGCCAAGCCTTTGGCGGATGAGCTCTTCGCTGCGCAGATCGAACTGCGTGAGCAGGTCGACGTCGCCCTTGTGATGGACGTCCTTTTCGCCATCCAGGCCCTCAAGGAGGACACCGCCAGCTTCGATGGCGATGCGGACGATTTCATCGAGAGCTGTTTGAAGGTCTTTCATGATAGCGCCTCGGGAACCCGGCGTCGCAAATCGCCAAAAGCTCCGTTAGAGAGCAGTACAACGACGTCCCCTGGACCGACCCGCTCGGCGATCCGCTCAATGACTTCTTCCAAGGTTTTGGCAGCAACGGCCTCGGTCCCTCTGTTTGCGATGGCAGCAGCCAAGGATGTCGTGTCCAGACGGGAATCTTCGGGCAGATCGCGACCGACCGGCGCGAGAATCGCGTGGTCCGCTGCCTCGAACGCCTCTGCGTACGCGTCCTGGTGGAGCTTGCGACAAGCCGTGGCCGAACGAGGCTCGAACGCCGCGATGAGCTTTGATGTGGGGTGGGCGCCCCGAAGGGCTAAAAGCGTCTCGCGCACTGCCGTGGGGTGATGGGCGAAGTCGTCGTACACATGGACTCCTCGCACTGTGGCCACGAGCTCCTGACGCCGCGCCACACCGCGAAACAGCGGAAGACAACGTGCGAGCGCGGCGATGTCGACCTTGGCATACAGATGGGCCATGGCCAGCGCCGCCAGGGTGTTGCGCAGGTTGTGGACCCCGCGCAACGGGGTTTGGAACAATCCGAGATCCGCTCCGTCCATGATGAGCCGAAAAGCCTGGTTGGACGTGGGGCGCGCCAAGAGCCGCGGCGGTACGGCGCAGTGATCCGAAGCTGCCGCGTACGGCACCACCTCCACTGCAGCGCCCTTCATCAGGCCACACGCAGCATCGCTCCCTGCCCACACGGCAATGGGACCGCTGCGGACCAAACGCACCAACTGCGCAAATGCGTCCTGATACGCCTCGAACGTCGGGTAGATGTCGATGTGGTCATGCTCGACCGACGTCACCACCAAGGCATCTGGCTCGTAGCTCAAGAACTTGGCCTGTTTTTCGAAAAAGGCGCTGTCGTACTCATCGCCCTCGATCACGAAATGAGGGCCATTGTCGAGGCGCGCGCCTGTACCGAAATTGGCCGCCACTCCGCCCACGAGCACGCTGGGATGAAGCCCCGCGGCATCGAGCAAGGTGGCGGTCAAAGACGTCGTAGTGGTCTTGCCATGGGTACCAGCGATCACGATGGGCCTTTTGCCCTTGAGCAACAGGTCGCGAACCACGGCAGGCATGGACGCGATCCGCAGTCCCATCTCTGCCGCGGCTACGGCCTCAGGGTGCTCAGGGCGGCAGATGTTGCCCACGACCACGAGATCCGGGCGATGGGCGAGGTTGTGCGCTCCATACCCCACCGATATTTCAATGCCTCGCTGCTCGAGCTGTGTGCTCATGGGCGGATAGATGCCGGCGTCCGAACCGCTGACGCGATAGCCAGCATCCACGAGCAGTCCCGCGAGCGCACCCATGCCCGTACCGCAAATGCCGATGAGGTGCACGGTGCTGCCAGGAGAAAGGGTAATGGCTGTTTTGTTCATGGGTTGGTCGTAGCGCGGCCGCAAGTCGAGGGGCAACTTCTTGGGAGCAGTTCGGTCAGTGTCGATTGAGGGTATGCGGAGCAAACGCTATCGGATAGCGTCTTTCCAAGATCGAAATCCCGTGTCGAACGCTCGGAACGGAGGCAACTCTTTGCCCTTACTCAGGCACCTCAGCCCTTTCTTCGCCGTTGCGTTCATCATCGCATTTCTCGTCTGCGCCTGTCGCGAGGGCCCCATAGAACGCAGGAAGGACGCGGAGTACGACGCCGTTGTCATTGGAGCCGGCATGAGCGGCCTGTCTGCCGCCGCACACCTGAGCGCAGCAGGGCTCAAAGTACTGATCGTCGAACAATCCGCCAAGGTGGGTGGCTGCACCTCGTGGTTTCAGCGAGGGCAGTTCCGCTTTGACACGGCTTTGCACGAGATGAACGGAGGACTTCCCGGCAGCATCGCCGGCGATCTCATGGCCGCCGTGGGAGTCGACAAAAAGGTCGAGTTGATTCGCATTACCTCCACGGGTCGCACCTTGGCGCCAGGGGTCGACGTGCGCCACGGCCACAACGTGGAGGGCATGATCGACGTTCTGTCCAAGGGTTGGCCACAGGAGAAAGCGGGCATCGACGCATTCTACAAGGAGATGCATACCATCACGCAACAGATGAGATCTCTCGCCGAGATCTACCGCGCCTCGCCGCTTTCTCGGTTGGGCTTCATGTTCTCGGCCCCCTTCAAAGCCGCAAGCTTCGTGAAGATGCGCAAGGACACTCTGCAGCAGGTCATGGACCAGTACGTGACCGACGCCGGTCTCCAAGCCGTCATGGGTCAGTGGTGGATCTACTACGGTCCGCCGCCGTCTCGGCTGTGGGCACCTCTGTACCTGCACGCCACCTACAGCTATCTCGAAGACGGCGCTTTTCAGGTGAAAGGAAGCTCTGCTGCCCTGGCAGACGCCTATGCGCAGAGGGTGCAAGACCTCGGAGGAACGATTGAGCTCGGCGCCAAGGCCGTTCGCATCGACACAGTGGACGGCCAGGTGCGAGGAGTGACCACCGAAGACGGCCGTAGCCTCGCCTCGCGGTACGTCATCTCGTCGGCTGATCCGATCCAGACCTTCGACAAATTGCTCAAGGGTGTGCCCGAGGCCGATGACGAGCGAAACCGGATCGCCACGATGGAGCCCAATACCTCTCTGGTGGGGGTGTATCTCGGCCTCGATGTCGAGCCGTCCTTCTTCGGCGTAGATGATTACGAAATCGTATTGTCCGGTTCCACGAGCGCCGACGCGGTTTTCAAAGCCTCTCTCGAGCAGCGCTACGACGAGGGTATGGTGGCCATCACTTTGTACGGAAACCTCCACGACCCTTGGTACGCCCCTCCGGGCAGCTCGGTGGTCACCCTGAACTCCTACGCCAGGCTGGCGGATTGGCCCAAGGACGAGGCCTCCTATCAAGCCAAGAAACGCGCGATGATGGAGGGACTCATCAACCGTGCCCAAAGCGTGTTGCCCGGCCTTCGCGATCACATCGTCGTCCAGGAAGGAATGACCCCCTACACCATCGAACGCTATACATCGCAGTCGCAGGGCGCCCCCTATGGCTGGGCCGCGACTCCACAACAGTGGGATCGTTCGTCCCAAGTCACCCCCGTCGATGGCTTGTACCTGTGCGGCGCCTGGACAGCTCCGGGTCATGGGGTGGCCGCGGCCCAAATGACCGGCTACCGCGCCGCTCGCCTCATCCTCGACCGCGAGGGACACCCCTAATGGCCCGGCCCGCTCTTTAGGGTTCGAGCTTTCCTGCCGAAGAGCTCAATGGGTTAGGCTTTTTGTAGGCCGTAGCGGGCGATCTTGCCCAGATCGTCTTCGATGCGCATCAGGCGGTTGTACTTCTCCACGCGCTCGGAACGCGAGAGCGACCCTGTCTTGATTTGGCCGGCGCTTGTGGCCACCGCGAGATCGGCAATGAAATCGTCCGAGGTCTCTCCCGAACGGTGCGAAATCACCACGCCATAGCCATGGCGACGCGATAGGTCGATGGCGTCCATGGTCTCGGACACGGTGCCCACCTGGTTGAGCTTGATGAGCGACGCATTTCCCACGCCGCGCTCGATGGCATCCTGGATGCGCTTCACTTGGGTCACAAAGATGTCGTCTCCGACGAGCTGAATCTTGCTGCCAATGGCCTTGGTGAGCGAGGCCCAGGTGTCCCAATCGTCCTCGGCCAGCCCATCCTCGATGGAAATGATCGGGTACTTGCTACACCAGCCTTGGTAGCGCTCGATGATCGCGTCACCGGGAAGCGGTGCCTTATCCTTGCCATCGAGGTAGTACTTGCCGTCCTTGTAAAATTCACTGGCCGCGCAATCCAGAGCCAGGAAGACCTCTTGGCCGGGCTTGAATCCCGCTGACTCGATGGACTTGAGAATGAGCTCGATGGCCGCCTCGTTGCTCGGCAGGCTCGGAGCATAGCCGCCCTCGTCGCCCTTGCCCGTGGACTGGCCAATGCCCTTCAGCTGCTTGCCCAGACTGTGGAAGATTTCGGCGCCCATGCGCACGGCCTCGCGCACGGTCGAGGCATCGCGCGGGACGACCATGAATTCCTGAATCGCGACGTTGGTATCGGCGTGGGCGCCGCCGTTGAGGATGTTCATCATCGGCACAGGCAATACGTGGGCGTTGGCGCCTCCGAGGTAGCGGAAGAGGTCGACACCGAGCTCCATGGCAACCGCGCGAGCCGCGGCCATGGACACACCGAGGATGGCATTGGCGCCGAGTCGGCCTTTGTTGGGCGTGCCGTCCAGCTCGATCATCGCCGTGTCGAGCCCGCGCTGATCCAATGCGTCGAGGCCGAGAACCACCGGCGCGATTTCTTCGTTGACGGACTTGATGGCCTTGGTCACGCCCTTGCCCAGGTAGCGGGACTTGTCGCCATCGCGCAGCTCCACAGCCTCATAGGTGCCTGTGGAGGCTCCGGATGGAACCTTGGCGCTGGCCATGATTCCGGTCTCGAGAGTCACGTCGACTTCGACCGTGGGATTGCCTCTGGAGTCCAGGATCTCGCGCCCGCGCACCGAAACGATGGTAGACATCTGTCTCTCCTTCCTCCCTCGCAAGGGGAGCATTGTGACGTTTGTTCTCGGCGGGACAATCATAGAGCCGGGACGAGGGAACGCAAGGTTCTTATGCCTTTAGATCAAAGCCAAAGCAGGGGGCGAAGCGGCTGCGACAGGGCAGGTGGGTTAGCTTCAAGGCGTGGGCTCTTCGCGCAAGAGTTTGCGCTCGCCCACGCCGCAGGACACCGCGAGGATCTCGGCGACGTCGACTTGGCCTTTGTCGTCGTAAAGGTCTTTTTCCTTCAAGCCATCGGAAATCATGGTCATGCAATAGGGGCAGGCCGTTGCGATGGTCTTGGGACTCGCCTCGAGCAACTGCTTGGTCCGCAGGCTGTTGACGCGTTCGCCGTGTTCTTCCATGAAGAACCGTGCGCCTCCACCGCCACAACATAGGCCGCGCTTCTGGCTGGCCTTGACCTCCGCGAGCACAAGGCCCGGGACAGCGTGCAGGATTTGTCGCGGCGCGCTAAAGACGCCGTTGTAGCGACCGAGGTAGCAGCCATCGTGGTAGACGACCTTCTGCTCGACCTTTTCGGTGGGTTTGAGCTTGCCCTCGGCCACGAGGCGGGCGAGCAGCTCGCTGTGGTGCACGACCTCGAACTGCAGACCGAGCTCGGGGTACTCGTTCTTGAAGGTGTTGAAGCAGTGGGGACAACCGGTCACGATCTTCTTGACCCCGAGCTCCTTGAAGGCCTCGACATTCGCATCGACCGTCATGCGGAAGACCGACTCGCTGCCTGCTCGACGTGCGGTCTCGCCACAACAGGGTTCATCCGTGCCGAGGATGCCGTACTTCACGCCTGCCTTCTCGAGCAGCTTTACAAATGAACGGCTGATGCGCTTGGCGCGATCGTCGAAGCTCGAAGCGCAACCCACGAAAAACAGGTATTCGTGTGCGTCCGCGTCGAAGGCCGGCACTTCGAGGCCCTCGGTCCACTTGGCGCGGTCCATGCGCGAGATGTTCCAGGGGTTGGAGTTCGTCTCGATGCCGCGCAGCGCCTTGGCGAGCTCAGCTGGTGGCTCGCCGCGTCCTTCCACGAGATCGCGACGTAGCTTCACGAACTTCTCCACATAGGTGATGGTAACAGGGCACTCTTCCTCACAGGCGCGACACGTCGTACAGCTCCATACGACCTCGGGATCGACCACATCGGGGATGAGCTTCTTCTCTTTCTGCTGACCCGAAAGGAACTCGTTTTGGCGCTCGTAGAGGTGGCCGCGGACGTTCGTCAGGAAGGTCTTGGGCTTGAGCGGCTTGTTGGTCTTGGCAGCCGGGCAGTTGTCGGTGCAGCGACCGCATTCCGTGCAGGAGTACATGTCGAGAAGATCCTTCCAGGTGAAGTCCTGCACCTGGGCGACTCCGAACTGGGGCTCTCCATCGCCGGTGTCCTCTTCCTTGAGCACTTTCTCTATGGTCTCGTCGCGAGGCAGCTTGCCCGGCGAGTCGAGGTTCGACAGGAATACGTTGGGAATGGACGTGACTACGTGGAAATGCTTCCCGTAGGGCAAGAGGTTGAGGAAGATCAGCACGAGAACAGAGTGCGCCCAGTAGCCGATGGTGCCCAGCAGGTCCATGGTCGGCTTTTCGAGGCTGGCCAGCGGCAAAGTGAGCAAGGAAGCGAATGGCTCGCGCATGTCGAAGCCGCCCACGCCCTCGTCCACCATCTGCCAGCCTGAATACACGAGATCAGCGACCATCATCGTGATGATAATGAGAAGGATGACCCCTGCTTCGATGGACGCCGTCAGGCGCGCCGGCCGCAGCACCACTCGATTGAGCAAGGCGAGGCCAGCGGCAACCAGCACCACAACGGTGAAAATGTCTTTTACAAAATGATAGGCGTGTCCCAGCGGGTTGTCGCCGAGCACCCAAAGATCGAACTTCACGTCAAAGGCCCGACCCCACAGGATGAGCGTGTTGATGAGCAGCACGAGGAAGCCCCAGAAGATGAGCATGTGGATGGGGCCCATCACCTTGTATTTGGGCATCTTCCACTGCAGGAAAGCGATCTGGATCATGTGGCTGATGCGCTGGCCGATGCGGTCCGTGCGGTGGGCCGGAGCGCCGATGGTGAGAAGCCGAAATCTCCTAGTTGCGGACCAGCCGAACACAGCGAAAGCGACGACGATGGCGACCGCCATTGGGATAAAGCCCATTTCTACTCCTTTTTCTTTCGACAGCGGCCACCGCACCGTTTGCGGCGTCGCAACGCGGGGCATCTTACTTTAGGACCGAGCGGCTTGGTTATGACATCTGTCACAAAAGGAACAGACGAGGAAATTCCAAAGATACTATTTACTTGGCAGGGAGCTTGGCGTCCAAAAACGCAATGAGCTTGACGAGGTTCTTCTCATCCTGTGAAAAGCTCGGCGCCGCGAAGTCGTGGTGAAAGGCGTTGACGTCCGCTTCGAGCTCTCGCATCGCGTTGGGGTCCGAGAGCAGCTCATCGACCATCCGACCTCGGGCCGCCCCGGTCCGCAAGCCCGCGACATATGTCTCGAAACGTTTGGCAAGCTCGTCCCCGAGGAGCTCATCCACGAGAACTGCTTCCTTGGCGAGGTTCTCCACAGGGGTGCGCACAGCCTCGCTGCCGAGCGTGCCAGCCTCTCGAAGGGCAGCCCGTGCGCCAAATCGCAACACGAATGCATCGTCGAGGTACCCGATGTCGTCTATGCCATCTGGAATGAGGTCCAACGACTTGAAAAGATAGTTAACGGCCCCGAGCAGGTATCGTTTTGCCTCTTCGCCCAACTCATCGGAACGAGCCGCGACAAGCGCAGATCGAAGATCAAGGGGAAGGCTCGCGAGCCAGCTGGGAAAGGCTTCCAAGCACTGATGGTGGTTGTCGCTCATGGGTGATTTCCTCGCTGCAGCGATGTCGGCCGAACGACGGCCGAACAACTCCTTGCTGATTCTACAGCAAAGCTGGCCTGGCACAAATCGGAAGGCCATGGCACTAGAAGGAGGCAGGGTCTTTGCTCTGAAGAAGAGCCCCGGAAAATGACCCCGTCTGCAACGCGGGATGCCTCGCTCCAAGCTTTCGCGAGGCAAACCCACTGCGCGCCGGGGTCATGCAACGCGGGATGCCTTACTCCAAGCTTTCGCGAGGTACACCCGCTGCGCGCCGGGGTCATTTTCATTCTCATGGGTGGAAAGCGACAGCGGTCATGAGCGTTTGCTCAGAGGAACGAAGCTCTCATCACTTGCCTTTGCCGACGAAATCCTTGAGGGCCTGAGCTGGCTTGAAGCCTACTGTCGTCTGGGCCTTAATTTTGATTTCCTCGCCGGTCTGCGGATTGCGGCCGGTGCGGGCAGAGCGTTTCTTCTTGCTGAAGGTGCCGAAGCCCGGGAACGAGAAACGCTCGTCCTTCTTAATGGACTTGCGCATCTCCTCGAAGGTCGAATCCACGACTGCCTGGATGGCTTTCTTGGAAAGACCCTCGGGAACGGACTTGCTCTGGGCGATGGCGTCGATCAGTTCGGCTTTCGTCATTTTTTTCTCCTTGGGCCACCTGTCGGGCGGCGCTCGTCTGCGTAGAATCACAAAAATCCCACGCTGTTTTCCTCTGTGGCAGAACATTACGAGTCAGATGTACAGGTGTCAAGGAAAAATAAGTTTGGCCAGGGCGAGATATCCCTTGTCATATCTAGGTTTGGGAGCTTTTTATTCGAAGGACCCGCATGAGGCGCGACCAATTCGAGATGCGATGTCGGAATCCCAGTTATGGCGCGGGTCTCCCGAACTGCTGCGGTCGGATACGAGGGGTGGCCATTCTTCATCGTTACCCGGAAAAAGATTCCCGCAATCGAAGGTCCGCGCCCACAGGGCCCAGGAGCCAAGCACCCCTTTGAAATCACGAGAAAAACGCACTGATCTCACAATGAAGACCGCTTCTGCTCGCCCAGCATTGGATTCAGAAGTCTGGAAAAGACCAGGCTCTTTTTTTGGACAAGCGCGGTGACCGAGTGCGCCGCAAACCGCATGGGCACTCACTTTCGGCCCCCTGTGCACGCACTCGGGCGCGGTTGATTGCGGCCTGCTTGTTTATTCAGCATAAAAAAAACACATCTGCGGCGACAAGGCCCAAAGAACGCGCTAAGGTGAGGCCGCAGGCGACCCAAAGGCCCTGTCAGCGAGGCTGCGATGGACATTAAAATCACGCCCGGAAGCCGCGCCGCGAACCAAATCGAGGAAACCAGCGGCGTCGATGGCGCCCCTTCGGCTGTGTCCGACGCTCAAGGCTGTGCCCCTGTGACTCCTGGGCTCTCGGCAGAGGCCGTGGCCCGCGTCACCGTCGAATTGCGCACCGGCGCCTTGTCCCCCAACCAAGCAGTGGACAGGCTCGTATCCCTGACCCTCGAGGATCCTGCCCTCGCCTGTGCGCCCAGTCGCATGAAGTCCGAAATCGCTGAGGTGCTCCGGGCCATGCTGGAGACTGACCCAAGACTCACCTCCCTTCTCGCCCGACTCGGCGTGCGCATCGCCGACGAAGGGTAATGGCGAAAGTCCAGTTTAGGGATGACCCCGAAAAATGGTTCAGGCCGCAGGTCTTTGGGCTCAAGTGTCTGATCAAAGGATAGGCGGGTCACTCACTCGAAGCTGAATTCCACCGCGTAGTGGCCTTCTATGGGCACGCCCGGGGGCTCGGGTAGCGCTATGGTTTCGGCCGCGCCGGCCACGCACTGCTTCATCTCCATGTCCGCGATCTTCGTCTTCTCAACCTGCGCCTCGATGACCTTGCCATTGTCTTTGTCAATCTGCAGCACGAGGTCGATGTTCCCCTGGATCTCGCGATCTCGCTGCAACGCGTCTTCGTAGCATTTTTTGAACTCGCCCTGCTTGGCCTCGAGCGCGGTCTGAATGTGACCTTGCGTATTGGGATTCACCTTGAGGCAGCCAGAGGTCAGGGTCAGGACGAGTGCGCAGGCCGCCGCGATAACAATGTTCTTCATCATGATGTTCGCCTCCATCCTTGCCTATTTGGCCTTGTCGGTATTTTGCACCACGACAAACTCCACCCGGCGATTTTTCTCCTTGCCCTCTTCGGTGTCATTGGAACCGATCGGCTTCTCTTCGCCGTAGCCTACGGCCTCGAGCAGTTTGCGTCCAATGCCGGCCTTGACCAAGAAGGACTTGACCGCGTCGGCGCGCTGCTGGGACAGTTTTTTGTTATAGGCGTCTTCTCCGTCGGAGTCGGTGTGACCCTCTACGCGGATCTTACTGATCTGCTTGTGTTCGGAGATCACCTTTGCCACGTCTGCGAGCAACGAATGCGACTCCACCTTGATAGTCGCCTTGTTGTAGTCAAACATGACCTTTTCCGTGATCTCGATCTTGTTTCCCACGAGCTTCGCCTTGAGCTTGACCGGCGCGGCAAGCCTGATGGGAGAGGTCGGCGCTGCCGGCGGCGGCGGTGCGACAGCCGGGCCCTCGGGTTGCGAGGCTTTGACCACTACAGCTTGCTGACCATTGAGCACGGCCCGTCCATCGCTGCTGAAGCTGGCGCTCACGGCGCATCCCATGACCAGCATGGCGAGCAGCGCCGCACCTACCAACGACATCGAAACGAAAACCTTCATCATCACTCCTCCCTTTTGTTTGAATAGCGACACCACGATGCGTCCAATTTCCACCGATGTCAACGACGGCATCCGAACTGGCCGTCTGTGCCCAAATGAAGACGTTTACTTGCAGCATCGATTGAGGTCGAAGCTCAAAGAAAGCGGCGGAACTGGAAGAACACCCATTCGAGGGCCTTGGTGAAGAAGGATCTGCGGCTCCACTTTTCTCGCGTGAGCTCGTCGCACCATTCGAGGTCGCGCAGGAATACCTTGGAGAGCTCTCCGGCCAAGCGCGGGCCCACGATAGTGGCGTTCACCTCGAGATTCATTCTCCACGAGCGGTGATCGAAGTTGAAACTGCCGACAGTCGCCCACTGATCGTCCACGACCGCGCTCTTGGCGTGCATCATCGGACCGCGCCAACGGAAGATCCGTACACCGTACTTCAAGAGACGCGAGTACATGGCTCCGCTCGCGAGCTGCACGGCGAGGATGTCGCTGGTGGTAGGCACCATGACCCGCACATCGACACCCCGCTCGCAGGCGTTTCGCAAGGCCCTGCGCATGCCGCGCTCAGGTAGAAAATAGGCGTTGGCGATATAGACATACTGTCCAGCCGCGCGAATGGCATGCAGGTAGGCTTGGCGGATGGTGTGGCGGTTATTGCGCTCCCTGGAACCCAGGATAGAAACGTAATCGTCTCCCTCTGCTTCGACCGCAGGTGCCTCGCTCCCCCGCGCCACGCGCACGCCGCTGTGCACGATCCATGTGGATGCGGCGAGCCTCGCCAGGTCAGCCACAGCAGGACCCTCGAGGCGCAAATGCAGATCGTGCCAACCCAGCCCCCCTCGCTCCAAGGGCAGCCACTGGTGGCCCACATTGATGCCGCCACAAAACCCCACCCGACCGTCCACGGCCAAGAGCTTCCGGTGGTTGCGACGAAAAAGGCCAAAGCTCCTGCGCCATGGCTTGACCGAGCGATAGATGAGAACGTGCACGCCACTGCGGCTCATGTCCTCGAAGAAACTCGTGGGCTCAGAGATCACTCCCACCCCGTCGACCGAGAGGTATACCGGCACTCCCTGCCTCGCCTTGCGCTCCAGGGCGTCCTTGAACATCCTCCCTGCGGCATCGGCGGCGAACATGTAGCTGTCCATCAGGACGATTTCGCGGGCCCCGTCGATCGCCTCGATCATCGCGGGGAAAGCCTCCGTGCCGTCGACGAGGAGGTCTGTGCGGTTGCCGCCTGTGAGCTGGCTCTTGTGGCGACAATAGGGCGCCCACGTCGTGCCCGGTGGCGGTTTACTCAATGAGCGACGGGTGCGGTATCGGGTCATGCGAGGAAGAACCAAGAGCTCCCTACCCGACCTGGACAGAAAATCATGGAGCCTGGCAGTAGCTGTTCAGACCTTCGATGATGGGGGTTTCCTTGGTCGTGGCGGACTCGGCTTTCTTAGCCACTTCCTCGAGTTTTTTCTGCACGGCCATGAATTCACCAGTGGCCTTCACCATGGATTCGAGCTGTCCGGCCACCTCGCCGATGGCGGTCTTGAGGTCCGCGTTATCGGTCTGCAGAGCCTTGAGCTCGGCGATCTTGGCATTGGCCGCCTCGCTTTGGGTTGGATCCGAAGGCAGGCTCGACAGGAGCTCCGTGATCTTTTGGCAGGTCTCTTTGAGCTTCGGATTGCTGCTGCATGTGGTGCCGAGCTTGGTGTTGGCCTCCTGGGACTTCTGCGCGCTCTCCTCGGCTGCCTTCTGCATGGGGCCGATCTGAGTCATGATGGTGTTCATCTCGGCGGCCGCAGAGGCCATCTCGTTGCACATGGCCTGGTAGTCGGCCGAGAATTTCTTGAGCTCTTCCTTCTTCAGGTTGAGGGCCGCAAGCTTGCTCGCCGTGTCCTCGGCCGCCTTTGCCGCAGACTCGAGCGGCGCTTTCATGGCATCGGGAGACTCAGCGCCAAACGCCTTCTCCAAACCCTTGAGCTCTTCGGCAAAAGGATTGATGACAGACGTCATCTGATTGCATTCGTCGACCTTGCTGTCACAGCCAAGGACAAAAACAGTGACGAGGATGCACGTTGCGATAGCCTTTTTCATAGATACCTCCTTGTGATCGAGCCTTCTTCATCGAGGCTCTGGTCGCGGGCTCGAAATCCCGACTGTCCCAACTTCAGTAGAACGGCCATTATCATACGCGAATTCCAAAGGCATGCATCCCCTGCCCTTTTTAGGGGCCAATGAAAAAAAGAAACCCATGCTCGATGAACAAAATTTCTACGGAACGATTGACTTTACGATTCCAATCATAAGATCGTCCAATTTTTCGAAAGGGTTTTGCATCTTGACTGGCACACGAAACAAAAAATCGATATTGGGTGCGCTCGTGCTCATCGCTGCAGGCCTTCCGTGTCTGGGTGTCCGAGCAGAGGTGGAGGTCGACTGGGGAGCGTTTGTCGAAGACGATATGCGCCTCGCAGTGGATCGCGTCGACGAACCGGGCATCGCCCGCAACACGACGACCCTGGGCGGCGACCTCAAGGTGGTCTTAGTGCCTGAACGAATCAAACTCGTCGGCGATCTCAAGGTCGTTTGGACCGGTTTCTCGCAGGACACCACTTTCCAAGGCCTCACCACCCGGAGCGAAGTGGCGCCCTTCTACCTCGAAAGCAACGCCGCCTATATCGAGCTGCAGGCCCTTTTGCCGCGGCTCGATGTGCGGATCGGTCGCCAGATCGTGAACTGGGGGGCGGCCGACATGTTCAACCCCACCAACAACCTCAATGCCCTCGATCTCGAAGACCCCATCATGTTCGGCGATCGAGTGGCCAATCAGATGATTCGATTCGACTACGGGCTCGACGATAATTTCGTTTTGACCGCAGTCTGGGTGCCGGTGTTTCAACCTGCCCTTCTCCCCGCATCTGGCCTTTTGGCCATCGGCGACCCCAGCAGCGAGTTTCCGTTTATCGACCCCAAGCTGCGCCTCGAAGCCGAGCGGCTGCGCAACCATTGGCGGTCGAGCCCTGACGACTGGGTTATCGATCAACCCGACGTCACTGCCCATATGCCTGGATTTGCCTTGAAGAATTCCCAGGTCGCCGTGCGGCTCGGGTGGACCATGGGTGTGTTCGACGCGTCGCTTTCCTACTATCTCGGGTTCGACACCTTGCCTGCGCCCTCAGCCAGCTCGTCCGATATAGATACGGTTAACGTCTCCAAAGAAAAAACTCCGGCGGGTTTACCCAAGAAGACCATTGCTACGGAAGTCCAGCTCGTCTACCCGCGCAAGCAAGTGCTCGGCTTCGATCTCACGGGACAGGTTCCCTTCCTCGACGACATGGGCATCTGGTTCGAAGGCGCCTTCGTGTTTCCGCAAGCCGTCCGCATGGATTTCGACATCACCCGCGTGGTGACGAGCGCGCGGGTTCTCCAAGGCGACACCGTGAGCAGCAAGCCGTACTTCAAGTGCACCGCAGGCGCCGACTACTCCATCAACAAACACTTCTTCATTTTGGCACAGTACATGCGCGGGTTCGTGGACGAGATGGGAGCGCAGAAGCAGAACCACTACTGGATGGCCGGCGTGGATTCCAAATGGATACAGGACAAGCTGCTCTTACGCCTGTTCGTGCTCGGCGAGTTGCCCCACGAGGACGATGACATCACGCTCATGGAGGAAAAGGAGGGCAGCGACGGCGTGACCCGCCGCTTTGTCAAATCCACCGCAATCGGCGCCACCAATGATGGCACCATCGCCTCGTACGCCATCTTTCCGCAGATCTCGGTCAAGCCCTGGGATGGGGTGGATGTCTCGGCCGGTGGCTACTTTCCCCTCGGCCACAGGGAGAGCAAGTTCGCGCAAGCTGCCGTGGGTCCGACCCTCGTCTTTCTCAGGGCCAAGGCGTCTTTCTAGCGAAGTCTTCGACCTCAAACCGACGAGTCAAAAGCAGAACGAGGAGCGAGAGAAACGTTGGAACCGGCCCCGTCGAGACGAGGCCGGTATACC
>JALOQD010000403.1 GCA_025453525.1 Myxococcota bacterium
CTCCTCCTCGCCATACCCCCAGTATGACTCGTCGTCGCGCCTTACTGGAGATGTCATCTTGCTGCCTGAAATCAGACATTTATTTATGGGCAGACACTATGACCCGGACATCTCCGTTGCTCCTTACAGCACGGGTATTTGGCTTGCGCGATAGTCGCACAGCGTGATATGGGCATTGTTCAGTTTTGAAAAATACTAGTTGTTCAAGAAAAAGGGGAAAATGAGAATGAAGAATCCTTGGCATATCTTTAATATTATCGCTCTAGCCCTCGGCCTGCTGTTCGCCTTTGGCTGCTCGAAGAGCGGCGGCGGCGACGCCACCTCGGCCACGGATACGACGACCGAAACTGGGTCTTCGAGCGACACCACCGAGCCCGGTACCAACCCGACGACCCACGGCACTGAAACCGGCACTGAGGATGACACTGGCACGGGCACGATCGAGACCGACACTGGCACGGGCACGATCGAGACCGACACAGGCACGGGCACGATCGAGACCGACACAGGCCCCTCGGGCAAGAGTTGCGACGACGCCTACCCCATGACGCTGAACCACGCCCCCCCATTGGCCACTCAGTACGCGCTGCAGAAGTGGGATGGGTGGAACTACCACCTGCTCAAGGGCGCCAAGGCCGGCGCCTTCCTCGCGTTCTACACCATGACAAACCCCGGTGACACCCAGACTCGGATGGACACCGTGATCAGCCTCTACACGGCCGACGGCACGACCCTGCTCGCTACCGCTGACGACGCCGTGCCACGCTTGAGCCAGGACAGCGAGATTATCTTCCATGTGCCCGCAGACATGGACCTCTGCGTGAAGGTCGAAGACTGGGCTGGTTGGGCCGCTTCCTCCGCTCCCTCGAGAACCAACTTCAAGTACTACGTGGCCGTGCTCCAGATCGACGACGACGGCCCCGGCTCAAACCCCGACGCCGAGCCCAACGACTCGGTTGCAACCGCCCAGACCGTCAAGTACATGGCCCTGGACGCGCCCAGCAAGACTCAGGTAGGCGGCCTCTACGGCATGCTCGACAAAAATAGTGACGTCGACTACTTCAAGTACACAACCGGCCCGGGTATCCTGGCCACGACGCTCTATCTCCTGCCCAGTGGCCCGGGTAGCAATGGCCCGACTGGCACGTATGGCAACGGCTCGACGATGGAACCGAGCGTAGTGAACGTCTCCAACGCAGCGGGCGAAATCGTCGCCGAGATCGACAGCCACAATGGCAGCTACACCCTGACAATGCCCACCACCGCGGCCTTCGACGGCATCGTCAAAATCGGGCCGCGCAGCGCGGCGGGCACGAACGACTTCTATGTGGTTAAGTTCTACAATTACGACAACTTCAAAACTCCCGAAGCCGAGACTGCGGGCGGCAACACGAACAACACAACGGCCACGGCCGAGGAGCCGGCCTTCACACCAGAGGCGAGTGACGCGACGACTCTCGTGACCGACGTCCAGGGCCTCATCGACCCGATTGAAGATGTTGACTATTTCAAGATCCCTGGGCTCAAGGCCGGTAACCTGCTCTTCCTCCACTGCGGCGCCGCGCGCAACGGCTCGGGCCTCAACGGCGCAACCTTCACCGTCGTAGACTCGACCGGCACGGAGTTGCAGAGCGAGACCGAGAGCAAGACGGCAGAGGTAGTGTGGAATACGATCTCCGGCTACGATCCGTCCAGATTCTCCAAGCCCGCGGTTGCGGTCCCGGCCGACGGCGACTACTACCTGAAGATCAACGCCGGGTCGCAAGACAGCCGCGTCATCGGCAACTACTACATGTGCTTCATCGGCACCAAGCCCACGGCGTGAGCCCAACCGCTGCACCTAGCATGGCCATGGGGCCATGGGGGACGTCGCTTTAAAACTAAGATTGCGGTTGCGAACAACCTCGAGCCTCTCCTCGACCAGACCCACACCGACGATCACGAGCTGCCTGCCCACATGGAGGCAGCGCTGCGCCGGTATAACGAATTCGGCGTCCTGGCTCACGGCTGGACTGCGAACCACGATCGGACCTGCTCGTCGACCCGGCTGTGCCTCTGCAGCTTCCAAGACCACCGCTCGCCGCGGGAAGGCTGGAGCAGCCGGGCGACGACAAGCTCTCCTTCGCGCTCAAGACACCCTGGGATGACGGAACCACCCACATCGTGCTCTCGCCGCTCGAGCTCCTCGAACATTGTTAAAGTTGTGCAGCAAGCGGCAGAATTTCAGCAATGACAGACCTATCATCGAGGCGCAGTCCCCCCTGGCATGCATTCTGCTGCTTCGTGGATGGCGGGAAAAAACGGGGTGCGCAGTCACCACTGAATCCGAAGGAGGGACGCATGAAGCCGAGTTGTTTGGTCCGAGTTCCGAGGGTCGCAGCCCTGCTGCTGTTCGCCCTGCATCCGAGCGGCTGCGACGAGAAGGCCGCTGACGGTCCATCACTGGTCAACGATGATGCAGAAGGAGAGGGCAACGGAGAGGGGACAGCTCCCATCGGACAGGAATCCGCCCATGGGTCAGCACCTTCCACCGGGACGGAGATGGAAACCGACACGACGGAGGGAATCGAGACCGACACCGCGACGGATGCGAATTCGTGCTGCGCGCCTCCTCTCATCTACCATCCAGCTCAAGGCGAGTGCGTCGACCCCACGGGGATCCTGGAGAGCTGCGATACCAGCGAGTGCAGGAAGGGCCAGAGTTGCGGTCTCGACATCGGCTTGTTCGTCATCGGTCATCGCTGCCACATCGACTGCAGCGCCTCGACTCATTACCTCTGCCCAACCGGCTACTGGTGCGCTATCCGCCGATGCTGCGATATTTCCTACAAGGGTTGCGTTCCAGATTCTTGCCCCGCGCCGCTGGTCGCCCATCCTGGGTATTCGTTAATGGGGGTCGAAGGAGGCTGCGTGAGCGTCGAGCGGCTCGGTCGCCGCTGCGTCGACACGAGCGACTGCGGGTTGGGGCAGAGCTGCATGGCGTGGGCTGATGGGGAGCGCACCTGTGAGCTCGACTGCATCCCTCTGCGGATGTGCCCCAACGGACTCCAATGCATAGAGCGCGAAGGGATGGCCATTTGCGAGCCGCTCGCCAAAACCCTCGACTGTCCCGACTCCGATCGTTAGCACCTCGTCAAGCATTCACAGTTGGGTAAGGGAGTGCAGGCGTTCTCCCTTTGAAAAAGGGGACCAGGGGGAGTTCATTTGGTTTTTCCAAGTTCTGTTTCCAGGCGTTGTGCGATCTTAGCAGTGTGCTTCTTACCGGGTTTGCCAACGCGCTCGCGCTACAGGTTCGGATACAGCCTGGAAATAGGCGATGAGGCGAACTAAATCTCAGCACCGTCCCTGGCAAGTGAAAGATCGTAGGACCGTCCCAGGCTCCGTCCCAGGCTCCCCCAGGCTCCCCGAACGGAAGTCAGGACAAGGAGCGATGTGAATGAGACTAGCACCTGCAAAGACCGCGAGCATGGCGCGCGCGGGAGCTCTGCTCAGCGCGACCGCGATATCTCACGCAGGACCTGCCCCCGCGTCGTTTCGCTGGGACCGGGTACCCATAGACGAGGAGATTCCCAACGACTATTTCCTCGAATCCGACCGTCAACCTTACATCGACACCGACACCGATACAGATACCGCAGCCGACACGGACGCTGGAGGTAGCGGCTCGTGGGAGCAGAACAAGCGCTACCTGGACTCCGTGCCTCGCGCGGCCAAGACCCGCCTCAATTTCAAAGACACGGCAGTCGTGCAGTATCGAGGTGGAATTATTGGGTTGGAAAGAAAATATGTCTTTTTTCAACCCGAACGGGTGTGTTACTCGCGCGCTCAAGGAATCTGCAGGGGCGGCACGAAGCGCCAGCGGGGCCGAACATCATTGAGTCTGTTTCAATGCGAAGGGCGCGGTAGGGAGCGGCCGAAAGCGGGAACGTGGATCTTTAACGATTAATGGGAGCTCTGAATGAGGGTAACCTGGGAGGATTTTATGAAACGAATGCTTGGGTGGTTATGGGTAGTTGTCATGGTTTCTCTTCTCGGCTGCGGCGACCGAGAATCGGAGTTTGTGCCTGCGGAAGCCATTCCAGAAACGGCGTTTGACTTGAGCGAGGTCGAGCAGGCCCTAACCAGCGGGTTGTGCCTCATGAGCGCCGTAGTACCCGCGCTTCGCTGCGTTCATAAAAAGGCTGCCAACGACTATATCGCCTATTTTGGCTATACTAGCGAAGTCTTCGACCTCAAACCGACGAGTCAAAAGCAGAACGAGGAGCGAGAGAAACGTTGGAACCGGCCCCGTCGAGACGAGGCCGGTATACC
>JALOQD010000115.1 GCA_025453525.1 Myxococcota bacterium
AACTATCGTCAAACCCTAGCCGAGCTCGCCAATCTAGAGGCCGAGGTCACCCCACCCCACTGATTTTTTCGTCTCTGCGCAGGCTTGCCGGAAGGACACCGATGTTGAGACGCTCATCGAGAATCCTTAGTTCTCAAGGAACCTAACTTTTAAGGAAAGTCCTCCTTTCTCATTCCCCAACGAAAGACTCCAGGTCGACCACGATGGCGGTACCGATATGTCGTACTTCATTTTGTTGCTTATTGATAAGAAGCGAAGTAGTTTATTTCCATGAAGAAGGCAGCCAAGCAATACGGCGGTTACGGAGTGGCGCTTCTTCGGGCGCTCGCTGAGCAAGGTCGTCCCACGTTCAAGACGGCAGAAGCTCGTGAGGCGGCACGATCCCTGGGCATCGCGGACTCTTATCTCTCGGTCCTACTCCATCATCTTCTTGCGGCCGGTTGGATCCAGCGTGTCAAGCACGGGACTTACGCCCTGTCTACCGGCTTACCCGGATTTCCCGAGGCGCATCCGTTCGCAATCGGGATGGCTCTTATCGACCCTTGTGCGGTGAGCGGATGGGCCGCCTTGAACCATCACGGATTGACCGAGCAAATCCCTCGCGTCACGACCCTTACCACTCCAAGGCGCGTGGTCACGCCCGCTATGCGCGGCGCGGTGCGCACTGCCCCGTCCATATGGGAGGTCGCCGGGCAGAAGTTCGAGATTGTAACGGTCGTCCCGGCTCATTTCTTTGGAGCCGAGGAGATCTGGATGGGTGATTCGAAGGTTCGGATGTTCGAACGAGAGCGTGCCTTGCTCGACTGCTTTGCCCTTCCTCGAAAGTTCGGTGGACTCGGCGAAGGGCTCGGCATCCTCGAGGAGCACCTACACGATTTGGACGTCCTGCGTTTCGTCACGCATGCCGAACAATATGGCAAAATCTCAGTCGCCAAGCGTGTGGGCTACGCCCTTGAGCACATGGGCGTTGCCACTGAGGTTGTCGCGGTGCTTCAGGCGTTACCGATGACCGGCTGGCGGCCGCTCGATCCAACCCGGCCGATAGTCGGCGAGCGCAACAAGCGCTGGGGGCTGGTCGAGAACTTATTCTCCCCGAGGAAAAAGCCATGAAAGTGCTCCAGCGACGAATACAGCAGGCCGCGAAGGATGGCGGTGTCAACCAACTCGCGATCGAGCGCGACTACGCCCAAACCTACATTTTGCTCGGTCTCGCAAGCCAGCCCGAGCTTCGGGATACCCTCGTCTTCAAAGGAGGGACAGCGCTCAAGAAAGTTCACTTCGGTGTCTACAGATTCTCCGAGGACCTCGATTTCTCAGCGGAGAACGGCCCGAAGGAAGAGGCCCTCGAATCGGCGATCCGGGCAGCCATGGTTTCAGTCCAAGTAGCCGCGCGCCAACACTCGCCGATCACCGTCAGCGTCGAGCGCTACGAGGAGCGTGAGCCGCATCCGGGTGTTCAAGAAGCCTTTATAGCGCGCGTGCAGTTCCCTTGGCAGCGCCAGCCGATAGTGCCGGTGAAGATAGAGGTCACCCACGATGAGCCGGTGTTACTGCCTGCCCCGCCAATGCCGGTTCGGCACGGTTACGATGAAGCGCTCAAGGTTTTCGTCCGCACCTACTGTCTCGAGGAAATCTGCGCCGAGAAGCTGCGATCCACGAGGCAGACCCACGCAAAGCTTGCCACCAGAGGGTGGGCGCGTTCCCGTGGTCGCGACTACTTCGACCTCTGGCACCTAATGCGGCTAGACTCGGCCCGCGTAGACTGGACGAAGGTTTGCGACCTCCTGCCCCGGAAGTGCGCTCACCGCCAAGTGGCGATCATGTCCGTGGTCGATATCTTCGAGCCAGCACTGCTCGACGAGGTCCGAGCAACCTGGGAGCGAACACTTGGTCCGTTCGTGCCTGAGCTTCCGGCCGTCGAGACGGTCTTCGCCGAAACCCGTGCGCGCCTCGAGGCCGTTCTCAAGCTGTAGTGTCAAACCAGTTAGACGACTTCTTCGCTTTCCAAAGGGCTTCGCACCTCCTATCCTGTCGGGAATCAAGTCGCGTTCCAACACCAACGCCTCCGAGCGGTTCCCGGTTTTTTAAGGAGGGGATTCTTGCTTATTCGGTTTTCAAAGAACGGTTCGAAGGCTCTATCTACGAGCCGGCATGGCCGACGTCAAAAGTGAGGTTCTATACTCGCTCCCGTTGTCGGTCGTTGGTACAAAAAAGTGCTAAATGTCCTCGTGAGTAGCAGGGCTGCTGTCACGTCGAGGTGACGACGCTGCGTTTCAGGTGTCCTATGTGAACGACACCCCCGTTTCCTCATCCTTCGAGAGTGTCGAGATGTGCCGCCCAAGAAAGGAACCCTAGGCCCTAAGCCGGGTCTGCGGAACCTCTATCTATTCGGGCTGTTGGTTGTTCATCCGTTCCAATACGGCGAAACCGCTGTGAATCCCAGGGGGCGAGTCCTCTGCATGGCACATATCCTGCTCCTCTTCGTTTTCATGTCTGGAACCCAAAACCAAACGGTTCTCTATGAAACACCGAAAGGAAAACAATCCATGTCTACTCCAGCTCCAAAAAGGTTCGTTGCGTTGTTTCTCCTTTGGGGGTGCCTCCTCTCTGGGCTCATCGCCGGATGCGAACCGTCTGAAGATGAGGCCCTGATCGACGGTCCTGCGACGGTGGAAAATGGTTTTGCCATTGATTTCAACTATTCCTCACGAGAAATGTTCGGCTTCAACATCGAAGAATACCTGCAAGCAAAAGCCGCTCATCTTCTGCCGTACGCCGAAAAGATCTCTCACGTGGCCGGTGAGCAGAGAATCAGTCCCCGTGCGCTGATCGCGCTGATGGAGCTGCGGTCTGGCGCGGTGACGAATCCGGACTTTGATGCTCAAAAGCCCTTTGGGGACCTTTCGAAGAAAAACGGCTTTCTCGAACAATTGCGGGATGTGAGCACCCGTCTGCGAGCCATGGCCCAAAGCGATGAGATGCGCGTGGTGATCGACTCTCCCCACGACGCCATTCTCGCCCTACTCCCGGCCAGAGAGCTCTCCAAGCTGAGCAATACCTATCAGCAACTGTTCCCAGGCATTGTCAGCCAACCCGTGCGCATCGAAAGAGCCACGTCGCAAATCCCTTTGCAGTTTCCCTATCCGGTCGGAGAATCCTGGATGTTCGGCGGGACGCATTCCGATAGTGGTGGCGATTCGCCCATGAGCTCCATCGACTTTCAAAAGTCGGGAAGTAGCTGGGGCGACACCTATAGCGCGAAAGTGGTCGCCGCGGCAGGCGGCAAGGTGAAGAAGTATTCCAGCTGCTATCTCACCGTGATCCACAGCAACAATTGGTCGACGGGCTACTATCACTTGATGAACATCATGGTCGCCGACGGCGCCACGGTGTCGGCCAATCAGCCCATTGCCCAATACGCCAACACCAAGGCTCAAGCCCTGTGTGATGGCGGCAGCTCGACAGGGCCGCACGTTCATTGGTCTCTCTATTATGCCAACAACGAATCAGACCTTTCGGGCAAGGTTCTCTCTGGTTACACGGTGCATCCGGGCTCGTTCGGTTATGATGAAAACTGCTCTCGCATGTACTACACAAAAGACGGCAAGAAGGCTTGTCCATGGACCTATGTGCGCAATGACGGGACTTCGACGTCTTTGGACAATTGCCCAAACGACCCCAACAAAACCGAGCCCGGACTCTGTGGCTGCGGCGTTCCCGAAGGCACATGCCCAGTGGCCACGCCTCGGATCGAGATGTCCAAGTCCACCTACGCTGTTAACGAAGCGATTGTCGTTCGGTACTTCAATCTGCCCGGCAATAGCACGGACTGGGTGGGAATCTACGCAGCCGGAGCCGCAAACACCGCGGAGCTCCAGTACGTCTATTCGAACGGCGCCGTGAACGGCACCATGCAGTTCACCGGAAGAGCGGCCGGAAAGTACGAAGCGAGGCTGTTCTTCAACGATAGTTACACGCTCGAGGCCAAGGTCTCCTTCACGGTGGGCAGCGCACCTATCGACAACTGTCCCAGCGATCCCAACAAGACCGAACCTGGCCTTTGCGGCTGCGGCGTGGCAGATACCGACGGCGACAAAGACGGAACCCCCAATTGCAAAGACAGCTGTCCCTCTGACCCGTCCAAGACCTCGCCGGGCGTCTGTGGCTGCGGCGTGCCCGAGGGAACGTGCACTCAAGGCCCGTCCCTCTCCATGAGCAAATCGACCTATGCTGTGAACGAGACCATCAAGGTGAACTTCTCTGGCATGAGCGGTAACAGTACGGACTGGATTGGGCTTTACAAAACAGGCGCGGCTCACACGGCGTACTTGGTTTACCAATATACGGGCAGCGGAAAGGTCAGCGGAACCCTGTCTTTCGCCGGGCGCAGCGCCGGCAGCTACGAAGCTCGCCTGTTCCTCAACGATAGCTACACGCTCAAGAAGAAGGTCTCTTTCTCTGTCCGGTGACCTCCTCATCCGCGCCAGGGGATGGAATCAGGGAAAAAGGAGAAGGGAAGCCTTTGCGTGGACTCATTGCTTTGTCGAGTTTCGACCGTATCCTTACCCACTATGAAACTCCTCATTGCATGGCTGATTTCATCGGTGGCTGTTTGGGTCGCTAGCAAAGTCCTCGCAGGGGTCAAGATACAGACCTTTTGGGATGGCATGGTGGTGGCTGCGATCTTCAGCATCCTCAACTGGCTCCTCGGGTGGCTGCTCTTCGTGGTGATTGGAATTGCCACCTTGGGCCTTGGGTTCATCTTCTCGTTTCTCACGCAGCTCGTTTGCGCTGCCATTGTGCTCAAGTTGACAGACGCTCTCACGGAACGAATCACCATCCGAGGATTCTGGTGGGCCTTTGCCGCTGCGTTCATCATCTCGCTCGTCACGAGCTTGGGCAATCACCTGCTCGACCAGGCGCCCCCTTCGGTTTCGCACTTTGTGAATTAGTTGGCATCCCGAAAGTCCCGTTTCCGGCATCCTTCTCCAAGGCTGCGGAACTCGGACAACGATTTAATCGACTCAAACAGTCCTCGCCTTTCCGAAGGACGCCGGAAAACTCCCATTTCGGGATGGAAACGAATGAGGGCGTTTCCCCCTTGCCCCGCATCGAGCCTTTTCGGTTTTGCCGCGCCGCGGCTACTGATAGTTGTGAAAGACGGGCAAGACCTCGGAGCAGGGGCGGCACATCGACGAAGGGAGCCCTGTGTTGCGCCTGGTTCGACCTGCCACGGCTTTGAAAACCTGGCCGCTCTTCTCCTCGTCGCAGAGCATACAGGCGTTCAGAGTGCCATCGGGATTGTGGTAGGGCTTGCTCAGCGCGGCTAGGCAGACCGCCAGACACTTCGACTGGGTGTGCTTGGTGTTGTAGTACCAAATCTGGGCGCACGGGTAATCGAACCCGAGAGCTTGCAGGCATTGAATGTTCTTCTTCTCACCGCCGACGGTGCTTTGAAGCCCGCATTGCCGCACGGGATCGGTGAGGTCCGGGTGTCGCATGTAGACCGCGAGGTCGGTCAGCGGCGAGCACAGACCGCAGGCGTCGTAGTGAGTGACAAAGGCGCCAGCCTTTTTGGCCTCGCTCGTGCTTTCGTAGGTGTGTAAGAAGTAGCCTTGCGGGTTGGTCGCATCCCGCAAAAGGCCGCAGACCGCACCGGGCGACGGCTCATGCGCCTGGGGCTGGCTGTAGGGGTCGAAAGGCAGCGGGTCAAAGGGGTTGCGCAGCACCATGGCTTCGAGGGCTTGAATGTCAGCCTCTGTGTAGGTCGGAGGGACAAAATTCTTGCCGCCACAGGTGCATTGCGGCACGCACTGGCTCGGTCCGAGCCCGGTCTTGGCATTGGGCAGGCCAAAGAGCGTCTCGCAGGGCGCGTCGCCCGTGTCGACAGACCCGCTGCCTGTGTCTGCCACGGTCGCCGTCCCTTCGCCGGTGCTGTTCACCGTCACGTTTTCCGATGCGCTGCTCAAAGGGTCCGAAGCGCTACCGCCACACTGGCACAAGGGCGCGATGGCCGCCAGCAACAACACTCTTCTGCAGGGACTCGCCATTTTCACAAATTACCTTCCCTTTTGACGCTCGCGTGCCTAAGACCGCAGGGTGCCACGGTTTGAAATTCAAGGTCAATTAACCTTTGCGCTGGAGAAGGCCGGTGGTTTTTTGGAACAAACACTCCAATAGGCAAAGGAGCCGCGGCTTGGAAATGGCAGGGTCCAGGCCGCTGCGACTGCCGTGGACGGCGGGGATGAGGTCCTCATGGGGATGGGCGCTTGTGTTGCTCGGCGTGATGAGCGGATCGTGCGCGAAGGTGGGCGTGCGCTCTGCGGAAGTGACCGTGCCGCAGCCACAGCCCCCACGGCTCGTTTGCGCCGGTCTGGACGCCACAGAGGCGGCGGTCGCGCGGGCGCTTTGGAGAAAGGCTCTCGGGGCTGTCCCCAATGGGCTTCTAACAGGTGTTTCCAGGCCGATGGAGGTGGTCTTTGCCGATCTCGGCCCTCTCGATCCGACGACGTGCACGCCGCTCTCCAAGAGCGCGCGCCTTTCTCGCACGCGCATTTTTCCAGGTGAAAAGGAACGGGCAGCCATCATCGTGAACAAGCGGCTGCTTTTGGGCCTTGAGCGAGGCGGCCCAAGGTGCGCTCGGGCTGCCAGTGGCGCGATGGTGCGAGAATGGGCAGCGCTGTACGACGAGGAGCATCTGGTGTCCTCGAGCGAGCGCTTTGCGCTCTTGTCGCTCTTTCGAAAACGTCAGGGGCGGTTCGTTTCTACGAATTGGCTTAACGACCGGTTGGCTGATCCGTCGTGGCGCTTGGGGCTCAGGCAGAGCTTTGTGAGTCTGGTGGAGTGGTTTTCGCTCGATCCGAGCTTTCCGTGTCGCATGCCCACCATGGCGCAGCTGCTCGAAGAAGAGCTAGGCCCCAAAGAGGGCCATGAGTGTCGTCCCAGCGGGCGCGTGCCGCTGCACACCGCTCTTTTGGCGAGCAATCTGCGCTACGTCGTCGACCTAGACCCTTCGCGTGTCTATGCGGTCCACATGATGCACGCTGGCAAGGGCAATGCTCTAGAGTCGCGTTTCGGCCATGCGATGTTACGGTTGGTGGTGTGCGCGCCGGATCGGGAGCGCGTGGGACCAGAGTGCCTGGACGACGTGTTCAACCATGTGGTGCTGTCGTTTCGCGCCAACGTCAACGATTTGCGCCTTTCGTACTGGAAAGGGCTCGTGGGAGGTTACCCTTCCCAGCTCTTCGCCCTGCCGCTGCTCGACGTGGTCAACGAGTACAATCGGGTGGAGCTGCGGAATCTCTCGAGCTACCCCATCGCGCTCACGCCAGAAGAGCTCGAGCGTTTTGTGTGGCGGGTGATCGAGCTGTATTGGGCCTATATGGGGGAGTACCTGTTTTTCTCCAATAATTGCGCGACCGAGGTGCGCCTGCTTTTAGCCTCGGTGCTTTCGAACCCACAGCGGCTGGGCGTAGGGCCTGCGGTCAACACGCCCAAGCGGGTGATCGACGATATGGTTGAAGCTGGGCTCTTGGACCGGGATATCGTCGTCCGAACTCAAAGGGCGTCCCGAGGGCAGGGCGATGCTGCGCTCCTTTCGTCTCTGGAAGCGCAGGGGCTATTCTTCGAATCTTTAGAGGCCGAGCTCGAGCGCGCCGGGACGTCGATTCAACGCGTGAGCCCAAAGCAAGAGCTCAAAGACTACAAGGACGTTTTAGCCATGGGCGCGATGGCCCGGCGCGAGATGTTTCTAAGGGCCATGCGCGAAAAACCGGGGAAGGACGAGGCTCGCAGGCTGGTCGCTGGTTTTCGATTGCTGGAGAAGCAGGCCGAGCGAGTCGAAGAGGCGGCTCTGCGCAAGGATATCTTGAGGTTCGTGGAGCGCAGCTACGACGAAGTGGCACTGGCAGCCGCGGTCGACAAGTACCTGGGAAAAAGAAACGATCAGCTGCCTTTTGATGGAGTGTTTGTCTATCCCGCACGTCTATTATCGCGCGGCTACGGCATTCCCACCCCGAGCGACGGATTCTTCGGGGCAGGCGAGGCGCTCGTCTCCGAACAGGCGCTCACGGAGTTGGCCAAGGAAGTCGATAGCTTGGCAAAAGCGCAGTTCCCAGAAAGGGTGAAAGAGCTCCGCGCGATTGCCGAAAATGAGCACCTTTTTCGAACAGGCGTTTTGACGCTAGAATGAGAGCAGCTTTTTGGGTGCATTTAGGGAGGTTTGAAAGATGAAGTTTGAAATGTTGTCTTTTTTTGTTGTCCTTGCAGGGGCTGCGACTGCAGTGGCTGGAACGTCGGCCACGACCTCATCGGTGGGCACTACGGTCGAGTCGTCCTTGATGACGACCACGGCGCCTCTGTCCACGACGTCCAAGTCGTTTGCCATGACCTCTGGACCGTCCGAAGCCCAATACAAGGCTGTCGAGGATGACGCCGACGTATATATCCAGTCGAATGGGCGCAAGAAGTCGCGAGTTCTGAACTCGATGATCCGCATTCATCGGGCCCGCATAGAAGCCTATTGCGGCGATGGCGCGGCCGACCGCTTCCAGGAGATGGACATTGTGGTCGCCATCTCGAATCACAAAGAGCTCATCGCCTGCCCTGCCATGACCGGTCCCCGATAGAAACGCCCGAGTGGAAGAACGCACGAGCCGCCACGAGCCCGCCACGAGCCACCCTAATGGAACACCACGAGCCACCCTAATGGAACATCTTGAAACTGCGGGAGAAAGACAACCACGCTTCTGCGCAGCCTCGGCGAGGCAATAAACTTGAGTGCGATGGAAAGCGCTCTTTTAGCTCGACGCTTTTTGGGCGAGCTTGGTCCGGCCCGACGGGGTGATGATGTAACCGCTGTCTTCTACTTGAACAAAGCCAGCGTCGCAGAGCTCTCGCAGGGCTTTGCGGATCATGAAGAGCGGCTGTTTCAGTTCGTGAAATAGGGTCTGTGCATCCTTGGCCTGCTCCAGGGCCGCGAGCACATCCTGGGCCAGGGGTACTAAAGAGCCGTCGTCGCGTATGCAGGGCATGGCGGTCTACAGCTTCTTTTTGCAGAAGTACCAGTCGCGGCACCCGGGTCCGCCTGTTTTGAGGCGCTCCTGCGCAGCTTCCGCAGTGGAGGGCGCAGGCAGGATGACTTCGGCGCCGGGCTTCCAGTTGGCCGGGGTGGCGACTTTGTGCTCATCGGCGGTTTGCAGGGCCGTGACGATGCGCACGATCTCGTCCGTGCTGCGGCCCAGGCTCATGGGGTAGTAGATCATCGCGCGGATGATGGATTGGGGGTCGATGACGAACACGCAGCGGGAGGATTCGGTCTTGCTCTCGCCAGGCATGATCATGCCAAAGGCCGTGGCCACGGCTCGATCCAGATCGGCGATCACCGGGAAGCCGATCTTGACCCCCATCTTTTCCTCGATGCTCCGCACCCACGCGATGTGCGAGTACACGCTGTCGATGGACAGGCCGAGCAGCTCGCATCCCTGCGCGCGCAAGGTCTCGTGGATTTCGGAAAAAGCGATGAACTCGGTGGTGCACACGGGCGTGAAATCGGCTGGATGGGAAAACAGCACGAGCCAAGAGCCGGCAAAGTCCTCGAGCTTGAGCGTGCCGTGCGTCGTGACGGCCTCGAAGCTCGGCGCCTTTTGTCCCAGCCGCACCAGGCCAGTGTTTTCGCAAACGTCGCGAGTTGCGTTCATTAGGTGACTCCTTTCGATGCGCACAGCATGTGCACTTCATCTCGCTCTGGCAAGCGGGCACCCGCTATCGCCTTGCTCGCCGAGCAGGTGCTCTGTTAAAAACCCTCCATGAACCTCGCGTCCTACATCGGCTCTCGCTACTTACGCTCCAAGCAAAAGAACGCCATTTCGCTGATTACGGGCATCTCCATTGCCGGAGTGGTCTTGGGCGTGGCAGCGCTGACCACGGTGATCTCCATCGCCTCGGGCATCGAGCAGGAGGTGGTGAACAAGGTGCTGGGCGTCAATGCCCACGTGCTTGTGATGAAGTACGGCATCGATTTTTCCGAGTACAAAGACGTGATGCAGCGCGTGAAGAAGATGAAGGGGACCCGCGGCATGGCGCCGTTCGTCATCCACGAAATGATGATCTCCAAGGGGGAAAAGACGGCCGGCGTGCTGGTCAAGGGCGTGGACCCAGAGCGCATCGGCCGCGTCATGGACCTTCCCAAGTACATTGTCTCGGGAGACATCGCCGGGCTCATTCCCACGGCAGACAGCGAGGCCACGCCCGGTATCGTGCTCGGCACCACGCTCGCGGAGAACCTGGAGGCCAAGGTGGGCGATTCGGTGCGCCTGACCACGCCGCTCATGTCCCTCGATGCCCTGGGTTGGTCCCCCTCGTCGGAGAGCCCCAAGACCCGGGAGTTTCGCGTGGTCGGCACCTTCTACGCCGGGTTTTTGGAATACGACACCAAGCTCACGTACTTGGACTACCGGCAGGCGCAGGACTTCTTTGGACAGGGCGACACGGTGACGGGCATCGAGATCACCATCAACGACATTCATCAGTCTCGGGCCTTTGTGAATCAACTCCAGCGGGAGCTCGGCCGCGGACCGTACCACATCATCGATTGGAAAGAGCTCAACGACGCCATGTACACGGCCTTGCGCCAGCAAAAGGTGGTGCTGGCCGTGGTGCTCTCGATCATCGTGGGTATGGCGGCGTTCAACATCATCGCTACCTTGGTGATGATGGTCTTCGACAAGCGGCGCGAGATTGCGATCCTCAAGTCCATGGGGGCGAGGCATCGAGATATTCTCGGGATCTTCGTCCATGTGGGAGCGGTGGTCGGTGCCGCGGGCGTGGCGCTGGGCGTCGCTCTGGGCTATGGCGTGTGTTTGTTCTTGGAGTGGCTGCGCTGGCCCCTCGACCCCAAGGTGTACCTCATCGACCATTTGGCGGTTCGGTTTGCGGCAAGCGACTTTGTCATCGCCGCGGCCATCGCCCTGTTCATCTGCCTCGTGGCGACGCTGGTGCCCTCTTATAGCGCGGCTACCATGCGCCCGGTGCAGGGCTTGCACCGAGAGTAATGCGAGTGCCCTGGGCCGGCTCCATGGTGCTTGCGGCGCTCTTACTCGTGCAGCTCGCCACGCCAACGCTCCGTGCCGAGCCAAAGACCTACACGGTAAAGCCTGGCGATTCGCTCGCAAAAGTGGCGGATTTTCACAGTGTGTCTCAGTCCGAGCTGCGACGAGCGAATCGGCTTTCCAAGACCGAGCCTCTGAAGGTGGGCGCTGTGATCGTCATTCCCCATGTGCTTCGAGGGGGAGCGCTGCGCAAACACGTCGTTGCGCTTGGCGATACCCTGGCGCAGGTCGCGAGTCAGTACGAGGTGACAGTGCCGTCCTTGGCAGCGGCGAATAATCTGCAGGAGGGGTCGGCGCTGGCCTTGGGCAGGACTCTGGCGATTCCGGATTCCGTGGATCCGAGAGCTCGCTACACCCCTGCCACAGGGCCTCGAGATATCAAGAGCGGCAAGGTCGTGAAGAACGGCGTGCTCCACACGGTTCAGCACGGGCAATCTCTCTGGCTGATCGCGCGAGCGTATGGCGTCGGCGGCGAGAAGATCGCTCGGGCCAACAACCTCAAGGCCACAGCGGCTCTGCGGCCAGGCAGGAGCATTCTCGTACCAGGGGCCACCAAGGTCGTTTCCGTGGAGGCCAGCAGCACCGCGGTCCAGCCCATTCGCTTTGTTCGCAACCTCACGGCCGAGGAAGAGAGCCTCGTCCTTGTGTCAAATGACGGCAAGGTCCTCGAAAAGAGCAGAAAGAGGCTGTCTGAGCTGTGTCACGCCAAGGACGACAAGAAGAAGGTGATGCTCCTCAACCGCCGGCTCATCGTGCTCCTGCAGCAGGTGGCGGATCGCTTTCCAGGCAAGACCTTCGAGATCATCTCGGGGTATCGGCCGTACGAGGAGGGGCACGAATCCAAGCACAGCCTGGGTCGGGCCATGGACTTCCGCATCGTCGGCGCCTCGAATAGGGAGGTGTACGACTATATTAAAAAACTGCCCAATGTGGGGGCTGGCTACTACCCGAACTCGGCGTTCGTGCACCTCGACGTCCGCGACAGAACGACGCTGTGGGTCGACAGCTCAGGAGCGGGCCAAAAGCCGAGATACACCAGCAAAGGTTTTGCGCGGAAGAAGAAGTCCTGAAAGAGTCTCTAATGGGAAAGGTCAGGGCAGCCCGGTCACGACCACGGCGCGAAGGCGGTCCCCTTCCTCGATCTGCTCCACGACGTCCATGCCGAAAGTGACTTTCCCAAAGGCCGTGTATTGGCCCTCTAGGTGTGGCTGGGCCGAGAGCGTGACAAAGAACTGCGAGCCTCCGGTGTCTCTGCCTGACAAGGCCATGCCGACGACCCCTCGGTCGTAGGGTGTTTCCGAGAGCTCGCAGCGCAGGCTGTAGCCTGGATCGCCGCCTCCAGTGCCGGTGGGATCGCCCGCTTGCACCACGAACCCGGGCACCACCCGGTGAATGGGGGTGTCGTCGTAGAAGCCTTGCTCAGCAAGCTCGTAAAAACTGGCCACGGTGCCGGGCGCGATGTCAGGCCACAGCTCGATTTCGATGTCACCGCGTGTGGTGGCGAGGCGTGCGGTCACCTGTCGCTTCTTCCAGGCGATGAGGTCTTCACTGCTGACCGAATGCGGAGGGGACAAAGGCGGGAGGACACCCGCAGGCGCAGCTCCTCGAGCGCTCAGAGCTAAAAGGGCGGCCCTGCGGATCTCGGGCCTTTTATCTTTCGCAAGCTCCCTGAGCGTGTCCGTTCCTGCCGCGCCTTTCGCCTTGGCGAAAGCGCCGATGGCTGACAGCAGCACAGCGTGGTGGGTCGGGCTCTGACGCCAGACCTCTATGGCCTTTGCCATATCCTCCACAGGGAGGTCATCTCCTTTTCCTTGTGCGAGGGCGTCAAAGGCCGCTGCGACGACGATGGCCCGCGGGTCCGAGAGGGCTTGTGTGATGGCGGCACCGGCCGCCGCCGTCCCAACCTCGGCGAGCGCGGATACCGCTGCCACCGCAGGCGCTGGATCATCGTCTCGAACCATTTGCGAAAGGCTCTCGAGCGCGACCGCGTCGTGCGGAGCACGCCGTGCGAGGCGCTGAGCGAGCAGCCTTTTCCCCGTGTCCGGCCTTTGAGGGTCGCAAGAGAGCAGGCGCATATCGTCCGCTTGTCCGAGGGAGCGAGCCAGGCAGGCGACGAGCGCGGTGGAAGCTTTGGGAAGCGGCCCTCGAGCCTCGAGAGCCGAGGCCAAAGAGCTGGCGGTTCGGCTCGCCTCGGACGAGCGTTCGCAGGTGAGGAGAAATTCGAGAACCGCGCGCAGGCTGTGTCCCAGGGGGCTGTCCACGAGGGTGGAATCGGCCATGGCTTTTTTAACGAGCAGGGCGAGGGCCTTGGGGGCGAGTTTGCACGCCTGCTTGCCTGCGAGAGAAAGCCCGATGGCGCCGCCGGCTTGGACGATGGGCTCCTTGTGAGACAGAGCGCCGAGCAGGAGCGCCTCGCTCAGAAGCTCGCGTCGCGCGAGGGCGCGCAGGGCGTGGTATCGGACCTCGCTATTCGAATCCTGTGCCGCGACCCGGGCGAGCTGCTCTGCGACGTTGGGCGGCGTTTTGGCCATTTCGACCGCCACGGTGCGGGTCAGCGCAAAAGCTGCGGCGAGGCGCACGGCATCCACAGGATCCGAAAGGCCCGCTGCGGCGAGCTCGAGGAGCGCGGTATCGACGGGGTTTCCGACCTGGCCTGCCAGCCCGAGACCGAGGAGGGCGGCCTCGCGCAGAGCCGGGTCGGCGCTTTTCGAGTGAGCAGAGATGGCAGAAGCGAGCTGCGGGCAGCCGCAGCGGCCACAGGCCTTGAGCATCGCGATGAGCGCCGAGGCATCCTTCTCGTCGCCTAGGGCTCGTCCGACCCTGGTTTTAAGTTCTGGCTCGTCTTTGGGGCAATTGAGGCCAGCAGCAAAGGCGGCGGTCCTGCGCACTTTGGCATCGGGATCGGCGAGCGCTTGGACCAGCAGGCCAAGGCTATGCGCGTCGCCGATCCGGCCCAGCGCCAAAACGGCGAGACGTCGGAGCTCTGCGTCGGCAGAGCCCACGAGCTCCTGCAAGGCCACAGAGACGGTTCGGCTGTCTTCGGCCGAAGCGATCACAGCCATGGGATCGAGCGGCTTGCCAGCGGCCGTGGGCTCGACACTCATTATTGCGGCACGGGGCGCGCAGCCCATGCCGAGCGCGACGAGGAAGAAGAGAGTCTTTGACTTCATGCCCCGCATCCTAGCACAGCCCTATCGACTCATGCCTATGGGTTTATGGAAGAGGGCGCTAGGCTAGACAGAATGGACCGACCGGCTCCGTTTCGCAGATGCGTAGGTTAGACTGCGAAGCGGAAACCACGTAGCCCAGAGCTACATACGAAAGGAGTCGGCGGTTTGGACGTCCACAAAAAGTCAATCAACATCGCTGTGATCCCCGCAGGTAGCAGCAAGGTGACAGAGCAGTGGAAGCTCGAGAATGAGCCCCGGTCGTTAAGGAGGTTGGCCAAACATCTGAAGGAGCGATATTCGGGGTCAGTACAGGCGGTCTATGAGGCAGGACCATGCGGGTATGGTTTTTTGCATCAGATGACTGAGTTGGGAATCGATTGTCGAGTGATAGCGCCGTCGTTGATCCCCAAGAAGCCGGGAGAGCACATCAAGACAGATAGGCGGGACGCGGCCAATCTGGCGGCGATGTTCCGGGCTGACGCGTGCCCGTGAAGACTCGAAAAAGGATTTGCTCAGTGCCCGTCATCGCTTGAGCAAGATGTTGCTGCGTCACGGCATTGTGTACCGCGAAGGAAAAAACTGGACGACCAAGCACCGGTCATGGCTGAAGGGAGTCCGCTTTGAGGCGGCCCCCGCACAGCAGGTTTTCGATAATTACCTGCTGGCTATCGAGCAGATAGAGGAGCGAATCAAGGCGCTCGAATCTCACGTCGAAAAAGTGGCTAAGAGCGAAGCCTACGCGGAGAAGGTGGGCTGGCTGCGATGCCTGCGCGGTGTGGACACCGTGACGGCGATGATCATCTTGGCGGAGCTCCACGGCTTCAATAGATTCAAAAGCGCGCGCGAGCTGATGTCGTACCTGGGGTTGACGCCGAG
>JALOQD010000404.1 GCA_025453525.1 Myxococcota bacterium
TCCGCCGCGCCTCCGGCGCGAGGATGACGATCGTTTCAACAAGAGGAAACCTGTGCGATCGTGGCCATAGTACTTGGGACTTCAGCCCGGGTGTTCTAGACTCCTTTTGAGCGTCCGCGTCATCGACCGGGTCGGGGCGGATTTTCTTAAAAAAAAGGAGCCGAGCCTTGAGCATCGCGTTCTACGCCCTTATCGCGGCAGCCATCGCTGTCATGCTGTTCGCTCTCGTCCAGGCCGTGCGTCTGGCCACTGTGGCCCGCGGCGGCTACATCGGTCGAGCGGTCCGTCTGATGCTGGCGTTCGTCGTCCTGTTCACCGCCGCCTACCTCGCCTCGCCGCTGTTGCCCCTCTTGCCAGCTGAATACGCCCTTTTGGGGACAGCGGTGGTCTTCCTGCTCGGAGCCGTGTTCGTCGCCTTGGTCCTGAACATCATCCGCGCCTTGATAAAGCAGGTCTTCGAGGAGCTGAAATCTTGAGCGAAGCCTTGCCCAAGGGAGACCGCGCCAAAGTCCAGGCCGCCGCGTTCGCTGTGCTCGCAGAGCACAAGGCCAGCACTTCGATGAACGAGCTGGTCGCAAGCGAGCTCCAAAAGGGCAACTTGGAGGCCGCGGTGGCCAAGACCCGTAAAATGGCCAACATCTTCCTGGGTAGCGACGTCGCCGCTGCGCTCGAGGCTGCCATGCGCGGGGCTCTAGGGCCCCATTCGGGTGAATCCTCCCCAAAGTGACCAGCGAGCTTGGATGGATTTGGCGAGGCCCCCGCGGCTTCTCTCATGTCCTGCCCGCTCGAGATTACTGGATGTGTCTCTCTATCTCACCGGTCGGGCCCAAAGGAACCGTGTTCCCATCCAGATCCTGATGTGCCCCTGCCCAACCGCCAATCACGTAGATGTAAGACATGAGTCGCAGCATTTTGTAGTGGGACCGGGGCACGACGAACTGGGTGGACGCGCTCTGACCGGTCCCCAGTAGATCGTCTTCATTGCCTGGGGTCACAGAGTCGGGGTCGGTCACACCATAACGGCGTATGGTCCCTGTCTTGAGCGCAATCGAGCTCGCCGGATCATAGTCCTCGGTCGAGGAGCCCCAGAAGGGATAGAGGTGTTGGAAATAGAGCACTGCGTCGAGGCCAAAAGTCGGCTGGTTGGAAGTCACGTTTTGGACGTACCATGAGCCCGTCGCGCTGACGAGGTGGCCGTCCGCGTCCACCGGACAGGCCTCGAAGCTGGAGAGGCCGCCATTGTCGATGTCCGGCCAGTCGCTGTCGCCCATGACGGCGATGACGTAGACGGCCTCGCCACCTGCTAGGGTGCGGGGCACGCGCCTTCCTGGGACAAGGCGGGTGTCGACAGCACCGCCTGTCCTTCGGAGGCCGGGTAGGTCGGCGGAAGTGATCACGCACAGCGAATCCTCGCCGTCACAATCCTCGTCGACGCCATTTTGACAGTACTCCTTGGCGCCGGAATAGATGAGAGCTGCCGTCAAATCCGTGCAGCCCAGCGAGGTGTCTGCCCCATTGTCGCAGCAATCGTCACCGCCGCACTCGATCGACAAGTGCCCATCGCCATCGACATCGTCGACACAGGCGCACTCGCTGTCGAGGCCGTCGCAGTTCTGGTCGATATCATCTCCGCAAGCCTCCAAGGCGCCGGGGTGAATTCCCGCGGCTGTGTCCGGCGCGCAGCCGAGCACGCCCACTTCGTCGCCAGCATCGCAGCAGTCGTCGCCACCGCATTCCACTGAGATGTGGCCGTCCTCGTCCACGTCATCCTCGCAGAGGCACGCGAGATCCCAGCCACCGCAGCCACTGCCATCGCAGTTCTGGTCGATGCCGTCGCCGCACACCTCGACCGCGTCAGGGTGTATGGCAATGTTGTGGTCGTCGCAGTCGGCGTCCAGATCGTCGACCTCGGCGCAGGCACAGTCGATGTAGCCGTCGCCGTCGAAATCAGGACACGGCGGATCCTCGCCTTCGGGTGGGAAGTCGGTGGCGTCGCGGCCCTGTGTGGTGACGAGGGCGTAGTGAGAGCGCGGGGTGTTTAGAACAGGAGCTTCTTCGAGCCAGGTTGCATCGAGGGTGCCATCAGCGTACACGGCGATGGACTCCGCTCCATCGAGATAGGTTGCGGCGCCGTTTCCCGAAGAGCTGCGACCGCCCGCCGCGATGATCCGTGCCACAGGATCCTCCTCAGATTCTGGATCGAGTTGGACGACGATGGCCTCCACGCCTTCTCGAGGCGAAAGGAGGAATTGCTCGGCGTCGAGCTCGGTCCACAGGGAGAGGCTGCCAGCGGGCAGAGGACGCAACGGAGCAACGAGCGGTTGGGCAGGCTCCACGGCAGCGACACCGCTATCGAGGAAGCTCGTTTCCGCTTGGGGCGTGGCCGAGAGCCTCAGGTACTCTCCGGCATCGTCGTCGAACCGGTAGATGTGATAGGTCACTCCCTGGCCTGGCACCAAGTCCCAGTTCAGGGTCACCGCGGCGTTGCCTGCGTCCACATCGGTTTGGACGAGCCCGACGGAGGACGAGTAGCTGCCCACGGTCTCGATCGCATCGTGCCCGGCCACTGGCACCACTGCGGTCACGACGTAGTGATACGTTCCCACAGCGAGCCCGGCTCCGGCACCAGGGGCGCCCCGCAGTCTGGCGGGCGCCGGCGCGAGCAGCTCCGAACCATCATCGGTGAAGCACGTGCCTTGTACGTTCACAGCTATGAGCGAGGTCGTGCCTGATCGGCCATCTGCGGCTGCCGAACGGTAGACGTTGTAACCCGTGACCCCGGCCTCTGCGGGAATGCCCCAGCACACGGTGATCTCGCCGCCTCCACCGTACACAGCCATCTCTTTGGTCGAAAGGCCCTCGCCCCACGGGCCCAAGGCGCTGACGCGGTAGAACCAAGTCCCATTCGGCAGTCCCTCGCCTTTGACAAACGATGGCTTCTTGACCGATGGCATCTGTTCGTAGCCGAGTATTCTCGCGCGCTGCACCACGTCAGAGGCATTGACGGCGGCGACGATGTCCGTGCGGGTGGTGGCGCCTCCGAGCACAAACAGATCCCGACCCACGCGGACCATGGCAGCGCCCTGGAGTGGAAGGGAAAGGGTGTTCGCCACTCTGGGCTCGTCGGCATTCAGGTACTGCATGGTCGTCGAGAACGGACCAGGCCGACCGAACACATTGAGCTCGCTCATCTCGACGGTGTCGAGCACCCCGCCACTCGCACCCTGTCCGCCTGCAACGTAGATATGCGCCCTACCGAAGGCATCGAATCCGTATTCAGCCGCATGTCGCCAACGTGGTTGTTCGAGGCTCGAGGAGAGCTGCTTAAAGTCACTCCCGTTCAGATGTCCGTCCGAGGAATTGGTGACCAGAACCGAGAAGAAATAGTCGGTCTGCCCGTCCGGGTTCATGACGGCGATGGGCCACAGCCCGTTGCCGGGGCAGACCGCGAAGTGGGCCACGAGCGTGGTCGCGGCTCTGCTGTCGATGAACATAGGGCACAGGATGCTCCCATTGGCGTCGATGATCTGGCCATCGCAAATCCCTTCCTCGATCATGTAATAAACCCCTGCCGAAAGATGAAAATTGCTTCCGCTGATGGTGAGCGGCTGCGTTATGCAAGCGCTCTGTTCCACGCGTCCGGGGAAGACGTCATCGATGCGCGGCGGAGCGCTACCGGTAATGGTGAACACCCCAGGGTCAGCACCACCGACGAGCCATCGAGCACCGAGCTTATTGGGGTTGGTCACGTACACGTTGTAGTCGCCGACATCCATATTGTTGCTTTCAGACGGCACGATCGCGGTGAGCTGAGTTTCACTGACATAGGCCACCTCATTGGCCTCCCAGAACGCCGAGCCGTCGACCTTGACCCAGCGCACTGTGGGAGTTGCGGCAAAGCCCGTGCCCTCGATGTTCACGAGGGTATCGGACAGCAGGCCATCGCCGGGCGTCCCCGCAAATGCGGTGCTCGGTGTCACCGCCGTGACCGTGGGCGGAGCGCCAGCGAGCACGTTGAACGCGCACACCAGCTCGTCGCTCTGATGCTCCTTCGGTGGGGCATTGACAACCGAGAGCGTATAGAGCCCCTGGATCCTCGAGACATCGGCCGGCAGCACGATGGCGATGCTCTGTCCGTCCTGCGCTACCGTCGACCAGGACGTGACGTCGATGACATCACTGGTGTCGCAGTTGGTGAGGCTGATGGCTGCCCCCACGAGGATGCCATAGCCGAGCACGGTCACCGCTGTTTCCACCTCGCGGGAGGCTGCCGCAGGGAT
>JALOQD010000116.1 GCA_025453525.1 Myxococcota bacterium
GCTCGCCACAAGGATTCGTACCCTCGTGCCGAGCAAGGCTGCCTAAATGAATCTGCCTATTTATACTTTCTTCGGGTGCCTTCGGAGATCACGGATGAGCAACGGGCTGGTTCGACTACGCTGCGACGATTGCGGTAAAAGCCGGGCCGCGCACCTTTTCGTGCAAGGGCCGCGGGTTTTGCCCGAGCTGCACGGGGCGCCGCATGGCCGATACTTCAGTGCGCTTGGTGGACGACGCGTTTCCCGAGAACTCGTGGAGACCGTAGCCACGCAGGTGCTGCGCCTTTTCGAGCGTCGACGGAGTCAGGCGGATCGCGGCCAACAATAAAGCCGGCCTCGAAAGGCTTTGCCGTTACGTGGCAAGGCCACCGCTCGCCGCGGGAAGGCTGGAGCAGCACAGCGACGACAATCTCTCCGACTGTTGACATCAGCGGTCTTTTCCGAAGGCTCCTTCCCGAGTCAGGAAAGAGCCTCGCCTTGATTGAGGCGGGATAGCATGACTTTTTCGGGCACGTTTTCACCTTTTCTCTTAGCCTCTTCGCCATCATGATGCTCAAAAGAGACTGTTGCAGGACTGACGGACGCGATTTAAAGGCGTTCAAGCGGCGCGTTGTTGGCAGTTCGGAGCATCATGATGGTGCTAACACTAGCAAAAAAGGCGCAAACCTGCCCGAAAAAGGCGGGCTACTTCGCCTCAAGGCGCAGCTCGCCACCGACTCGCGAAGGAGCCTTCGGAAAAGACCGCTGATGTCACCAGTCGTAGGCGAGGTCGAGCTGCGGCGACGCCCTGGCTGGCGCGATCAGCGGCGGCTCCGAAGGCAGGCCGACACCTTCGAGGTAGCGGCGGACCGAGGCGGGGTCTGTGACCGCCGCGACGATCTTCATCCGACCCCCACACTCGCACTGGCAGGCATTGATCGAGAAAATTCTGGCGAGCAACGCAGCCCAAGAAAGTCGATGATTGCGAGGCTTGGTCGATCGGTCTCGGCTCCAGAAGCAGGATCGCTCGCTGTCTTCTCTCCCGCGGGGACGATCTTGTCCCGGTCCTTGGCGTTGGGCGCCAGAACGCCGTGGTACCTGACGAGGTTGACGCGCGGCGGCGGAACCAGTGCCGCCAACTTCTCCAGGAGCTCGAGTGGCGAGAGCACGATGTGGGTGGTGCCATCATCCCAGGGTGTCTTGAGCGCGAAGGAGAGCTTGTCGTCGCTGTGCTGCACCAACCTTCCCGCGGCGAGCGGTGGTCTTGCCACGTAACGGCAGAGCCTTTCGAGACCGGCTTTGTCGTCGGCCTCGATCCGCGTGGCGGCGTGCAGGGAAAAGCCGCGAGGCGAAGCACAGCGCGCTCGTGCGGACCGCCGCCGCCGGATCCGAGAGCACGCGCCGCACGATTCTGCCGGCTCGCTCGCCCGTGGCCACGAGACCTTGCACCGACGCCACGGTCATCCCAGCGAGCACGGGTGACCGCTCGGCCAGTGGATCCAGCTCGTCGCCATCGAGGATCCCGCGACGCTCGAGCAGGCGCAGCACCCGCGTGGCCACGGTCTCAACGAGCTGCCGCACATCCTCGTCGGTCAGCTGCGGAGCCGGCACGGAGAGCGGTGCTGCATCGCCATCGGCGTATGCGTAGACGCCGTCGATCATCAGTGTGTGGAAGTGCGGATTCAGGTTGGCCAAGGGGTCAATCCAGCCCAATTGACATATAAAGCACGCCCCCCCCCAGAAGGGGCCTCAGAGACCTACGAACTCGCTCTCACCAATAACACCTGTTGATCACGCGGAGATCGGCAGCCCCCTCGGCATGACCGTCGCGAGCGCAGCCAAAGACCTCGCACAACCGGGATCCCTCGTCGAACTGGGCAAAAGCGTGACCGCGCAATATGTCAATTGGGTTGGATTGACCCTCGTCACCCTTGAAGGCTCCTTTGCGAGTCCGCGCCGAGCTGCCGATCGGGGTGTCGAAACCGGGATCGAAGGGGCTGGCGGCTCGAAGGTGGCGGCGACGAAGAGGGCCCTTTTTTGTCCTACACTCAAAAACGCTTTTTCGGCATTCTGGAACATCCAAATAGGGCTGTATTGGAAGGCGAAGAAACGGCCAAGCGGAGTACTACCATGATGTTTGACCATCGATATCGGCTTTGCCCAAGAGCCGCGCCAGCCGTTCGGGCTCGAGCTCGAGGAGCAGCGTCTTCTCTTTCATGATTCGAACCGAGCCTGGGGCGGCGCCCCGGGGTTTGGCCACGTACCTGCGACGCGTGTAGATGACCTCCACCCCACTTTGGCCTCTCGCGAGAGAGAAATGCACCGCCAGGTGGGCCGCATCGACCAGGATGTCGAAGCTCGGTTCCTCGAGCCGGCCCATGGGCACCACCACGTGACTGCCTGGGCGACCGCGCACGTGGAGCCACAGGTCGTCGGGCCTGGTGTGACGCAAAGTGAGCGCATCGTTGTCACGAGCGCTGCGACCCACCCGTGCAAAGCGCCCAGCGCTGATCGGAATTTCCTTGTACGGCAAGCGCTCTTGCGGTTCGCGCTTGTTCGAAGGGAGCTTGGGTCGCAGGCCTTTGTGCTTTCGGCATACGGTCTGAAGAATCTCTTCCAACTCAGCCGCATCGGCGCTGGGAAGGGCTTGTTCGAACTGTTCGATCTCCGCTAGCTTGTCGAGGGTCTCGTCCATCCTCTTCTCGATGAAGCTCATCGCCTTGCGCAGCCTGCGGGCTTTGTCGAAAAATTTCTCCATGTTCTCGACAGGCCCAAGTCGAGGATCGAGGGGCACGTCCACCTTCGCGCCGTCGAAACCCTCGAGGGCCGCCGACGATGCGCCGCGCGACAGCCTTTTCAGGTTGGCCTTGAGCAGATGTCCAAAGGTGGAAAGCTCATCGGCCTGGGACGCCCGACTCAGGTCGCCCTCTAGAGCCGTGAGGAGGCGCTCGAGCTTCTGCCGCGCGGTGCGCAGCAGGCGACTCACCATGCTCTTTTTTTGCTCCAGCTCGGCGGTCGCATCCGAAGCGGCATACCGCGCCTCGATCTGCGGTTCCATGGGCAGGCTCGAATCGAAGCGATTGATCTCGGGCCTTTTGCCCTCGTGGGAGGCTGGCGGCTCGTAACACTGTCCGGGCACAAGAGCCCGACGCTGAGATCGATTGGGATAGAGCGACCCGCCGATTCGGCCCTCGCCACTTATAAAAAATAGGTTCGAATGCTTGGAGGTTAGCTCACAGACGAGGGATGCACAGCGCTCACCTCCCCTGAAACAAAGCTCCACCACTCGATCGCCCCCCAACTGGCGCACAGATGCCACGGCGAGGCCCACGAGCTCCTTGCGCAGTAGCATGACAAACGGGTGGGGCTCATCGGCGTTGCGGGGTTTAGTGCCCACTCGGTGCAGCCGCGTGGCATCTCCGTGCACCACCGCGAGAAGAAAATGGTTTTCGCATTGCGTTCGCAGCTCGAGACAGAGGCGACCCGGCAGGGCCGGGCACAAAACCTTGCGCACCACGGCCCCCCGAAGATCCTTGTCCAGGGCCGGGATGACGTAACTCAGCTCGAGGGCGCCAAGGCTCATGGGAAAGGGTGTAGCATTGTGGACCCTCGCTGAGAAGCAAAGCACGGGTTCTGCCCTCTCCGGGGCACTTCGCCCCAGCTTAAAAGCCTCTCTGCCCTAAAAAAAAGCGATTCTCCCCGCTGTGGCCTGTTTCAACCTCTGCGCTTTTTTTGTATTGAAGAGGCGAGCGTCGTGGCAGACCTTTCGGCCGCGCCCCTCGAAGCTAAGCGCTTTTGACCAGTAGGAGGCGGTATGAGCATCGATCTCGCAAAGGTGGACGCCATCGTTGCCAAGAAGGGCAAGGGCCCGCAAATGGCGATCCCGGTTCTGCAGTTGGTCCAAGAGGAGTTCCGCTACATCCCGCTCGAAGCCATCGAGCGAATCGCGGAAACCACAGAGATGACCGAGTCGCAGCTTTATGGCGTTGCCACGTTCTACGCCCAATTTCGGCTGACCCCTGTTGGTGAAAAGATCGTCAAGGTCTGCCACGGCACGGCCTGCCACGTAGGCGGCGCCGAAGGCATCACCGAGGCCATGGAGTCACGCCTTGGCGTCAAGAACGGAGAGAACACTCCCGACATGCGCTATACCTTGAGCTCCGTGGCCTGCGTGGGGTGCTGCTCTCTGGCTCCGGTGGTAATGGTCGAGAACAAAACCTTCGGCAAGCTCGATCGCAAAAAAGCGGCCGAGATCATCGACACGCTCGAGAAGAAATCGGAGGACCGCGGTGCAAGCTCCCATGAGTAAAACCGGCAGGCAGGTCGTCGTGGGCATGAGCACGTGCAACATCGCGGCCGGCGCTCAAGAAGTCTACGATTTGGCTGTGCAGAAAGTCAGCGACGGCGGCGGATACACCCTCGGCATCACTGGCTGCTACGGCATGTGCCACGCCGAGCCTCTGGTGCGGGTCATCGACGAGGACGGCACGGTGCACATGTACGGCAACGTGACCACGGCTCGCATGGAAAAAATCATCAACGACCATGTCCGGGGCGGTCAGCCCTACAACGCATGGAAGATCAATCCCGAGGAAGGCGAGGCCAAGGAGCTCCTCGGCAAGCAGAAGAGAATCGTGCTCGCCAACTCCGGCATCATCGATCCCGAGCAGATCGAGCAATACCTCGCGGTAGACGGCTACAGGGCGCTGGCTATCGTGCTCGAAAAGAAGGACCCTGACTGGGTCATCGATGTCATGCTCAAATCCGGGCTTCGGGGCCGCGGCGGCGCTGGCTTCCCCACGGGCATGAAGTGGAAGTTCGCCCGTACAGAAAAAGGTCCCAAGAAGTACATCGTATGCAACGCGGACGAAGGCGACCCCGGGGCGTTCATGGATCGCACGGTCCTCGAAAGCGACCCTCACGCGGTGCTCGAAGGCATGATCATCGGCGCGTACACGACCGGAGCGGACGAGGCGTACATCTACTGTCGCGCCGAGTATCCGCTCGCCATCCAGCGCCTGGAGATCGCCATCGAGCAGGCGAGGCAGAAGGGCTACATCGGCAACAACATCCTGGGCTCTGGCTTCAATTTCGACGTGCACATCAAAGAAGGCGCCGGCGCCTTCGTGTGCGGTGAAGAGACGGCACTGCTCGCGTCTATCGAAGGTCGACGCGGCATGCCAAGGATTCGACCGCCGTTCCCGGCCCAGAGCGGCCTGTTCGGCAAGCCCACCACCATCAACAACGTGGAGACCTGGGCCAACGTGCCGTGGATCATCCGCAAGGGCCCCGAGGCTTTCGCGGTCATGGGCACTGAGAAGAGCAAGGGCAGCAAGGTGTTCGCCCTGGCCGGAAAAATCAAGCGCGGAGGTCTCGTAGAGGTGCCCATGGGCATCGCTCTCAAGGAGATCATCTACGACATCGGCGGCGGCACAGGCACCAAGCGAAAAGTCAAGGCCGTGCAGCTCGGTGGCCCGTCGGGCGGCTGCGTGCCCTCGGGCATGTTCGACACGCGCATCGACTACGACGAGGTCAATCGCACCGGCGCCATCATGGGCTCCGGAGGCATGGTCGTCATGGACGATACCACCTGCATGGTGGACGTGGCCCGCTACTTCCTCGACTTCACGCGGCTCGAGTCCTGCGGCAAGTGCACGTTCTGCCGCGTGGGCACGCGCCGCATGCTCGAGATCCTCACTCGCATCTGCGACGGCCACGGCCAGATCGAAGACCTCGATCGCCTCGAGGACCTGGCTCACCAGATCAAGAGCACGAGCCTGTGCGGCCTGGGCCAAACCGCGCCCAACCCGGTGCTCACCACCATGCGCTACTTCCGGCAGGAGTACGAGGAGCACATCCGCGATCGCAAGTGCCGCGCTGGCAAGTGCCGCGACCTCTGCACGTACACGATCACCGATACCTGCACCGGCTGTCTCATCTGCGGCAAAAACTGCCCAGTGGACGCCATCGCCGGTGCAAAAAAGCAGAAACACACCATCGACCAAGCCGCCTGCATCCGCTGCGGCGTGTGCCGCGACGTCTGTAAATTCGACGCCGTGGCCGTCATGTGAGGAAGGAAGACGCCGTGAAGACCGTAAAGTTCACACTCGATGGAAGACAGGTCGAAGTCGAGGCCGGCACGACGATCCTCGCAGCGGCCAAGGCTCAAGGAACGTTCATCCCGACGTTCTGCGCCAATGAGAAGCTCAAACCCTACGGCTCGTGCTTCGTGTGCGTCGTCGAGGTCGAAGGCCGCGCCAATCTGGTGCCGTCCTGCGCCACGGCCGCAGCCGATGGGATGGTCATCAAGACCGAGTCCGAGCGCGTGCAAAAGGCCCGCCGCACCTGCGTGGAGCTCCTCCTCTCGGATCACTTCGGCGACTGCCTGGGTCCGTGCATGAGCGCCTGTCCGGCAGGCATCGACATCCCCGGGTTCGTCAAGCACCTGGCCCTGGGGCAAGACCGCGAGGCTCTCGAGCTCATCAAGCACAACATGCCCCTGCCCGGCGTTCTGGGCCGGGTCTGCACCCGCCCGTGCGAGACCGCGTGCCGTCGCCATCTCGTGGAGAAGCCCATCGCCATCTGCCACCTCAAGCGCTTTGCCGAGGATTCGGTGAGCGACAAGGGACAGGAGTACCTGCCCCAGCGCGCCGCAGCCTCGAACAAGCATGTGGCCATCGTCGGCGCCGGCCCTGCTGGGCTCACCGCCGCCTATTATCTGCAGCTCCTCGGCCATCAGTGCACCATTTTGGACGCCCACGAAAAGTCCGGCGGCATGGTGCGCTACGGCATTCCCAGCTACCGCCTGCCGCGCAACGTCATCGAACGAGAGACCGCCGTCATACAGAAGCTCGGCGCCGAGATCCGCTATGGCGTCAAGGTCGGAAAGGACGTGACGCTCGAGCAGCTCGAGAAGGACTACGACGCGGTGTTTCTGGGGCTCGGCGCCCAAAAAGCCACGGCCATGCGCGTCGAGGGCGAGAACCTCGAGGGCGTGCTCAGCGGTATCGGGTTCTTAGGAGCCGTGTCCAAAAACGAGAGCTACAAGATCGGTGGCAAGGTCATGGTCGTCGGCGGCGGCAACACCGCCATCGACGCGGCCCGCACCGCGCTGCGCCTCGGCTCCAAAGAGGTTTCGATCCTCTACCGCCGCACCCGCACCGAGATGCCGGCTTGGTCCGAGGAAATCGAGGCAGCCGAGCACGAAGGCATCAAGCTCGAGATCCTCGCCGCGCCCACCAAAATCGAAAAGAAGGGCGACGGCCTTCACGTCATCTGCATCCGCATGGAGCTGGGCGAGCCCGACAAGAGCGGCCGCCGCTCGCCAGTGCCCATGAAAGGCAGCGAGCACGTCCGAATCGTCGACAACGTCATCGCCGCCATCGGCCAGGGCGTGGACGCCACCATGTGCCCCGACCTCAAGCTCACGAGCTGGGGCTCCATCGACGCGGACCTCCACACGGGCCGCACCAACCGCGACAAAGTGTTCGCTGGCGGAGACTGCGTGACCGGCGCCGACATCGCCGTGACCGCCGTGGCCGCCGGACGCCGCGCCGCCATCGCCATGGACCAGCTCCTCATGGGCCTGCCCGTGACAGGCGATGCCAAGCGCTACAACCACACCATGGGCAAGCTCGAGCAGATCCCGAAGGCAGTGGTGGAGAAGTTCGAGAAGAAGGAGCGGGTCCCCATGCCGCACCTCTCCATGGACCAGCGCACCAGCACCTTTGCCGAGGTCGAGACGGGCTTTGAAGCTTTGACCGTGCGCGAAGAAGCCAGGCGCTGCCTCGAGTGCGGCTGCCGCGACGCCCACGAGTGCCGCCTTCGCACCTACGCCGGTCAGTTCAGCGCCACGCAGACAGCCTTCAGCGGCGAGTGTCGCACCTACCACCGAGACGACTCCCACGAGCGCATCGTCTACGAAACGCACAAGTGCATCCAGTGCGGCACCTGCGTGCGGCTCACCGACGAGATCCTCGGCACCAACGTCATGGGCTTCGTGGGCCGCGGCTTTACCGCCAGAGTGGCGCCAGCCCTCGACCGCCAACTGGCGATGGTGAACGACAAGGGCCTCGACCTCATCGTGGAAAACTGCCCAGTCGGAGCGCTCACCTTCAAAGCCGCGCCCGTGCCCACGCTTGCGCCCCACTTCAAGAGGTAAGGGGACTTAAGGGCTCACGCAAGAATAACTTCCCAGAATCAGGCCGCCGATGCATCTCGTCCAGCTTCGTTGCTCGTCGAGTGAATACCACCAGTATTCCCTCTCCTCCCGCCTTGCTGGCCGAGCTCCTCGGACAGCCTGATTCTGGGAACTTATTCTTGCGTGAACCCTAAGCGGGACGCGCGTGCCGTTCCCTCTTCTCGAAGTTTCACTCCAGCCGAAGTTGGTCGCCTTCCCGTGCTCCGTTGAGAATCTCGGCGTGCGTGGTGGAGGTCTTCCCGACCTGCACCGGCGCTTTTCGGCCGTCGGCTAGGACAACCCAGCGCTCCCCCTTCCACTCCTTGACGGCCGCGAGGGGCGCTAAAAGCACGTTCTTGGCGAGCACGGTGCTGATATCGGCCCGAACCGTGCCCCCTGGCCGCAACTTCTCGGCGCCGCCTTCGAGCTCCAAGACGACCTTCACCTCTTTCAGCGTGCCCTGAGGAGTCGAAGTCCCCATCCGCTCGTTGCGCGTGGTTGCGAACTCATCCTTGCTCACGACCTTCCCTTTGAAGGGCTGGTCGGGAAACATCGTGGCGACAACAGAAGCCTCGTCCCCGACGCGAACGAGCGCTGCATCGCGCTGGCGCACGTAGACGGCTGCGTTAAAGCGGTCGAGCTGCGGCACCTCGAGGATCTTGTCACCAGGGCGAGCCACCTTCCCCGGCGCGACTTTGCCCATGTTCCAGTTCAGCCGGGTGTACGGCGCATAGAGCATGCCGTCGGCCGGCGCCTTGATCTGAAGGGCTACAAGCTGCCCCTGGATCTCCTTCACCTTGTCCGCCGCCGTGCTGACCTGAAGGCGCTCGACCTCGAGCGCTGCCGCCGCTTTCTTTTCAAAGGTCGTGATCTCCTTTCGATCAACGTCCAGCTGCAGCTCCGCGCGAGCCAGCTCCACCTTCGCCTTCTCCAGGTCGATCTTCGAAATGAAGTTGACGCCCTCAACCACTGCCAGCTTCGCCAGCTCCACCCCCATCTCGTCGCGTCGGATCGTTAGCGTGCGCGTGATCCGATCATCTTGGTTCTGCGCTGCGACCTTCCGGTAGCCGGCCTCTGCCACCGCGAGCGCCGATTGCTTCTCCCGCAGGTCTTCCTCCATCGGGCCCTTGGCGAAAGTGAGCACGACGTCGCCTTTTTTTACCAGAGTGCCGTCTGCAAGCACCGACTCGACGGTGATTTGCCACGTGTTACGAAGGTCGGGTGCGAGGATGGGATGGCTCTGCCGGGCTTCGACCTCACCGTAGAAGCTGCTGGCGAACACCAAGTCCGCGCGCTGGACGACGACCGTCGATAGAACCGGCGTTGGGGCCTTGTCGCAGCCACTCAGAAGTAGGAGCGATGAGACCCACGCGGTCGCTATGCGTTTTGGGGTGTTCTTCATGGTTCACTCGTGCTGCAAGGCTTCAACGGGGCTCACTTGGGAGGCTCGCATGGCGGGCCAGATACCGAAGACGAGACCGACCGCGACAGAGAGGCCGAAGGAGACGGCCATCGCGGTCCAGGCGAGGGCCACTTTGAGACCGAAAATCCATCCGACCAGAAACGAGACCAGGAATCCGAGAACGATCCCGATCACGCCGCCGATGAAGCAGACGATGACCGATTCAACCAAGAATTGGTCTCGGATGTCTCGGCGGCTGGCCCCGATCGCTCGCCTCAATCCAATCTCTGAGATTCGCTCCATGATGTTGGCGAGCATGATGTTCATGACGCCGATGCCGCCGACCAGGAGCGAGATCGCGGCGATGGAGATGAGGACCAGGTTGAGAATCGCCTGCGTGGCCTGCTTCTTCTCGAGGATCTCCTCGGGCGCGATGATCTCGAAGTCCTCGACCCCTCCATGCAGAGATTTGAGGACAGGCGTAATCGCCTTCTTGGCCATAAGGGTCTCAGAGAGGCTGCCGACGCGCAGAGAGATCACATCGATCTCCCTGTAGGCATCGGCTGGCGCAAGCTGCTCGGTGGCCGTCGTGAAGGGGACCACGACGGCGCGATTGTAGGCTTCGGGGTCGATGGGGAGATCGCCACCAGACCTCTTCGGTTCTAGCGTCCCAACGACTTCGAAGTAGGCATAGCCGATCCGAATCTGTTTCCCCAGGGCGTGGCCATCGAACGCCTGCCTGGCAATGTCGGAGCCAAGGACCGCGACACGCTTGCCGAAGCGGTCGTCGGAGTCGGTCAGCCCTCGGCCTTCGCTCACGCGCAGACGGTGTACGACGAACACGGCCGGTTCGACTGCTGCCAACTTGACATTGTAGGTCGGGATCGGAAGGTCGTTCACGCCGATGCTCGTCCATCGCGCGAACGCCGTGTCGCCGATCGTCGTGAAGGTCGCCCGCAGGGCAGGGATGTCGTTTCGGTTGAGGCCCCGCGAATCGTTCACGAGTTCCCCGATCTTCTCGTCCGGGACTTCCTTCGCCTTGATGTGGACCACGTCTCCGCCAAGGGCCTCGATGCTCGCCAGGATCTCCCGTTGGGCACCCTCGCCGATAGAGACCATGCCGACGACGGAGCTCACGCCCAAGACCATTCCCAGGAGCGCCAAGGCGGTGCGCAGGGGATGGGTCCTAAACTGAACGAGGCTGCGGCGTACATGCCTCGGATGCACGAGGAACATCATCGCGGTTTCGCTTTTGCCCGGATCTCTGCGCCAGCAGAGATGTCCCCGGTGCCGCTCTTGAACTCTGCGGTCACGGCAAACGCTTTCTCCTGACCGTTCGGCAGATTCGGGTTCTCGGCCAAGAAGCTGAGTTCCTGTGGAAAGAAGTCGATCTTCGTGACTGTCGCGTTGTGCTCCTCGGCCGATGCCGTCGTCGTCACCAGGACTTCGCCGCCGATCGTGACCTCGGTCAGGCGATGCTCGGGGACGAAGAACTTTGCGGCCAGCACCCCGTCCTTGGCGAGAGACAGAATGCGTTGCCCGGCGGAGATGCCATCGCCCTTCTGGATCTTCCGTCCCGCCTTCGAGTTGAATGCGTGGCGGACTATCCCCGGGTGCGGCGCGAGAACCTCGAAGCGCTTCTGGTAGAACTTGTAGCGGTCCAGGTCCGATCGCACGCTCTTGATGAGCATGTTCTGGTAGGTGTTTTCCGCGTCGGTTGCCTTGCGCTTGGTAGCAATCCGCTCGGTGACGGCCTGAACCTCAAATTCGGCAATCTTCTGGCGGATGCGAAACAGCTCTGCCTGTCGTTTCGAGATCGCCTTCTCTCGCTGAACGTCGAGTCCTGCCTGTTGGAGCTCGAGAGCCCTGCGTCGCGATTCCATCAGGAGAGCATCGAGCGTCTGAGACGCGGTGACCTTTGCCTGAGATCCGTTCGCCTCGGTTTCCTGAATGCGGCGGTTGATCCAGTCGAGGGCGTCGCGACCGATGAACTCGAGACGAGCCACGACATCGCCTTCCTTGACCTCTTTCCCGTCTGGCGCTAGTTCGATCAGGCTCACTTGGCCCCAGTTGGAGTTCCATCCTCGCACGCGGAAGTTCGTCTCTGGGGCGTAGATCTCGGTGGCATTGGCCGGTACGAGAAAGCCCGTGAACAAGTCTGGAGCCAGAGAGTCCGGAGCCAGAGAGTCCTCCGGCGGGACAGAGGCTGTCGCTGGCGCGGCGCCGGATAGGTCGCTTCCGCTTCCGAGCAGGAGGGCCGCGAAAAGCACCGGCAGCAGGAGATTGATTTCACGCCGCATTCGACTCGCCCTCAATCCTGCCGTCGGAGATTCGTATCGTCCGCTTGGCGAGATCCTCGGCGACCTTCGGGTCGTGCGTCACGACGATCTGCGTTGTGCCAAGGGTGCGGTGAACCTTCTCAAAGACTTCGAGAATGAGGCTCTGTGCTTTTGAGTCGAGCGCGCCGGTCGGCTCATCGGCCAGTAAAACCTTGGGGTGATTGGCCAAGGCTCGGGCGATAGCGACTCGTTGGCGCTCACCGCCGGAGAGCTCGCTGGGGCGGTGGCTGGTCCGATGGTCAAGCTCGACAAGCGAGAGCAGCTCAAGCGCGCGCTGGCGCTGCTCTCGCACCGGCACGTCACCATACTCCATTGGGAGCTCAACGTTTTCTACGATGGTCAGCCCCTTGAGCAGGTGAAACGCCTGGAAGACGAAGCCGAAGGTCCGGTTCCTGATGCGGGAGAGCTCGCCGTCCGGGAGGTGGCTCACGTCCTGGCCGTCGAGTCGGTAGATCCCGGAGGTGGGCTCGTCCAGGCAGCCCAGGATGTTGAGAAGCGTCGACTTCCCAGAACCGGATCGGCCCATGATCGCCACGCGCTCGCCAGCCTCCACGGTGAGGTCGACACCGTTGAGCACGGGAACCGAGTCCTGGTCTCTCATATAGACCTTGGTGATACCCCGAAGGTCGATGAGCGCTTGAGCCATTCCTAGTTCACCCCAATCCCCACAGACTGGTGGAGGACCCCTTCGCTTGCCAGCAGGCGGGCGTGTGCGACGTAGACTGTCTTGATCAGGTGCTGAAAGGCGCTGAGCGCGTTATCGAGGTCGCGTTGGAAGCGGACGACATCGACAAGGGTCGAGACACCGTTCTTGTACTTCTCGGTTTCGACACCGAGCTTCAGCTCTGCGAGCTCGACCTGTCGCTGCACGAGCGTGACGAGATGCAAGTTTGCGGCGAAGTCGGTGAGTTGGTTGTCGATGGAGTAGCGCACTTCGTTTTGGCGGTTCTCGAGCTCAGCCTCCTCGCGATCGGCCTCCAGCCGTGCCGCGTCGAGGTTGGCCCCGATCGCGCCGCGATCGAGCGGAAGGCTAAACGTCAGTCCCACTCGCCCATCGAAGAGTGGCGAACGAAACGCCTTGTGCCACGACTGCGACAACCCCGTGTCCCAGCCAAAGGTTCCCACAGAGGCATTGAGATCGAGCTCCGGGAGAGCCTGATTCGCCGCCGTCGATACGCGCGCCCCCAACAACTGGCGCCGCAGCCGTTGAGCCGTAATCTTCGGGCTCGACCGCAGGCCCTGCGCGATGGCTTTATCGCGCGGCGGCGCCTCTGCGGTGGGGGGCTTGAGCTCGTCGGCGGCCGACAAGGGCGCGTCGGCAGGAAGCTGTAACAGCTCTGCGACCCGCCGACGGGCAAGGACAAGAGCTCCACGAGCTCGAACCAGTTCCTGGTCGAAGAAAACGACGTTGTCCTCAACCACGTAGATCTCACCGTTGGCAAGGATTCCACGGCGGATGTTCTCGGCCGTGTCGTCGTACTGCTGCTTGGCGCGATCGCGAGACCGAATCTTGATCGCCAGGTCAGCCTCCGCAACCGCGAGGTTCCAATAGGCGGTCTCGGTATCGACCAGAAGGCTGTTGAGCTCCTCTCGGAACAGCTCGCGTTGCATGAGGTCCGCGAGCTCAGCCTCACGCAGCCCGAGGGCGGCTCCTGGAAGCCATCCATCCTTGAGCAACGGTTGCACCAGCGAAAGGCTCCCCGACACGTCGTTCATCGGGGCGACTGATCCGACCGGGGCCCCTCCGTTTGACGAGGGCGGCACACCGACCAGTGCGTCGTTCATGTGAACGCGAGCGGCCAGCCTCGTGCCGATCGGCGACTGCCATTCGACGCCCGCCGAATAGCCGACGACTTCCGAGCGACCGAAGAGATCCGTCTCGAACTGGTTCAACTTCTGGTACTGCAAATCGAGCACCAAGGATGGGCTGAACGGCCGCCATGCAGCTCTTGCCAGCAGCGCAAGCCGGCGAGTCTCCACTCGCTGGACCACAAGTCCAAGGTTCTTCGATGCGGCAAGCTGAAGGGCTTCAATCCTGGAGAGCTTCTGCTGCGTCTCGGTTTCCACCTCATCCGCCAGGCCTCGCGACGCGTGGGCAAGCGTAACGACGAGCATCAGGAGGCCGGCTTGCCGTCGACGACGAGATCTTGAAGTCTGGCCAGGACGGCTCTTCCCCGACGAAACCATCATCGCATGTTCCGGTTCGGTCTGGTGGCCGCCGGCTCCACTTGTTGTTCCGTGCTACCGACGCTGACCCACGCGACTTCGTCCACACAAACCAAGGTTTCAGGCATTGTCTATCCTACGGAAAAGCGCCGGCTTTCTGGGCTGTTGGGCAGGCTCCCCCCAAAAGCGTAGGGAGAAACTAGCACCGTCCAAGAGGATGCACAAGACCAACCAGGGCGCCTTGACTTTGTCCGTCGTCCTGCCCTTGCCGCTATCCTTCCTCCCCGCTGTCCTTGGTGCACAAACGCACTGTGACAGGTTTTGTTTCCAATAATCATCATTGC
>JALOQD010000117.1 GCA_025453525.1 Myxococcota bacterium
CAGCTCACCGATGCGCGCCGGGAGTCGCTATGGAGGAGTGGAAACATGCTGATGAAAATCCATGTCTCGTGTTTAGTCGGCGCGGTCCTGTGCGTTTCGGGGTGCCCAAACAAGAGCGACTCGGGCTCGCCCAAGGACACCGAAACACCGTCGCAAACTCAAACGGCTGACTCGACCGACACCTTCACCGACTCGACAGACACGAGCTCGGAAAGTGAGACCACCTCGACCCAAGAAGACACCGGGCCAGTCCCGCCTTGGTATCCCTGTCGCGACCCGAGCGTGCACGCCGGGAGCCTGGCGGTCGCGGCGCTCTCCCAGGTCGACCACTATTTCAACCCCGAAGACAAACGCGTCGTCGATGCCGCTGTCTCCTTTCCGAGCGCAAGCAGCTCGCGCATTACCTTGCGCGTCGAGCTCGACTGCCCAGCAGACGGTGTGTGCGATCGTTGGGATCGGGCCGCGCAGCTCCTCGTCGTGGAGCGCGCTGGACAAGAGGACGAAAAGGCGCTCGAAATCGCTCGATACATGACCCCCTATGGCGTGGGGATGTGCTTTGAGCTCGACGTGACCGCGTACGCGAGCGCGCTGCGCGGGAGCAAAACCGTGCGGTCGTTCATCGACACGTGGGTCGGGCCCAACGAGAAGGAGCACGGCCATGGGTGGCGCGTATCTGCCACCTTCTATTTCGCTCAAGGCGAGCCCAAAGAGCCTCTCCCCACTGCGGTCATCGATCTGTGGGGATACCGTGAAGTCGAGGTCGGCAACCCAGCCGCGCCCATGTCCAGCGCCCTTGGACCAGTCGAGCTCACCGTGCCTTCGGAGGTGTCTCGCGCCGAGCTCCGCCTCCTCTCCACGGGCCATGGACAGGGCAACGCGGACAACTGCGCCGAATTCTGCTCCCTGCGACGGCTCATCGACATCGGCAGCGAGCGCCTCTCCATCAAGCGCTGGAGGTACGACTGCGCCAAGAACCCCATTGGACCCACCCAGCTTGGCACATGGTCCCTGACGCGCAACGGCTGGTGCCCGGGCGCCGTGGTCGAGCCTTCAATCATCGACGTGACCGAGCTGCTCCCTGCATCTGCGACCGTGACCATCCGCTACGACGCCGAGACTCCCGACGACGGCCCCTACGAAAACACATGCCGACCCCAGGAAGACGAAGACGCCATCTGCGAGGGCTGCGTCTTCCATCCGGGCGAGGCGGGCAATTGCGTCTATAACGGGGGGGACCACACGCCGCCCGTGGATCGCATCTCAGCTCATTTGTTCTTGTACCAGTAGGCCCAAACTGGGGAATCGCTTGAGCAGCGCTAGGCGTAGAAGTCGACCATGGTGCCCAAATGGGGGGGCGATGCGACTCTGACCGGTGGGGATGCCGAAGAAATGAGCTCGACCGCGGCCTGTCCCTCCATCTTCATGTTGTCGAGCCCCTTTTTCAGGGTGGCAACCTCCATGGACAAACGCAGAGAATCTGTGCTCAGGCGAACCTCGGACATGGCCAACCTCCTAAAGCGCTTCGAACGCCTCGATGTACACGTCGGCAAAATGGAGACGGGCTTTAGGAGCAAGGGCGCCTTTTCTAATCTTTTTCGAACAAGCGCGCTGACAGGGGTCCCTTTTTCTGACGATCGTAGATTTTGTCCAGCCGCAACGCGGCTTCTGGATGACTGATGAGGCCCAGGGCCAAAAGCCTCAAGGTCGCATCCGCGGCCAGACGACGGGAGACGCTGTCTCGGTAATCAATGACGTTGTCGAGCGCGCTGAGCACGCGGGGAAGGATTTTGCCCCCTGGGGTTGCCACCACCGCGCGTTTTTCCGACGCCGCTTCGTTGATGATTCCCACCATTCGCTCGAACAGAGCCTTTTCCTCGAGGCTGAGGTCTTTCAAGCCCTCGCCGCCTTTGCGCAGAAACGCGTCCCTGGCGATCATCACTTCGTAAGGCGACGGACGCTTGAGGCCAGCGAGCCACTCGAGCACCGTGTTGCGCTCGTGCTCAGTCCCTTCGAGCAAGGTTCGACACCGATTCACCATGGTTTCGATGGCTGCCCAAAGATTGACGAAGGCCAGACCAGGTCCCTTGATGTTCTGCATACCGACAAAGTGATGCACGGCGCCAGGCACGGTCTTGGTCAGACAGCGCTTCATGAGCTGCGGCCCAGGCGTTGTCGGATTGTCGATGATGACGAGGTGGCGACCGACCAGGGTCTTGACGAGACTCGTGACCTCGTCAGGCCGATCGGCCACGCAGTGAGGGCCCTCCATATTGCGCGCGAATCCGGTGAGGATCGCACAGATGGCCAGCTCTTCTGCAATCGCCGCCACATAGCGGGGCCGCAACTCCACGGACTTCGACAAATCGAGCATTCGGTCAACAGCCGCCTCGATCGCTCCCTGCTCGGAGGCCGCGAGCGCGTCGAGCTCTTCGTTGGTCCAGGGCTTGCTGTGCTTGTCTGCGGCTGCGGCGAGCTGGTCGAACACGGAATCGAGCTCGGCTCGTATCTTCTCTTGTGGAACGCCGAGCCACCGGCTCATGGGAACGACCCAACCCACGGCCTCGTGGGGCCTGCGCCGCACGGGATGCATCAGGGTCTCGAGCCATTGCACCATGCCCTTTTCGTCGCGCTGGACAGGTAGGCGATAACGCGACAAATACTCGTCGAGATACAGATCCACCAAGCCGGCGAACTCGTGAGTCGCAGTGCCCACCACCACCACGGCGTGCACCGGCGTGTCCTCCACAACGACCTTGGCGAACACATGAGAGCGGGCAGGCCGATCCTCGCGGTTATTGACGTACAGCACCACGCGAGTGGCGAGTCTGTCCTCGTCCTTCCACTGATCGAGCGCTAGGCGCTCGAAGCTGGAGATGAACCCCGCCCGTTCATTGGCGCTCATGATGTTGGTGAAATCGAGCCGAGCGCCCTCCACCGTGATCGTCGGGTACTGACGCAAAGCGCCGATATCGGCGAGCAGGAAGTCGGCCATCACCGCCAGGGCCACGTCGTTCGAAACTCCGAGCTGCGCGCCGAGCTCCATGACGAGCCCTATGTTGGCCGGATGCTCGAGGTAAGGGTACCGATCGAGAAACTCCTTGGAAATGAGATGCCAGGTCGCGTGCGGCAGCACCGAGATGCTTGTCTCGAGATTGCGACATCGCTCGACCAGAACAGGCGCGCCCTGGAGCTCGCTGGTGACCAGGTGAGAGCGCTTGGGGATGAACGTCGAGATGCTATGGGCGACGTCGTAACCCGTGGGTCCTTGGATATCCTCGTGGTCCGGGTAGGTGTTGGTAACCGTGGCGAAGTCGTCGGTCATCCAGTCGTGGGTCATGATGCTGACGTAGCGCGGCTTGAGCGCCATGCACTCCCACAGAAAGACCTGGGCCTCGAGGCCGGAGGCTTGGCGCAGCATGTCTGTCTGCTCCCAGATCGTCGCCTTGTCGTAGGGTCGGTAGATGGGAACTTCTACCGGGTCGAGCCCGGGAATGCTCGACACGAACATGGGCAGAGTGCCTGTCGTTTTCGAAAACACGCGGTAGCCGAGACCATGGAAGAGCGCGGCTTTGAGCCGCTCGGTGCCGGACTTGCCACGCGAACCCCAACCGCCAATGCACAGGGGCGTGCGTCGCCGCCACGAGCGAATCGACCATTGCCTCTTCGATTGAGTGCCCAACACGAAAGCTCCAAAAAGCCCGAGGAAAACCCCGAGATGCCACAACTCGTTGGTAAATGGCATGAGGAAGAACGAAGGATCCGCGGCCCGCTCCTGCAAGTAGGCGAGGTACTCGGCGAGACTCGCGGTCCCGGCGAGATGAGCGCTCTTATCGAGGCCAAGCCACTTTTCCCAGGCTTTCGAAGGAGAGGTCACCTCGAGGCGCTGCCCAGTGACGCGTTGATACTGCTCCAGATACTGGTGCAAGGCCGCCGGGGTCGCTAGCCGCAGAGCATTGAACCGAGCTCCGTCGAGATCGGCGAACAACCAGGCCAGTCGCAGTCTATGGCGCAGCCGCTCGCGTCGCAGGGAGGGCGTCCGGAAAACGATCTGCGCTCCTGGCACGACGACCCGGGCCTGCCTTCTGCTCGCGGCGTTGACCGCCTCGGTCGGCCCTGGGAGCTGCGGCACCCAGTGGCCAAAGGCTGGGGCGATCACCCGCTCGCCTGGAATCCTCGTGCGGGTCACCTCGGCCATGGTCAGGGGCGCAAACCACCAGTCTCCATCGCTCACCGACCCTGTCCAATGGGGGTGTCCCTGTCGCTTGTCATAAGAAGGGTGGCGCAGCTCGTGCAAGACGCGCCACAGGGTCGCAGACCGCCGCTGCCCTCTGGTAATGGCCCAGCTTCTCGAGGAAATGCCCACGAACAGGCCGAAATCAACGGCGGCTAGACAGCACAGGGCCTTGCGGGCCATTCCGTGGTCTCGAGGCAACCGCGATGCCGGCCACCGAAAGGATCTCCCTTCGGGGGTGACCTTCACCTTGTCCCGCAGAGCGAGCAATAGGCTCCGGCCCTCGGGATCGACGAGGACTTGCGCGGTGTCCACGCACAGCCACCACCAGGGCTGGGCCTGAGGCGGAACCTCGCGGCTCGCCGCAAGCTCGGCGACGGTCGCCGCAAACCGCGCGAGGGCGCGGAGCACGTCCTCGGTGAGCAGCACTGGGTCGATGTGGATGAGCGCCTCGCCCAAGGCTCGAAGCGTCACTGCGAGAAGCGTGGCATCTTGCTCGCTGGCCAGGTTCTCCTGCGCCATGGCGAGAACGCGCAGCAGCACGACGGAACGCGACATTCCAGGCAGAGCCAAGGCCCAAGCGCCGCGCACGAGGTGAGAGGGATCCTTGACCACGTCGTCGAGGAGATCACCGAGCTCGGCGCCGCTGCGCAACAGCTCCAGGATCGCCTTTTGCCTCACGGCTGGGCTCGGATCGCTTCGAGCTGCTCTGCGAACAATGTCCCCACCAACCGGATCGTGCCCGAGGAGAATCTCGATGAATGCCCGGCGGCTCAGAAAGGCATCCCTCGACTTTCCTGGATGCTCGAAGAGGCGGGAGATGAATCGCATCGCTGCGCCGAAATCGAGACAGACAAACACCCGAAGAGCCGCGGCTCGCACCCAGGGCGATTCCGACTCATTGCCCATGATTTGCTGCAGCACGCGGGGCAGTAGCTTGTTGCTGCGCAGCCCCTGACGACACGCCTCGCCCAAGAGCTCGAACGCCGCGACCCGCGTGGGCCAATTGCGCGGTCCCGTAGCCACGCTCCAGGACAAGTCGACGATGCCTCTGGCCATCTCCGGCTGCAGCTGCGCCACTTCGGGCATTGTGGCGATGAGCCGCAGCAGGTACTCGGTCTTCAGCTCTGTCGTTGCGGACAGACGGACAAAGACCTCGCGGCAGGCATCGAGCTCTGGAGGGTTCTTGCGCAAGAGACGCCGTGCCTTGCGACTGCGTCCCTTGGGTGCGTTGGCGATCCACCATTGCGAAAGGCGCGCCTTGGCCTGGTTCGGATCTGCCGAGGTCATGACATCGCGCCGCAGTCTGAGCCAGTCTCCTCTTTTTTCCTGCTGCTGGCGGTCGATCTCGAAGAGCAGCCCCACGGCCTTTTCCAGGAGCTGCACCCTACCGCCCAGGCGCTCTCGCACCCTCCACAGCTCGTCGCACAACTGCCTGACGACCTCGCGGCCGGCGCGCATAGCCACGCCGCTTAGGCATTGCCGGAACATCTCCAGCAGCTCTTCGTAACCCGCGTTCGACATATTGAGTCCGCGATCAGTTTACCGTCCAATGCGGTTTAGCGGAAATTCTTCGGCACAGGCTCACCCCAATCCCCTTGGGGGACTCTCAAAGGTTCTCGCACACCTGTCCGGCCTCGAGCCGGAGCACGCGCTGCATCCGGGCGGCGAGCGATGGGTTGTGGGTGACGAGCAGCATGGTCGTGCCGTGGCGTGCGTTCATGGCGAAGAACAGCTCGTGGATGGAGTCGGCTGTTTTGCCATCCAGATTTCCGGTGGGCTCGTCTGCCAAGAGAAGCGGCGGTCTCATCACCAGAGCGCGGGCCAAGGCGACGCGTTGCTGCTCACCGCCCGAGAGCTCCGCCGGCCGGTGGGTGAGGCGATGGCTCATGCCCACCTCATCGAGGATAGTTCGCGCGTCGTTCTCGAGCGCAGCGCGATCGACCCTGCGGATGAGCCCTGGCATCATCACGTTTTCGAGGGCAGTAAACTCGGGAAGCAAATGATGAAACTGGAAGACGAAGCCGATGGTCTTGTTGCGAAATGCCGCGAGCTGGCGGGCCGACAGCGCTGTGACGTCCATGCCATCGACCTTGATCTGTCCCCTGGTGGGGGCATCGAGGGTTCCGAGCACATGAAGGAACGTCGACTTGCCTGCGCCAGAGGCTCCGACCACCGCGCACATTTCTCCTTGGACGACTTGCAGCTCGAGGCCGCGCAGCACTTCGATGGTCTTGCCGTCGTGCTCGAACACCTTCCACAGGCCGTGGATGTCGACGAGGTCGGTCATAGCTTGAGTCCTTCCACCGGCCTAAGCTTTGCTGCCTGCCGCGCGGGCAGGAGCGTCGCGAGCTGAGTGATCGTGAACGCGGCGACGCCCACGGATAAAAACTCCCGCGGATCCATCCGCACCGGGAGCTGGTCGATGTACCACACCTCTGGATCGATGGGGAAACCGATCACGGCCATGGCCGTGCAGAGCATGAGCGCTACGCACACCCCGGCCGCTGTTCCGACCCCGCCGATGAGCAACCCCTCGAACAGGAAGATGCGCCGCACTTTGTCTGCCGTGGCACCGAGCGTCATCATCACCGCCACCTCGGCGCTTTTTTCGAGCACGAGCATCGTGAGCGTGGCGACAATGCAAAACGACGCCACAAGGATGGCCAGAGACAGCACCAGGAACATGACGATCTTTTCGAGCTTGAGCGCGCTGAAGAGCTCCGCGTTAAGCTGGCCCCAGGTTCGAACCCGCAGTTTGCTTCCCAAAAGTGCGCGCATGGCCCCAGCCACCTCGTCCGCCTTGTCGGGGTCGGCGAGTGCGACTTGAATTTCGGACGCCAGCCCATCTTTGCGCAGAAACTTCTGGGCTGCCTCGAGGCCCATGTACACGTACATGTTGTCAAACTGATACATGCCGGAAAAAAATACCCCTCCCACTCGAAAGGGTCGGCTCTTGGGGATAGGACCCGTGGGGCCGATATCGCCCAGCGGCGCGATGATGTTCACCTCGGCACCGTCGTAGAGATAAAGCGCATCGGCGATCTCCTTGCCCACGATGATCGCCGGCAACACCCGATCCTTGGCTCCCTCCTTGTCGGGTTCGGCTTTGCCTTTTGCCCCCGCGTTCGTGTCGGTGTCGCCGAAGACCGCACCGTAGAGCTTGGCTCGTCGGGCCCGCACCATGTCGAACAGCGCTTGGCTATCGTCGAGATACTCGATTTTCCCCTTCTCCAACCCGGAGAGTACGGAGCTCGTCTTGCTAAAGGTTTTGGTATCGATGCCCTTGAGGACGATGGCCCGCGTGTTGGTGCGGGAGTTCATCATCATGTCGCCCTGGAGCACCGGCGTCGCATTCACAACGCCTGGCACCTGGCGGATCTGCGTGAGCAGAGGCCCGTAATTTTCGAGATCGCTGCCAAAGCCGTCGACGAGCACATGGGCGTTGGTCTGAAAGATCTTGTCTCGCAAGTCGCCGGTGAACCCGCCCATGACAGAAAGCACCGTGCACAGGGAACACGAGGACATGGAGATGCCCAGCACCGAGAGAATGCCGATGGCGGTCAGGTAACCGTGCTTGTGTCCTCGCAGATGCCGCACGGCGACGAAGTTCTCGAACTTCGGGCGGCGCATGCGATCCAGCAGGCGCACTGCGAATCTCCAAGCGAGCAGGCTGACGCCGAGCCAGCCGAGGATGGCCGCCGACATGAATCCGACAATGGCTCCTACCGACACGAGAACCTCACGTATTGTAAAAAAAACATCAATTACCGGCCGCTGCCATGAGGAAGGCGCGCACAAACTCCGAAAGCTCGCCGTCGAGCACCGCGTCTACGTTGCCCACCTCCACGCCCGTGCGCACGTCCTTGACCAAGCGGTACGGAGCCAAGACATAGGAGCGAATCTGGCTGCCCCAGGCGATCTCCTTCTTGTCGGCGTTCCGCTCGTCCACGTCTCTGCGCCGCTGTGCCATTTCTCGCTCGTAAAGCTTGGCTTTGAGCATCTTCATGGCCTCGTGACGATTCTTGTGCTGAGAGCGCTCGTTCTGACACTGGACCACGATGCCCGTTGGCATGTGGGTGATGCGGACCGCTGAGTCTGTCTTGTTGACGTGCTGACCGCCCTTGCCGCCAGCGCGGTACGTATCGATTCGCAGGTCTTCTTCTTTAATGTCGATGACCACATCGTCGTCGATTTCAGGAACGACATCGATCGCGGCAAACGCCGTGTGCCGCCTCGCCGCCGAGTCGAAGGGCGAGATGCGCACCAATCGATGAATGCCTCGCTCTGAACGCAAAAGGCCAAAGGCGTTCTCACCCTTGACGTGCAACGTGGCGCTCTTGATCCCGGCCTCTTCGTTTTCGAGTAGGTCGATGAGCTCCGCGTCGAACCCCTGACGCTCAGCGTAACGGGTGATCATCCGTAAGAGCATCTGGGCCCAGTCTGCAGAATCGACACCGCCAGCGCCAGGCGCAAACTGGATATAGGCATTGTTGCCGTCCATGGGGTCGCAGAGCAGCCGAGAGGTCTCGACCTCTTCGACGCGGCGCGACAGTGCCTCGATGCTGCGCTTGAGCTCGGCCTCCATGTCGCTGTCACCCTCGGCCTGCGCCAGGTCGAGCAACTCAACGATGTCGGAGAGCTCACGCTCGATTCGCTCGTAGCTCGTAACCTCTGTTTCGAGGGACGCGCGCTCCTTGAGCACGGCTTGGGCTTTTTCGTTGTTATTCCAGAAGCCCTCGGAAGACGAGATCGCGTTCAGCTCTTCGATTCTGCGACGCTTGGCGTCGAGGTCAAAGATGCCTCCTTAGACCAGCATATTTGGTCTCTACGCCATTGAGAGTGTGTTTTAGATCGTCAATCATGCTCGTTCTACTAGCGAAACGAGATGGCGCTGTCAAACCCGGGGTGACCCGGACGCAGAATGGACCGGTCCCCCGGGGTAACCCGAGGGGACCGATGGAGAAGGGGACGAAGAGATTTCATGTTGAACGCAATTCGCGACACTGTGCAGGTGGGCAAACGCGCAGCGTCGGAGTCGCAATGAGTTGCGGGCTGGTATCTTAGCAATTGCCATGCCACAAGGGCTCGAGCGCGGTGCGCAGACCGATAATGACAGGCTCATAGATAGCCTCGGCCTCTCGATTCACAAAAGGTACAAAGACAAAAGGCCGCGTCCCAAACCCACTCTACAAAGCGAGCACGGGCGTTTGCGGCCATGGGGAGATCCTGCCGAGACAAGGGGCCCAAGCTCGGTCCCCAAATCCTTTCGTCGAACTTCCAAACCTTTGAAACAACTGTTAAACTGCTCATCGCCCTAGGAGGCAGGAGACAGGCCTTTCCCGGCCGCATTGCGAGTTAGCACCTTGAATAGTTTAAAAAGAAAAACGCCTGCGGTTTTTTTTGAAACGACGGCGGAGGCCAACAGCGACATGCGTCATGACCCCTCTTTTGCGGGCGAAGAGCCCGTTGAACCGCACCAAATATCGCCTTCCCTGGCGAACAGCGTAGGTGAAATTCTCCAAAACCCCCTATGGCGAGTTTGCAAATATGAAATTCCTGTTTTCTGTTTTGCTGGCCGAGGTCTCGCGATCGCGGCCTTGATGGCTCTGACCGGGGCATGCGGGAGCACGGTCGGTTCCGGGCCTAGGGACACGGGCCAGGACACGGCACCGTCCCTTGAGTCTGTGGTCCCTGCCGAGCACCTCGCCGCCCCTGACCCAGCTGCCACGCAAGCTGCAGGACGAGCCCTCGTCGCCCATGATCTGGCCAGGACAGAAGAGCTCCTGCGCCGAGCTCCAGATTCTCCCCAGACCCGGCTGGTGAGCGCCCGGCTCGCCATGGCTCTCGGCCAGCCCCTTCGGGCCGTTCCCCTATTCGATGGGCTCATTGAGGTTCTACCGCTGCGCCTGCAGCCCGAGGTCGCGCAGGAGCAGGCCCGCTGTCTCGCCGCCGCTGGACAACCCGACGTCGGTCTTTCCATTCTCGAAGCCTGGGTGACGCGCACTCCATCGCTGCCCAAGGCTGTTCTATCGTCGCTCGTGGAGGCCAAGGCCGAGCTGCTGCTCGGCGCTGCAAAGCCCAAGGAGGCTGCCAAAGCCTTTCAAACGGCGAGCAGCCTCGCCACCGGTTCCGCAGCTCGAGAGCGCCTGCTCCTGGGCGCCGCCAAGGCAGCGCGAGACGGAGCAGAGGCAGACCTGTGCGAGTCCTTGGCCGCCCCCCTGTCCGCATCCGCCACCAAAGCAGCCCTGATGGAGGAAGCGCGACGCCTGCTCGTGCAGATCGGCAGGCCTCCCAAGTGGACCATGCAGCAACGCCTGGAGCGCACCCGACTGCTCATCGATCGGCGCGCTTTCGAGCCAGCCATCGTCGAGCTGACAGCCCTCGCCGAGGTCAAAAACGACGTTCTGTCCATGGAGGCCAAGTGGCTACTCGCGCTCGCGCAGTACAACCGCCGAGGCCACTATGCAAAGGCCCTTGCGGCGCTGCGTCCTTTCAGCGAGGAAAAAGGTCCGCGCGCCGACGAGGCCTCCTTCCTCATGGCCAGCGCCCTTTCGAGGCTCAACCGCGACGAAGAGGCCATCCCCGCATTCAAGACCCTGGCGCGCGAGCTGGCCCGCAAGGATCCCTCGCGCAGCGCCGAGTGCCTGTACTTCGCTGGGCGTCTCGAGCACTACCTCGGTCGACACAAGGCAGCGACCGCTACCTTGGCGCGCGCGTTCGCAAAGAACCCCGCGGCCTCCAAGCTGAGCGCGACGGACAGGCGCGAAGCGCTGTTCCTCGCCGGCCTCTCATCCCTCTTGTCAGGAAGCCCCAAGCCTGCGGTGACCTTCTTCGAGCAATCCGCGATCGGCTCAGAGAGCAGCGAGGTGAGTGCCCGCGGAAAATACTGGGCCGCCGTGGCCACGCACGAGCTCGGCCCGGAAAAGGGACTGGCTACGCTAGAAGAAGTATGCCGCCGCGATCCCACCTCCTGGTACGGAGCCCTCGCAGCCGGGAGGCTCGCAGAGGCAGGTGGAAAGTCCGGGGGCTGCACTCCTGTGCCTGTTTTAAAGGCGCAAGACCGTCCCTCGGCCAGCGTGCCTCTCGCCAAACTGAGCGACGCTGCGGCTTTCCTTTACGAGGCTGGTTTCTCCCGGCAGGCGGCGAGTGCGTTGCGCGCCGCTGAGGAGAGCTCCGCGGGCAAGTCCGGCGACGCGGACTGGATTTACTACTACAACCTCCTCGACGCTCCCAGCTACGCCATTCGTCGAGCCACCTCGAGCCTGCGCTGGCCACCGACCGAGAACCAGCTCGCCTTGGCCCGCGCCGCTTACCCACGACCTTTTGCCGAGCTCGTGCAGCAAGTCGAGGACCTCCACGGCCTGCCAAAGGATCTCATCTACGCCATCGCTCGGAAGGAAAGCTCGTTCGACCCCGCAGCGGTCTCGTCCGTGGGCGCCATGGGATTGATGCAGATGATGCCTGCTACGTACGAAAAAAACCGCAAGCGAGCCAGCCTCCCACCTCTCGAATCTGCACAGCTGCCCACTCCCGAGAGCTCGATCCGCGCCTCTGCCTACGAGCTCGCCGAGCTCCTCGAACGGCTAGACGGACAGCTCCCCCTTGCCATCATGGCCTACAACGCAGGGCCTGGCGCGGTGCTCCACTGGCTCGAGCGATCCGGAGACCAACCCCTCGACGTTTTCGTGGAGCAAGCGGGATTTGCTCAGACTCGCAATTACGTGCGGCGCACCTACGAAAACCTGGCGCGCTACCGTTTGCTCGAAGGCGCGCAGCCCCCGCCGCTGCCGAAAGTCGCCCGTCGCATTCGCGCCAAGAGCGGCGATGGCGGCGTCCAAGACCCCGGGAACCCCGCCACCAGCGGCGACACAGAGCCGCTGGAAAGGTCGTCCGAGGAATAGATTGGCGTTCGGTTGTAGACCCTTTTCGGCAACGATAGCAGGGCAACGGACGGAAACCTTGGGCTCACTTGGCTTTGATCACCAGGGACACGAGCACATCCTTGCAAGAAGAGGCTCCATCTCCGACGGTCCTCTTCGCACCGGTTTCACCAGTGGTGGTGAGGATACTTCCAAAGAGGAAGCCGGTCTCATCGTTTGTCAGATTCGAGTTCTGATCCGCTGCGCTGACGTATTGGCGCTCGCCTGTGACATAGCCAAAGGTGCTCATGCCGCTCGGAGCTCCAAATTTGGATGCCGCCACAGCGTCGTCAAAGGACTGGGAGAGCAGGAGCATGTCCCCCTTTTGTCCATAGACGGACGGAAAGACGCTGGCGGAACTTCCGTCGCAACCCTCGTTTTCCCAGTCTCGAACGGGATCGGTGCTGGCCGCGCCTCGCAGAGCGGTGAGGAAAGCCCAACTCGGATGTCCTGTGCTGTCTCTATTCAAGTTGAAGCTATAGGAGCTTGACTCATTCGACCCGACGACTTTGTACAGAATCGATTGGGCGAGATCATGGCCCTCGTATCTGACCCATTGCCCTTGGGGGTTGCGCCATGTATCCGTTCCAAAATATTGGCAGAAGTTCGAATTGTGCCATGAGGCGCACCTGTCCACGCCGCGGCAGTCTTGACCATTGTCTGATTTGTAGCATTCCGCGATGTGATTCCACCCGCTCACGTAGACTGGCAGGTCGTCATCCGTGCGATGCAAAACCAGGATGAGCAGGTCGCCAGGCAGGCTGCCTGACGGGCGAGAAATGGTGAGCCCTTGTCCGTTGGGGTCGTAGACTCTCGTGGTAGCGATATGTTTGATCCCAGTACCTGTGCCACCACAAGAACCTTCGGGTACTCCGCAACCACAAACCCCAGGCTCCGTTTTGTTCGGGTCGTTCGGGCACTGATCGGCAGGAGCACTGCCGTTGACAGACCACACAACTGTCGAGTTTCTGTAAAGCACGAGTGAGCCATTCGTATTTAGAACTAATTTTGTGGCACCTGACCCTGCCGTATTGCTGTTCCATACCACCGTACCGGCGGCCGTTTTTAGAGTGAGATTTCCATCGGACTGAAAGACAAAGCGCGTCACTGACTTGCCGTTCGTACCAGAGGCCCAAAGAGCCTTACTGTCGGATATGCGTCGCAGAACCAAATTGCCGTCGCTCTGCAAAAAGAGTCTATAGGAGCCACCATCAGAGTGAAGGTACTGACCTAACGTCAATTGGCCATTGGGGATGAGGTTGTTGGAGGTATGCCCGGTCGTCGCGACTCTTTCCTCACCTTCACCACCTATAAAATCCATGGAATTCGTTGTTTCACAGCCAGCCATGGCCAAAGAAGCGAGCAATCCTACTATAAACAATGACTTTGTCGACCTTTGCATGTTCTTCTCCTTGGTTTGGGCTGCTTGAGCGCGTTGTCTCCATGGACGGCGTCGGCTCCAGCAAATCTCCAGTGTTTAAGATTACAGTGCCGAGCCATTCGCTGCCGTCCAAAGGAAGAGATTGCGGAGAGCTGGGAGAAAGCCACTTTTTTACAAAAAAAAGGATTGCTGGTTCAAAAATGTAGCATTAATGGAAATCGAGAATATCCTAATTTTTCATTCGTCCGTTTGGCCTTTTTCGTGCACTAAGCCTTAGGAGAATAAAATTTCTCAGATGGCGCGATATTTATGACTATTGATACAAAGAATTCCATGGAAGCTACGGGCAAGGACGGCCAGAGGCTCACCTTTGCTGGAGCAGGGCCCGACCTGGCAAGTCATTCACAATCACCACGAGAAATGATGATCCGTTGGTTGGATTTTGCCTTTCCATTTAGAGGGGAGGTCGAGATGAAATCCCTAGGTTGCCTGATTTGTGTGCTGAGCCTGGCTTTTCTAGGCTCCTGCGACGCTGGGTATTCGAGCGCGGCGCTGGACGGATTCGGTGAAGATACAGCGGATGATGACGGGAGCGACACGAGCCCGGAGAAGGACCGGTGCCCGACAGACCCGAAAAAGCTCGACCCAGGAAAATGCGGCTGCGGCATTCCCGATGAAGACGCGGACAAGGATGGTATGCCGGACTGCTACGACGAGTGTCCGACAGATGCAAAGAAGGTTGAGCCTGGGGACTGCGGCTGTGGCATGCCTGACGACGACACAAATAACGAT
>JALOQD010000405.1 GCA_025453525.1 Myxococcota bacterium
CGAAGGTGAAACGACTCAGCCGCAACGTCTGGCTCAGGCAGTGAAAGAGTAAAGGGCAACGCGGCCACTGGCGAATGAACGCTGGGGTTGTTCTGGTGTTCGGTCTTCTGGGCGCCGGGGATGGCGCCCGCCTGTTCGATGGTCGAGAAAGCCTGCGAGCCGTTCGCGAATAGGCGGCAATCGGTGGACGAAATGATCCGAGTCGAGCCCAGGAAGATGAAGGCTGTCATCACCGCGAAAAAGGCCGCGACAACCGCCGCCGCTTCGTGTGTCTTTAGAAACACAGAGCCTCCACCGTAGCTGAACATAAACGCAGGATATCAGAATTGAAGGCCGACTGCAAAAGATGTTTTTTTGGCAAGGCGAATTGTGTGCGAGAGCGTCGTTGGCTTTGGAGAAGCCCGGCGCAGCGCTTGGTCCACGTTGCAGGGAATAGTGGGGGCGAACGTGGGAGTGACACTTTGAGGTGGCGGTTGACCGCTGTTCTAATGATGTATCTTTACCCAATTCATTCATGGTTTTGCCAAGTTAGAGCGAGGTTTATGTCTTGAGTATGAAAATTGCTATAGTTATGAGCAGGCAGAGCGAGACGCACGGTGCGCGCCTCGCTTGAGAAAGGCCTTTGAAATGAAAGCGAATCGAATCGACCACTTCCGTCCGTTGCTGGGGTTGGTTTTAGGCCTGGGTATTGGACTTCTGGCTGGATGTGATTTGGAGCCTGCACCGTTCTCGGTATCTTCTTGTGATTCTGACACCGACGCCCCGGGTTCCGAAAACGATTTGGATAGTGGTTTCGAGTCTAGCGATCAAGATTCGGTCGATTGCCAAGTGGAGCTGGACAGCTGTCTCTCTACCTGTTCCGCGGGGTTGTGCGCAGGGGGCGGAAATGCTGACGACGCGGGGATAGCCTTTGAGGACTGCACTAAGTCGTGTTACCGGAGCTTCGGAAGCTGCTCTGGAGGTTGGAAACCGTCTTCGTGCGATCAGTCTCTTGAAGATTGCCTCACCGAATGCGCTCCGTACTACCCGCGCGACCCGACCTCGGCCTGGCCAGACGAATGCGTTGCCGCCTGCTACGCCAAGCAAGAGGAATGTACCGGCAAGAATTTCGCTGCCTGTCAATCAGATGTCGATTGCGCCCCGCAAGAGGTCTGCGCCTGGTCTGCTGACAACTGCCCGGCTCTCACCGATTGCGAAGGGGCCGAGGGTCTGTGCGTTCCGCGGTTGCCTTCGGGTTCGTGCGAAATGGAACTGACCTGGTGCCTTGCCTCCTGTGCAGAAGGTGCGCTGTGCGACGAAGACGGGTTGGTCGATGCGTCGTCGAGCAATGACTGTGTGACGTCCTGTTACGACGTTTATGACGCTTGCGAAGGCAAGGTAGACGAGGATTATTCGGGCTGCACGAGCGATCTCGATTGCTCGCCGGGCTCCTCCTGCTACTTCGAAACGGCGGATTGCGATCCACAAACTGGGCAGTGTCCCCCTTCGATGGGAACCTGCGTGTACGATTGCGACACGGCGGTCGTCGAGTGTTTGGACGGCTGCGCCGCGTCGTTCGACTGCACCGATGGTTCCACCGATTGCACGCAGAGCACGCCGGACAACAACAGGACGAGCTGCGAAAACGACTGCTGGGCAGGGTACGATGACTGTCTCTATCCCACGAATGATTGTGATATAGAGTACGGAAGCTGTCTGAGTGCCTGCCCGGCTGTGTGCGACGAGAACGGGTGCAGCCCCGAGGCGCAATGCGCCACTCTGTGTGACTCCGGGTACTCCGACTGCCTCGATGCTGGCTGAAAGCGGTGGAGACATCGTGTTGAACCGGGTGCTGCGAATCGGTGTGTGGCTCACCTGTGCCATCGGCTGGTGCGCTTGCGAGGAGCCTCGTCTCGATGTTAGGTTCGACATCCCAGCCCACTATCAGGAGGATGTCGAGCAGATTGCGCTGCAAGTGCTCCGGCCTTCGGACGATACGGACGCTTCCTTCTCCTGCGAGGACCTCGCCATGGGAGAAGTCCCACAGGATGTGTTGCGCGCCAGCCAAGTCCAAGAAGTCAGGGTGCAACGAGGCGAAGCTGCGAATATCGCAGACCTGGACCGAGAAGGGCGCAAGGTCCTTTTCGCCCGAGGGATCACGGCGACCCAGGAAACCATCGTGGCAGCCTGTGACGAGGTGGGAGACATCGCGAGCGACACGACGGTGCGGCTGGCCGCAGAGCCTGTGACTGTCCTCCAAGCCAACAGCTCTTCGCCGCTGCGCGTTTCTGTGCGGGACGTGCTCGGCACGAGTCTCGGGTCGGTCGAGGTCCATTGGCGTTCGGTTGGGGCCGATGGCGTTGTCTTCAAGGGAATGTCGACGAGCGACGACGAGGGAGTTGCGGCCACCGCAGCTGCGAGCCCCAAGATCTCTGGTCCAAAGCTGCTGGAAATTCTCGCGCGCTGGCAGCGCGAGCCACTCGTGCTCTACAGCTTTCAGTGGCCTCGAACCTTTGAGGAGCACAAGTGCAAGCTGTTCTGGCCTGGGTACGAGAAGAGTGATCCTCGCGGAACCTGGAGCTACGTGAAGCTCGGGCGCATTGGTCCCAGCGGAGAGATCGGCCTGGCCGCCCTCGTCGATCCATCGCGAACGCCTTCTGACGAATGCCCTAAGAAATTGGAGAAATGCTCTGCGGCGTGCGACCTCGATTCGGATTCGGATTCGGATTCGGATTGCTTGGCAGCGTGCAACGACGACTATGCCGTGTGCGAAGCGCCCACCCTCGATGTGCGGTGGAGACGATCTAGTGGGGCCGAGCTCCTTGCCACCCAGACCCCGCTCGGCAAGCTCGGAAAAAACACAAAGGCTTTGAACTGGCAGCTCGAGCTCGTGCCAGGTAAGAGCCGCGACCGCGTTTTCCTTCTGCCGCTTGGCTTTGGCTCTGCTTGGTACGAGCTCGACACCACGGGCAAGGTCCTGCTCCGGCACAGCTACACCCCACCTTTGGCTGGCCTTTCGGCGCAGCAGTATTCGGTCGTGCGCAGTTGCGGCCTCGCCGAGGGTAGGGCGAGCATTCTCATTGGATTCGATGGCGGCCTTTTCCGGCTCTACGAGCCCGAAGGAGGGCAGCCCCTCGCTGCGCAGCCACTTGCCAAGCTCGGCGAGGCGGGCGGGTCTTTTGGGGAGCTCACCGTCATGGCCAATGGATGCATCGGCGAGTTCGATGGCAGTGGAGAGCATCTCGCCGTGTTGACCAGTGCAAAGGACGGCGGCAACCAGAGCATCGTAGTCGAGATTGGGGGAGAGCTCGTGCCGTTCCCTTGGAGTAGACCCCTGAGCTCCTTTGCCACCGCGGTCAAGCGGGGAGAATACGAACCCGCGGCGCTGCTCATCGGGCAGATGGGGACTGGCAACGCCGAGGTGATACGGGTACGGCTCCAGCGCGCCGAGAATGCAAAGGACAGCGCGCTCGTGGCAGATGCAGTCGACTCCCTTTTGGCCATGCCTTCGTTTATCGCGGCAGGCGAAATCGACGGTCGCGCCGAGAGCGGTGCTGATATGGACCTCGCGGCGGTCGTGTCGTTTTCCAACGCGGCGCAGGGCAGCGCCGATCATTTTGCGCAGATCGTCAGCGGTCATACCTACAAGGGGCACCGGCTCGTCGGTCTGTTCAACATCGCCCAAAAAGACAGCTCTGGCCTGACACCGCACATGGCGCTGATAGATGTCAGCGGCGACGGGTTCGACGATCTCGTGGTCTTGCGCCGCAGCGATCAGACAGACCCCACTGTCCATGCACTGCTCTCCATCTACCCCATGGGCGAGTGAGCCTCCTCACCTTTCGCTACGGAAGCAGGATCGCCGGAGAGATCAAGAATCGGTCGGTTTGGGTCCCGTAGGAGTAGGTAATGCTCGCGCTGTTGGGGCTCGAGTGCCGAACGACCATTGTCGTTGCCCAGTTCGAATCAGCAGTGTTGTTCGGGCCTGCTGCAACGGCAAAGCCCGAAGGCCAGGCACCGGCGGCGACCCCGTCGAAGTCTTGCCAATAGAGGCAATCCGCCTCGGAGGGGAGCGTGGCGATCGCCAATTCGCGCGGCGCGGAAGCGGCCTACCGCCATTCACGCTACAGCTTCGGCATATCCGTCACCTGCGTGCTCGGCGACGGCACCAGGATCGAAACATGGGACTCGTTCTCCGCGCCCGCCCCCGGAAGCCACCGCGACGCGGTGAAGCGGACCGGCGATTCGCTCAGGAACGCGC
>JALOQD010000118.1 GCA_025453525.1 Myxococcota bacterium
AGAGAAGGATTTCGAGAATCAATGCGACTCCCCAGAAGGTCGGACGATGACCAGCGGTCGAGCAGCCACAACCGCTTTCAGAGTCATTGTTTTCACCCGCCCAGTCGCCTTCCCCTTCGCCCTCCCCTTCGCCCTCCCCTTCGCCTTCATCCTCGCCTTCCCCTTCACCCTCGCCTTCCCCTTCGCCTTCCCCTTCGCCTTCCCCTTCGCCCTCGCCGGCAGGTGGCTCTCCTACGCAGAGCTTGGGAGAGCCGGTTCCAGGGGACTGGTAGCAACCCATGCCTAGAGGGCAATCGCTGGCATCAGCGCAGCGGACCGCGCAGTACCCATTGCCACTTCCATCTGAAAGATCGCACGCTTCTTCCCCAGGAGCCACGTCGAAGCAGTGCTCCTCCTCGATGGTTCCCGGAGAGCAGCAACGCGCCGAGCAAAAGCCATAGCCGCTCGGGCCCAGACCCTTCACGATGGTGCAGAAGGCGCGGTTGGCGCAGAGGTCGAGGCCTGGGCCGCAGGGCCCGCCCCATCTGCTGGGATTCGTGACGCTGCACGCCTTGCAGTTCTCCAAGCCGAGGTCGTGGCCCACCAGGGTGGTCAGCGTGTCATTCAGCTATGGGCAATACGCGAGCGGGTTGACGGAATAGCCGTCGCTGCTGGCCATGCACACTTTTTCCGTGCCGAACGAGGTGACCCCTGTGAGCACCCACTGCCCTCCCTGGTCGGTGAACAGGGGTCCGCCTGAGTCGCCGGAGCAGGTGTTGGCCGGATCCCCGGTCTCGATGAGGTTGAAATACACGTTGAGCAGCGTGGTGTCGCCGGCTCGCTGCGTGCCGCCGGAACTTGGGTTCGAGCCGGAAAGCCCGTAGCCCACGAGCATCCCAGGATCATCTTTCATGGGGCTCGGGTAGTCTCGGAGCTTGTGCACGGTGCGGCCGGCCAGAGCCTTGTTGAGCTTGATCATGGCGATATCCGTTTGGCTCTCTTGGATGTCGCCGGTCCAATCTGGATGGTGGATGACCTGGGATCCTCGAGCGAGGATCGCGCTGAGATAGCCGTCAGCGCCGCCGCGGATGATGAGGCCCGAGGGGTTGCTCACGAAATTGTACGAAAATCCTTGTTCGATCAGGCGCACGCAGTGGCCTGCGGTCAGCACGACTTCGGGGTCGATGAGCGTGCCAGTGCAGTAGCCGAAATTGCCGATTTGTATAGCGACCACGCCATCCCACGAGCCCCCTGTAGGCGCCCCGCCGATAATACCCTCCAGGCCTTGGGGCGCGGCGTCGGGGATGGGCAGGACGACAGGTGCTGCGTCTTGGACCTCGGGCTGACAGGCCAAGGCAGACACGAAGGTAAACAGCAGCAGGAGCGGCGTTCTCAAGAGGAAGGTGCGCGTCGACATTATGGGAGTTCCTTTCCTAGCAAATGCATTGGCGTTTGCTGAAGGCAGTTCCTTAGCAGTTTATCACGCAAGGGGAGCGTTCGACGAGTGGGCGAGTGACTGCGTGCTGCGAAAAAAAGCGAAAGAGACGCCCTGCGGCCGTCAGCGCGAGACCAATCACTTGAACCCGCCGAATCGAGCGGAATTTCTGGGCGACACCGCAGGCCAAAGAGTTATGATGCCCTTCATGTCTCCTTTATTGCCAGCCAGGCCTGCGACCAGCTACGCGCTTTTCGACAGTCCCATGGGCCAGCTTCGGCTAGTATCGCATGGGCCGGCCCTCGTCGCCATCGAGTTCACCGAGCACTCCTCTCCTCCAGATCCCCTCTGGAAGCGCGACGAAAAGACTTTGTCCCAAGCGATCCGACAGCTCAAAGAGTACTTTAGCGGGAGGCGCCGCGCCTTTGAGCTCCTGTTGGGGCCAACGGGCACGCCGTTCCAGCTCGACGTTTGGCAAGCCCTGCAGCGCATTCCTTTTGGCCAGACGCGCTCCTATTCAGAGGTCGCCAGAGACGTAGGTCGTTTCAGAGCCCAGCGGGCGGTGGGCACAGCCAATGGGCGCAATCCCTTGCCCATCGTCATTCCCTGCCATCGAGTGATCGCCGCCGATGGGGGGCTCGGAGGGTATTCCTGCGGCCTCGACAAAAAGAGATTTCTATTGAGTTTGGAGCAGAGGTAAGGGGTTCAGTTCGCCCCTGTGACACCGGTGATGACCGCTTCTTCGAGCAACGAGCCGATGGACTCGATGAGCTCGGCCGGCAGTTGTTCGCGATCCAATCGGGCTGCTTGCTGCACGAGACCAAGGGCTTTCTCCTTGTTGCCGAGCAGGGCATGGGCGTAGGCGATCTTGAGCAAGGTCGTCGCCTCTGTGGGCGCGAGCTGCGCAGCTCTTTCGAAGCTCGTGAGCGCGGCCACAGCATCGCCCTGGAGCATGGCCACGTCTCCGAGACCGACATAGGCACCGGCCAGGTGCTTGTCCAAGGTTCGCGCCTTGCGAAACGCAAGGCTGGCGGCCTCGGGATCGTCGCGTTTCAGTTCGATCCAACCTCGGAGCAGATGCCAAGGGGCGCTACTGCCGTCGAGAGCGAGCGCTTCGCTGATGGCGTTGGCGGCTCGGCCGTACTCGCCGGCGTTGTATTTGGCAAAGGCCAGGCTGTAGAGAATCTCGGCGCGCTGCGCAGGCGAGAGCTCGGAAAAGGCCGCGCAGGTACTGGCGAGAAAGAGGAGCTCCGCCTCGGCCTGGAAATGACCGGCGGCATTCTCCAGGCCGGCGAGCGCCACGTAGGCGCCTGGCTCCTGTGGCTTCTTGGCGATCATCTCTTCATAGACTTTGCGCGCCTCGTCTCTTCGTTTTGCAGCCTGGTAGGTGCGGGCTAGCAGGCCTTGGCACTCGTAGTCGCAAAGACCCCTGGCTTCGGCCCTCACCAAAAAGTCGATGGCCACGTTCGGGCCGGAGCGCTCGTTCACTTGGGAGCCCAGATCTTTGGTGGGCACGACCAATGCTGGGTTCCGCCGGGCGGCCCGCTCGAACGAGGTCAGCGCTTCGTCGTATCGTCCCGAGTCAGCGAGCACCCGCCCTGCGAGGTAGTGGGGTCGGAAGTCTTCTTTGTTGCGGACGCCGACCTCGGTGAAGAGCTCTACCGATTCGTCGACCTGTCCTTTGGACGCGCTCACAGCCGCCCGGCATAGGATCGCCTGGCTGTCGAGCAGAAGGTCTTTCACCAGGGCTCGGGCTTGTCGAGCTGCCAGCTCCCCGGCGCAGCGCGACCATTTGGGGCTTGCAAACGGCTCGTGCACAGAGGGCAGACGCATTGAGTATGAGCAGGAGAGAAGAGCGGGCATCACTGCAAACAGCAGGAAGAGCGGCTTTTTCATTTCGATACCTTTCTCGACGATGAGACGGACCCTTTAAGGGGCAGCAAGGCCGGATGATTCCGATCTTTTTTATCTGGAGTTGGGGTCACTATGCAAGAACGAACGAGGGCATCACTTCACCAAAGAGCCAGAAGGGCGCCGAAAAGAGAGGTGCCGAAGGAATGGGAGCCGGTGGAAGTGCAACCGCAGCCGCCGCTCATGGCGTTGATCGCGCCTTCTGCATCTCCATCCATCTCGTCGCCGGTGTCGATGCTGTCTGGCTCGGTGTCTGAATCGGTCTGCGGTTCAGAACCGCTCGCCGTGTAGAGGGCAAAGTCGTCCAGGTTCCAGCCGCCCATCTGCAAACCGCGATCGCTCTCGAGCTCGAAGCGGATGCGGATGTCCGACTGGCCGGCTGCCTGCTGGCTGATGTCCAAATCGAACAGCACCCACTCCTTGTCGATGTGGTGGGTGGTGTGGTTGTCCTGTTCGCCGCCTGCAGAGACGGTGTTGGCCCAAACCTCCTCACCATTGATGGAGATTCGCGCTTTGTCGAAGTACCCGTCCTCGACGGTGAGCCAGCGGCGGAACTGCAGCCTGACGTTGTCATAGGCCGAAAGGTCGTAGGCGGGGCTCGAAAGCGCGTTGTGGATGCCACCGTCGTACTGGCCGTCCCAGGTGATCTTGGGCCGAAGGTCGTTGCCCCACACGTAGTTACCGCTGTAGGCAGTTCCTGGATCTCCACCGTCGCCGCGGGGCTTGCCCCTTGCCCAGTCGTCGGAGGTCTCTCGCTCCCTACCTGAGATGAGCTCGTGGCTCCAGGCCCCGTCTTCCTCTTCGAAATCGTCGAACGCGATGGGTGTCAGCGCACCAACGTAGACGATGTAATAGGGTTCTGTCGCATTGCTCGGTCTCTTTGTCACCAAACCATTGTCGGCGTCCGCCGCCTCGATGCGGTAGAGGAGACGGCTGCGGGCGGCCACAGCGGGGAGCGCGGCTCGGTAGGACTCGCCGCCCAGGCTCGAAGCTGCAACGGTCTTCCAGGTCGATCCCTCGTCGACGGAGTAGACGACGCTGACCTCTCCGAGGGTGGAGCAATCCTCGGCTCCCTCGGCGATGTCTGCCTCGATGACGACCGGCTCCTTGCTGGGAACGAGATTGGCCAGTGGGGTGTGGGTGATGGTGATGCGTCCCAGGTCTTCCGACGCCAGCCCATGGCGCGCGAAGGCGCCGAAGACGTCGCAGAAATGGGGAGTGCCATCCGAGAGATTCCCGTTGTCGTCGTCGGCGAGCAAGAAGGATTCGAACACCGAGAGGATGTCGGTGGAGGTGGCCATGGCCGAGCCGAACATGGAGTTGGTGAGCGCGTCGCCTGCCTCTTGCCCGAGCTTGGCTTGAAAAGTCTCGCGCAGATCCCAGATGGCGCCGGCCAAGATGAGGCCGGTCTGGTGCGGGTCTTGTGACTGATCATTGGGCCATATCAAGTCGTTTTTCATGTTGCGAATGCCTTGGCCTGTCTTGATGAAGAACCGGCCCAGGACGCTGTCTCCAGTCAGGGCCGTGGCCATGGTGTCGGAGAAACCCTCGCTCACGGCCTCGTCGAACGAGCCCTCGCCGGTCAGGGACGAGTGATAGTGCAGCGCGTGGCCGTACTCGTGGTAGAGAATGTCGGCGATCATTGCAGTATTGTTGCAGAGATAAGCGCCGTACATGCTGCCTTCGGGCAGAAAGTTCAGGCTCTGGCCGTCGTAGTAGGCGTTGCAGAAATCGGGTTGGTTATCACTCCCCAAATCTACAGATACGTTGACGTTCACCCGAATCGGCGTGTTGAAGAACGCCAAGTCCTTGAACGCCAAGCTTTTCGCGAATTCCCTCACAATGGTGGTGAACGCGAAGGCATCGACCTGGGCCATGTCGAACTCGTCGGTATCTGCGATGGTGTAGGTCATGCCGCTGGAAAGGGCAGTGGCGCTGCTCACGGCGAGCTCGAGCTCCGCGCCCGCGGCGTTGCGCACGTCGACGTACTTTCCCGAGAGCTGGGCTGTGAACGCGCTGACCGGGTCTGCTGAGTCAGAGACGAAGACGCCCATGGCATCGGTGTAGGCGTTCTGCTTGCCCATCTGCACGAGCAGGTTTTGCGCTGCGCTTTCCACGAGCTCGACGTTCGGATCGGGATTGCGTTCATGATGGCGCAGCATCAGCGTGCCTTCGAAAAACTGCTTGTTATCGCGCAGGGCCACGATCTCTCCGCTTCGGGGATCGAGGAAGGAGGTGAATCGGCTGAAAGGGGCGTTCATCTCGAGGCGAGTCACAGGGCGCAGCACTAGGCCACCGGGCAGCGCCAGCGGGAGCACGGCCGCTTCGCTGGAGGTTACGGTCACGGCACGGATGCCCAGATCCTCTGCGAATTTGATCGCCAAACCATGGAGTTTCGCCTGAGACAGGATGACCTTGGGAAAGAGGCGCGAAGATGGATTGGCCACCGGATAGGCTTTGACGCTGGCCAGAACCAACCGACCGGCGATCATCGCTGCGGTCACCGCCGTGCCCACGACCGGAGCACCGTCGATGGTTTGTCGCAGGGCCACGAACCGCATGCCGTCGAAAAGCACGTTGGAGACGACTTTCAGGTTCTTGGTGGTCACTCCTTCGGGCAGAAGCTCGGGGTTTTCGTCAAAGAACTCGAGCACCGAGACGACGGCGGCCACAGGTTCCGAGATGGAGGCCGGATCGACCGGCACGCCTGAGCCGTAGATGGTGCGGAAATCTTGGGTGGGGCCGGATATCCTGTGGACCCAGGACCCGCCGTTGCGGGCCAAGAACGCCGCCGGCGCTGGCGCGGACCAGAACGTTGGGAGAACGGGGCGGCCCAAGGCTTGCGAGGCAGCGTCCGGGACTGCCTCAGTGCGCTTTGGCTCGAGGTCCACGGTGAGCGGTCTTGCCGTGGCGACAGAGGCAAAAAGGCCAACCGAAAGCAGGAGAACCGAGGCGACAGCGTTTGAACTCATTGACTTCATCTCCGGTTGTGCTGGTTTCTTCTGGTATGAGCGCACTCTGGAACCTGGGCGCTCCTTTTGTTTGTCCACATTTGTCTAGTTCCTCTGTGCACGAATTGGGTGCGGAGAAAATGTGAGCTTGCCGTTCTAATGGGGCCAGACGCCGTTTTAAAAGGTGAACCGAGCCAACAGAGAATCCAGCAGATTGCCGATGATGTCGCGAGCGCCGAAGTAGTATTCGAGCGCGCCCAGGGCGAGAAAAGGTCCAAAAGGGACCGCCGCGTGCAGCAAGGCCGGGTGAGCGTCTGGGTCGAAATCGGTTGCTCCTGCCTGAAGGGGCTCCCTTGGCGACTGGGGTTCGAGGGCCTGTGGCCTGGCCCGGCGACGCAGCACCACCATCGCGACCCCTGCGACGAGCCCCTGCGCAGCTCCTCCTACCAAGGCAAAAAGAGCGCCTTGCACCCCGAGACAGGCGCCGATCATGGCCAGGAGCTTGGGATCTCCCTCGCCCATGCCCTGACGCCCCGTGAGCCGTGCATACCCTTTAACAAAAACGATATGCAGAAAAAGAAAACACCCAAGCGAACCGGCGACGACATCCCATAGCGGGAGATCCCGGAGCACGGCAACATTGACCACGAGTCCAACCGCAATCCCGGGTAAGGTAATGGCGTCGGGGAGGAGGAAAGTATCGAGGTCGATGAGTGCCGCGGTGATCAAGGCAAAGCACAAGCCAAACCCGAAAAAGAAGGACGTGAGCCCGTAGGCCAGGGTGGGGGGGTGGCTCGCGAGGACGCGGTGTGCCACGGCGGTTGCCAGCAGACCTAGCAGGGCCTCCACCAAAATGTACCGCGGCGAAAAGCGCGCATGGCATGCTCGGCAGCGGCCGCGTAAAAGAAGGTAGGAGACAATGGGAATATTGTCGTAGAAGCGAATCGGCGCGCCGCAGGAGAAGCAGTGGGATCCGGGCCGCACGACAGACATCTCGCGGGGCCAGCGGGCGATGACCACGTTGGCGAACGAGCCCCACAGGGCGCCGAATACCCCAGCCACCCAGAGCACATACGGGGTAAAGACCGCGAAGAAGTATGGGTCGAAGTCGCTCATGTCTTTGCCGCGTTAAGCACCCTAGCACGCCGACCCCCTTTTAGCGTAAATTGCGACCATGCCACGCGCTTCGCTCAAAGAAAAAGAGCGTTATCCGTTCTCGACCACTCTCGCGGTGAGGGTCGGCGATCTCAACTACGGGGGGCATCTCGCCTACGACCGTCTGCTCGGGCTCGCCCACGAGGCGCGGCTAGAGCTCCTTTCGAGACTCGGCGCCACCGAGCTCGACCTGGGCGATGGCCGCACTGGGATCATCGCCGGTGATGCGGTCCTCGGAGAGATGTCATGAAACCTTCGCCGGCTCCATTCGTGGGTGTTGTATCCGATACGCATGGAGAGCTACCGCCCGCGGTCATAGGGGCGCTGCGGGGAGCTTCCCATATCGTCCACGCCGGAGACGCCGAGCACGAAGGCGGCATCGCGGGCCTGCGAGAGCTCGCTCCTGTGTGCGCGGTGCGCGGCAACATGGACCGCTTCGGCCATGCGGGCAAGCGGCCGATCTCGGCGCTCGTCGAGTTTGAAAACACTTCTATTTATGTGCTTCACGATCTCTCGACGCTGGATCTGGACCCCGCAGCGGCGGGCATACGCGTCGTGATTCACGGTCATACCCACGTCGCCGAGGTGTGGGAGCGGGAGGGCGTCCTCTATCTCAACCCCGGAAGTGCCGTGCGACCTCGAGCCGGCGGACCTACGGTCGCTCGTCTGCATGTGATGGACGGCAGCCTTTTGGCAGAGCTCGTGCCTCTTTAGTCTTCTGGACGGACGCTTGCCCGGGTCACACATCTGTGGGACATTCTCGGTCTGGGGAGGCATCGAGGAAGGCAGCGGTTTCGAAGCATGGGAGAGCCCGACGACAAAGACGATGGAGAGGTGAGCGGCGGGAGAGATCCGAAAGACACCGTCGCGGCTCCCAATGCGGCAGAGTGGGCTCGCGAGGAGACCGACCAGGTCGATCTTGGGCCCATGGTGCAGGAGATGCTGCGCTCCGAGGCCGGCGACAAGATCCCCGTGTTCGTGGTGCTCAGCGGGACCGATGTCGGCAGCGTCGTTCGACTGGACCGAGGCGCCATCGTGCTCGGACGCGACCCGACCAGTGGCGCGGTATTCCAGGACGAAGGCGTGTCTCGCCAGCACCTCAAGGCCGTGCTTCTGCCAGGTGGGCGTGTGGCGATAGAAGACCTCGGCTCGACGAATGGCACGGTGGTGCACGGCCAGCGGATTGCCCGGGCGATTCTGGCGGTGGGCGACAAATTGCTCCTCGGCCGGCGAACCATTCTCAAGCTGGCTCTGCTCGATAAGGTGGACCATGCGTTCCAGCAGGAGATCTACGATTCATCCATCCGCGATCCCTTGACCGGGATCTACAACAGGGCCTACCTGCTCAAGCGCCTGGCGACCGACCTGTCTTTTGCCACGCGCCACTCCTTGCCGTTGTCGCTGCTGATTCTCGATTTGGACCATTTCAAACACATAAATGACACCTACGGCCATCCGTGCGGCGATCGACTCCTATGCAAGGTTGCCACGACCCTCTTTTCCGGCGTGCGCTTCGAAGACGTCTTGGGCCGCTATGGCGGCGAGGAGTTCGCCCTTGTGGCGAGCGGCGTTGACGAATCGGGCGCTCGTGCCCTGGGGGAGAAACTGCGCTCCCTGGTGACTCTCTGCGAGGTGCCGGTTTCGGACAGTCCCGGCGCTGAGCTCGTGACCGTGACCGTCACGATTGGTTCGATCACAGTGCCCGGCGGCATCCGACTCGATCCGTGCAGTGCTTTGGAGGCGGCCGACGCCAATCTCTACGCTGGCAAGAACAGCGGGCGCGATCGCGTTGTGGCGAGTACTTTCAAGGGAGGGCGAGAATCGGGACAATGGGAGCGCGGATAACCCGTTGGTCGATCGGAGCAGCCGCGGCGCTGTGCTTCGTCGGTTGCACAGGTTCCCTCACAGGGCTGCGCCGCAGCATCGAAGCGGGCGATTTATCTCGAGTTGCCTCTGTTGCGATGTCGGATCCGAGGTCGGCAAAGGCCGTGTCGGCGCTCGTGGTCGAGCAACGGTTGCGGCGCTGCGAAGAGGAGCCGTGCGATGCGCCGTCGCTCGTGTCGGCCTTGGCTGCCTCTGGCCGTATGGGCGCCCCTAGTCTCGAGCGTCTTGGGGAAGAGGGGCGCGAGCCTGTGCGGAGCCTGTGCCGCATCGCTCTGCAGCGCGGTGGCGATCCGCCCAAGGACTCGGGCGCGCTGATGACCCACGACAGCAGCTCGGTGAGGGAGGCATTTGCTGCGGCGTTTGCATCGAAGCAAAGCGACTCCCAACTCCTCGTTCTCGCCGTTGACACGAGCCCTGGCGTGCGTCGCGCCGCCATCGCGGCCATGGTCCAACGCCCCATGAACCCGCAGTCCGTCGAGACCGCGAAGCGAGCCTTGCGCTCCGACCCTTCGCCCTTGGTACGCCTCACTGCGGCTCGGGCTGGCAGGCACCTTGGAGAAGATGCGCACCTGCGGCTCGTCGCCGCGCTGGAAGACGAGAGCCAAGGCGTGGCTCTTGCCGCGATCGACGGGTTGCTTGAGCTTGGCACTGCCGAAGCGATGGATCGCCTCGAGCGTTTGTCCCTCGTGCCAAGCTCCCCACTTCTCGCTCATGCCCTTGCGGCCCTTTGTCGCGCCGGACGTGAGACGAGCTGCCAGTTGCTCATCGAACGCCTCGGTGACGGGTCTTTGACCCACAGACGTGCATCGATTCTCGAGCTCGTGCCATTGGCGAGCCTCGAGAAGGTCCGAAACGCCGTTTCCGCATCGAGCTACAAGGCTGTGAGCGCAGCTCTCAATGATGTGGCCAAAGGAGAGGACCCTTGGATCCTCGACAGTCTGCTTCTGCTCGCCGGTGTCTCGTTGGCAAAAGCTGAACCAGTACCTCTCCGCGAGACAGAGAGTTCGGTCGATGAGCTGAGGAAAGGGTTGAAGTCCCTGGTCGAGTCGCGGGGACATCAGCGCTTCGAGGCTCTGCTGCTGCTTGGTCGCGGCGGCGACGAAAGCGCCCACGAGAAGGCCTCGCTAGAGCTCGACGCCAAAGTCGAGGAAGGGGTGCTTGGGTCCCGTTTGGCCTTAACGAGCGCAGCGCCCTCTGCGTGGCAGGCCGTGGCGCGGTTGCTCGGAGATGGGCGCCCAGCCGTGCGGCTCGCGGCGGCAACTTCCTTGCTGCACACCAACCTATAGCCATCCGGTCTCGAAGAAGGTCTTCTTTGGCGCGCGCCGCGCCGCTTTTTTGCCACTGTCCAGTCCAGACCCTTAGAGTCGTACTATGGTCGAATCACACACCAAGGAGGGCCAGCCATGAGCTACGACGAACACTTTGTCGCGCTTCGCTCCATGCTCGCGGGCTTGTTCGACGCTCGTTTTTCCGGCGCCGTTGGGGCGAGCCATGCCAGGGCCCAAGGCCTCGTGGACGGATACATGCGGGCCCTCATCGATTTGCGTATGACAACCGATCGCGAGCTTGTCCAGCTCGTACACGAGGAGCGAGACGCCGCTGCCGTGCGGGCCGAGGCCGCCCTTGCGAGCCACCGCTCTGCCCCAACTCGAGTCGCGGCTCATTTCGCCTGACCGCGACTTGAGGCCCTACGTTGGGACTTGCCATCCTAGGTCTGCCCAGGTCATTCTGCCATTTCAATGGTACGGTCGACCAAGCACAGATGGACGGCACGGGATGCGCAGATCATCGGTCGCTTTCACCAGCTCTCTGAGGCTATTCTCGACCTAGCGCGCCGCGGCGTGCCCCTTATGAGCTTTTTGGAGGGGGTTTCCGAGCATCTCATGGCGTTCAGCGGTCTTGAGGCCGTGCAGTGGTGGCTCAAGGAAGGGCCGGGGTATTTCCAGTGCCGGGTCGCTCGAGCGCAGGATGGAAAGCTCGCCATCGAGACAGAGAGCCTCGAAACGAGCCCAGATGGTACGGTGTTCAGCGGCACGCGCGACCAGATGGCCATGGCCAAGCTGTACAAAGATATCATCGAGGGGCACTTCGATCCTCAGAGCACCTCCTTCACGCCCGCTGGCTCCTTTTGGACGAACGACGCCCGCACCCAGGTGGGCTATCGCTCGCCCCGCACCGGCGGGGCCCGAAAATGGCGCGGGCTCGAGGCTGGGGGGCTGCACTCCCTACTGCTCATGCCCCTCGTCGAGGGATCGCGCAACGCCGGGTTTATCCTCCTGTGCAGCTCGCAAAAAGACTTCTTCGAGGCTCCAGACGTGGACTTCCACGAAATCGTCGCTGGCACGATTTCTGTGGCGCTCGCCAATCAGAAGGTTCAAGTGAAATTGCGGGAGCGCGTCAAAGAGCTCACCTGTCTCTACACCGTGGCCCACTTGTCCGACCAACCGGGCCTGGGCCTCGACGAAATCTTGCAGTGCGTGGTAGGGCTGCTGCCCCCAGCATGGCAGTTTACAGACATCGCTCGATCCCGCATTCGCTTGGACGGCCAGGAACATGTGTGCGGCGATTTCACGGAGGGGCCGTTTTGTCAGCGTGCCGAAATCGTGCTCAACGGGGTGCGGCGCGGCGAGATAGAGGTCTTCTATCTCGAGAGCCGACCGCCCATGGGCGAAGGGCCGTTTCTCGAGGAGGAGCGGCGCCTCATCGACACCCTAGCACGGGAAATCGCAGGTGTGCTCGAGCGTCGGGCTGTCCGCGACGAGCGAGAGCAGCTCGAGCACCAGATTCGCCATGCAGACCGGCTCGCCACCATCGGTCAGCTCGCCGCGGGCGTTGCCCACGAGCTCAACGAACCGCTCGCGACAATCCTCGGTTTCGCTCAGCTTCTCGAAAAATCATCGGAAATCCAGGCCAGCCATCGAGGAGATCTGCGCCACATCGTGGAAGCTTCACTGCACGCTCGTGACATCGTTCGCAAGCTGAGGCTGTTCGCCCGGCAGACGCCGGCCCAGCGCAAGCTCGTGGACCTCAATGCTGTGGTGCGCGACGGATTGTACTTTGTGGAGGCCCGCTGCGCCAAACAGGGTGTGAGGATTCTCCTGGACCTATCGACAGAGCCGGTGGAGGTGGAGGCCGATCCGGGTCAGCTCCACCAGGTGCTCGTCAACTTGACGGTGAACGCCATGCAGGCCATGCAAAGTGGTGGTGATCTGGTGCTGCGCACCCGAAATCGCGGGAATGAAGTCGTCTTTGTCGTGGTGGACACCGGGTGCGGTATGTCCCCTCAGGTTCGGGAAAAGATTTTCTTGCCTTTCTTCACAACCAAAGACGTTGATCAGGGAACCGGACTGGGGCTATCCGTGGTGCATGGGATCGTCGCCGCCCACGGCGGACGAATCGAGGTCGAGTCTGCGCCCCAGCGTGGAACTCGGTTCGAGATTTGCTTGCCGCGTGAGGGCAGACGGATCGACGAGGGTTAAGGACCCGGCGCAAAAGAGGACGATATGAGCAGAGCTTCGGAGAAGGAACGCATCCTCGTCGTGGACGATACCTCGTCCACGCTGGAGGTCATCGCCCGCAACCTCGTCGCACGTGGATTCAGTGTGTTCACGGCCGATTGCGTGCCCAAGGCTCTGGATGTCCTCGAATCCGCGGCCATCGACCTCGTCATTACCGACTATAAAATGCCAGGACCCTCGGGGCTCGATCTGGTGCGGCACATCCGCCAGAACCTCGCCGACACCGAGGTGATGATGATTACGGGTTTCGCATCGGTAGAGGGCGCTGTGGAGGCGGTCAAGAGCGGCGCAGAGGAGTATCTCTCCAAGCCCTTTACCGACGAAGAGCTTCTCTCGGCCGTGGAGCGCGTGCTCGAGAAACTCCATCTGCGTCGGGCAGCGCATTCGCGCTCTCTGTCCACTCCCCGCGCGCCCCAAGGAATGATCGGAGAATCGACGGCGATGACCAGGGTGTTCAGCACCGTGGCCAAGGCAGCCCGCACGACGGCGACCACGCTCATCTACGGCGAGAGCGGCACGGGCAAAGAGCTGGTGGCGCGTGCCGTGCACTACGGTGGGCCGAGAGCAGCTGCGCCGTTTGTGGCGGTTAACTGTGGAGGTATCCCTGAGAATCTCCTAGAGAGCGAGCTGTTCGGCTACGTGAAGGGCGCGTTCACCGGTGCGGTGGAGACCAGGGCTGGATTCTTTCAGACCGCTGATGGCGGCACCATCTTCCTCGATGAGATCAGCGAGACGAGCATGGGCATGCAGGTCAAGCTCCTTCGCGTGCTCCAGGAAAAGGAAGTGTGTATGGTGGGTTCCACCCGCTCCACGCGGGTCGACGTGCGCATCCTGGCGGCCACGAACAAGGACCTTCCCACCCAAGTGTCTCGCGGGCACTTTCGCGAGGATCTCTATTATCGCCTCAATGTCATCAATATCGAGCTCCCTCCTCTGCGAGACCGGGACCAAGATGCCCTTATGCTCGTCCACCACTTTGTGCAGAAGTACGCGACCGAGGCTGGCCGACCTGCGCCCCGGTTCACGGCCGAAGCCCTCCAGGCTCTGACTGGCTATCACTGGCCCGGCAATGTACGAGAGCTCGAGAACGTCGTGCACCGCATCGTGGTGATGAGCGATAGCGATGAAATCGACGTGCGCGATCTGCCCGCTTTGATGCGCTGTGCGCCGGCCCGGGAGCGCGGCTTCAATCGCAGTCTTTCCGAGGTCGAGGCCGAATACATCCGTCATGTGCTCTCCGCGGTTTCGGGAAACAAGACCCGCGCGGCGGACATCCTCGGGATCGACCGAAAGACCCTGCGGGAGAAGCTGCGGCGCATGGGCGACGCGGACGCCTAGATTTTCCCAGCCCCGTTTTTAATCAACGACCCGCTAAGAGACCTGAGATCGGAAACTGGGCATCCCCTTCCAGGCCTTTTGGAACTCGGGCATGAAAAGGACGACTCAGACAGTCCTCGGCCGTCAACTGCGCCGAGAGCTGCCATGAGACGAGCGATGTTTGTACGGCAAACGACCCGGACAACTCGCCCTGCAACGACGGTGGAACAGCGGACATCGGCGCGTATGAGTACCACCGTCTTTGTCCACGAATTCTCTTTGATATTGGGAAGAGTTTCATATCTAGAATAGTTCACTTCAATACCGATCCAGTTTGAGGTCTCTTTGGACCATGCCCAGGGGGGGAGGGTTCGCTTTGACTCACCTGTGGTCCAACCCATCCTTATACATCTCAATAATTACAGCTAGTTAGGCCAAAGCAACCCTGGCCTGTTTCCTGTATTAGCCCCTCTGCGGAGGTGCAACTATGAAACAGGTCATCGCGTTACTCGTCGGGCTCTTGGGAATGACGATGGCCTTCGATGCAGCGGCTTGGGCACACCGCAAGACCGACTCTGGCCAGATTGTTCGGTGGGAGAAGCGAGAGGTCATCGTCTCCTTGGATCCCAGCCTCGGCCTGCTCGGCAACATGGATGACATCGAGGATATGGTCACCGAGAAGCTCGATCTGTGGATAGAGGAGGCTGACCTCCCCACGGATTTCGTGGTTGTACGACAGGCTTGCGGAGACCCCGGGTACAGAAAGAACGGCGGAAATTTCAACTGCCTGCTTGCCGACGAGACCTTTGGCCGTGAGGGCGAGAACGTGGGTGCTACGACGATGCTGACCTTCAAGGGTGAAAGCGGTAGCCTCGTGGACTCGGACATCGTGTTCAACGCGCAGCAGTGGCGTTGGTCCGTGGGTGGCGAGGTTGCAGAGCCCGCCCAAGGTCATGGGGAAAACCCAAGCAGCGGAAATGACGATGAAGAAAGCGGAAACGAATCCGCGCCCGTGTTGAGCTTCGATGTGGTGCTCACCCATGAGCTCGGCCACCTGCTGGGCATGGCGCATTCCGAGGTCGATGAGGCGATTATGTTCCCCACGACCAAAACGGGCGCGGTCGTGGATGTGGCTCTAGCCGAGGATGACGTGGACGGCGTTGTGGCACTGTACGAAGGACTGGAAGAGGTGCTCGAGGCGCAGGAAGGCGGCCCCTCGGGTTGCCAGGCGGTTCCCGGGCGCTCCGCTAGCGGCTCAGGAGGACTGGCGCTCCTGCTCCTCGGACTGCTCTTTTCCGTGCGGCGGCTCGCCCCACAAAGCATCCGCAGAGAGCGCCGGTAAGCAGGGCTTGCTCAGCCTCCCAGAGCCACGAGGTACTGATTGAGCAGTGTTTCTTGCTCCTTGGTCAGCTCATCGAAGCGGGCCCCGGAGGAGAAACCCTGATCTTCGCGCTCCGTGCACCAGATCACCCTTGCCTTGAGATTCAGTGGCTCGCGATCCGGATCCTCGATGCCGTCGTTGGTGAGGAACAGGGACACGCCGACGACACCGCCCTCGTCGAGCTGTTCCTTGGTGTCGAGGCACAGTCCGTTGCTGCTGAGATTGCGTGTGTTGGCCTGGACTACCCCGCGCTTGGTGTAGAGCTCTGAAGACAGCTCGATGTTGAAGCGAGTTGCGCGTCTTTGTTCGATGGATCCCATGTGGCTCCTTCTTCGGGGCGCGCTGCTGCGCCAAAATTCACTTGAAAGCATGTCGCCGTAATGCCCCTCCCGTCAAGGCGTTGATGAGAGCCGCGAGCTCTTCGATGCGCTCTTTGGAATCGAGGTAGGCCAAGGGATCGGTCGGCGGGTTTAGGAGCAGCCGAATTTGATGCTTGCGGCGTTCGAAATAGGCCCGGATGAGGGTGGAGAGCACGGCTTCGCGGCGCTCGGCGCGGTCGACGAGGACGGCGTGGGCCCGTGCCTGGTCCGGGCTGTACACCAAGCGATCCAGGCGCCAGGTCGCCGAGAGTTGAAAGCCCAGGTCATGGTCGCTATCGGCGCCCCAGCGATCGGGCTCGTCCTGATATCTATCCACGGATTCGTCTCTCTCTTGGTTCAGATTGGCGACGAGACGCACCTCGGGGAGCAGGGCAGCGCGCCGAGGGGCGTGGAGCAGACGGCGCACGGCGTCCGGGTGGGCGTCTAGGTAGGTGAGCGCGGCATCCTCGAGGGTTTCGAGGCTCGGTTCCCTGGGCAAGCTCGCGACGGCGCGCTCAATGAGCGCTTCTGGGTTTTGTCCTCCCATCGGTTGCGTGGGCGGCGTGTCTTCTCTCTCGGTCTGGACGTCGGATCCTTGGGCCGACGCCGCAAGCGGCACAAACGATGAGAGAAAGCCGATGAGGAGCGATTTCTTGATCATGGAATTTCTCCGTGTCCGAGCGCTAAGGCCATGGCTTGGCGCATCTGGGTTTGCTCCCACTCGTCGAGAACGTCCCCGAGCGCTCCGCCATGGGGCGGGCCTGAGGGGGGCCTGGGAATAGGGCCTTGTTCCGTCTTCAATGGGTCGATTTTATTTTGCGGTAGTGTGCATCGTAACGGCCTTGAACCGGGCAGATTCAGCTCGAGCCAAATGCCAAAAACAACAGACCAGTCGCGTCCGTACTCGCGGGTGTCTGGCGCCTCGACCCCGCTTCGAGCCGCTCGCAGCGCCGCAAAGCGCAAGCGAATGCGAGGAAGGAGCGCGGCGCTTTGAACCGGGCACCAGAGGGCCTCTCGACGAGCCGCGGCACGGTACGGCCCGAGCAGCTGGTTCGAAATCGATGGGCCGGGCTCGGAAGGGCCGCGATCGGCAAAGGACCAGGCGCCGCTTTCTGGCTCTATCCGGATCGCACCACCTGTGGTGGACAGCCACAGCGCGTCCGCTTCGTCGAAGGCGCATCCGTTGATCTGGGCAGCCACGCGAACAGCGCGCAGTCTGGAACCCGTGGTCAACAGAACCCGCCGTCCAGCAGACAGAGCGACGACGCCGCGATTCGACACGCAGAGAAGGCGCCGCCTTTCCTCGTCCTCAGGTTCGGTCTCGGTCTGTGCCGAAGGTGAGGGGCGCACGGTCTTGGGATCCGGCCCTTCCTCGTAAAGCTCGGCCCCGTTTTCCTCTGGCTCGGCCTCGTCATCGGCGAACGAAGAATAGACTGGCAACGCTTCTCCCTGTTCGATGAGGCTTTGCTCTTCCTCTTCCTCTTCCGCTTCCTCTGGTGGCGCGTCGACTGCGATGAGCTTGCGCCAGGATTGACCTGCGTCCTTGGATAGCCACAACAGCCGGCCATAGAAGCTCGCACACAGGTCCCTGCGGCTGGGCGCGCAGGCGACGTCGTGCGCGCTCTGGGAATGGGCACTTCGGGGCAGTGTCGGTCCGCACAGCACGAGAGCCATGAGCCAGGTTCGAGCTTTCATGTCCTGCCTATCGGTCGCTGCACCGAGGGAGTTGACAAAAATCGCTGGGGACGCCGCGATTTTTAACTTCGTTGCGCGAACCAGTGGCGTGGCCAGTGGCGTGGGAGCCATGGATGGGCTCGCGCCGTCACTCGTATCGCACTCCGCCAAGAAGGGAGATTGTTTCGACATTCCGCTCTGATGCGTTCCTTGGTGCCAGGCCTTTATTCCCTGGCATGACTCGTGCTGCAGGCGCTTGCCATTCACGAGGAGGGAAGCTGCCATGAATGTGAGTCTCAAATCCGCAGCTCTTGCTGGGGTGAGCGCTGATCTCGTAACGGTGGAAGTCGACGTATCCCTGGGGCTCCCGGCGTTTGCCATCGTCGGTCTGCCCGAGGGCGCGGTGAGGGAGTCGAAGGTGAGGGTCGCGGCTGCCTTGAGCAACTGCGGCTATGCCCTGCCGCCGCGCAAGGTCACCGTGAACCTCGCGCCGGCAGATCTGCGCAAAACAGGCGCAGCTTTTGATTTGGCCATGGCCCTGGGGTTGCTCTCGGGCATTGGCCTTCTAGACCCCAAGTCTCTGGAAGGGCTGATGGTCGTGGGAGAGCTCGGCCTCGACGGCGCCTGTCGACCGGTGCCTGGTGCGCTTCCCTATAGCCTGCTGTCGAACAAGCTCGAATGCAAAGCGCTTCTCGTACCGCGGGACAATGCAGCCGAGGCCGCGGTGGTGCGGGATTGCGCGGTGATCGCGGTTGACGATCTGCCCAGCGCTCTGCTGCACCTGACAGGTGAGACCGTTCTACCCAGGGAGAGGCCCACGGAGGTGGTGTCCACTTCTTCGAAGACGGAGATGGATCTCGCCGAGGTGCGGGGTCAGGATACGGCCAAGCGGGCGCTGGAGGTGGCCGCAGCTGGCGGGCACAACCTCATCATGATCGGCCCTCCAGGTTCTGGAAAAACCATGCTGGCCCGGCGGCTCGCCACGATTCTGCCGCCGCTCGTGTTCGAGGAGATGCTCGAGGTGTCTGCCGCGCACTCGGTGCTCGGTTTGACGAGCGCGCAGGCGCCGCTGGTGACGAGTCGGCCTTTTCGAGCCCCTCACCACACGGTGTCCGATGCGGGTTTGGTGGGAGGCTCGAATCCGCCACGCCCTGGGGAGGTGTCTCTCGCTCACAACGGAGTGCTTTTTCTCGACGAGCTGCTGGAGTTCAAGCGGCACGTCCTCGAGGTGCTCAGAGAGCCTTTGGAGGAGGGCTCGATCACCATTTCTCGGGCCGCGGGCCAGTGCACGTTTCCGGCCGCGTTCACCTTGGTGGCGAGCATGAACCCTTGCCCTTGCGGCTACCTCGGCGCCGAGGACCGCGCCTGCACCTGCGCCACGGCCGCCGTAGAACGCTATCGAGCCAAGCTCTCGGGGCCGCTGCTCGATCGCATCGACCTTCATGTGAACGTCCCGGCCGTGAAGGTGCGGGAGCTCACTGAGATCTCCCCTACTGAGAGCTCGCAGGCCGTGCGCGAGCGGGTGATCGCCGCGCGGAGCTTGCAGGCGAAGCGATTTGCCGGAACGCCGACGCGAACAAACGGCCAGATGACGTTGCCGCAGATCCGCGCCTTCTGCGCCCTGGATGCGCCCGGCAAGTCCTTGCTCGAGAGGGCGATTGAAAGGCTGCAGCTCTCGGCTCGGGCTTACGCGCGAATTCTAAAGGTCGCCCGAACCGTCGCCGATCTCGCGGATGCGCCGAGCATCGAAATGCCGCATCTCGCCGAGGCTATCGGCTATCGAACCCTGGACCGACGCGGGGCATAGAGCCTCGCTGGCAACAAAAGGAGACAGAAGATGACCATCGGTGAAAAGATCGACAAGCTCAAGGCTGCCCTGGCAGCGGTGGAAAAGCACTTTGGCATGGGAGCGGCGATGATCCTCGGGCAGGCGCCGTTGCCCACGGACGTGCCTGTCATCCCTTCGGGTTCCCTGGCGCTGGACATCGCCCTCGGGACTTTTGGCTATCCGCGGGGCCGCATTGTCGAGATCTTCGGTCCCGAATCCTCGGGAAAGACCACCTTGGCCCTGCACGCCATCGCCGAGGTGCAAAAGCAGGGCGGAGTGTGCGGGTTCATCGACGCTGAGCATGCCCTGGACGTGACCTATGCAAAAAAGCTGGGCGTGGACGCAGACCGGCTGCTCGTGTCCCAGCCTGACCACGGCGAACAGGCCTTGGGCATCGCAGACGTCCTCATCACGAGCGGCGCGGTGGATCTCATCGTCGTCGATTCCGTGGCTGCGCTGACGCCCAAGGCCGAGCTCGAGGGTGAAATGGGAGACAACCATGTGGGTCTGCACGCGCGGCTCATGAGCCAGGCCATGCGCAAGCTCACCGGAGGGACTCACCGCAGCGGCGCGACTCTGATGTTCATCAACCAAATCCGCCAAAAAATTGGGGTCATGTTCGGCAGCCCCGAGACCACCACCGGCGGCAATGCCTTGAAGTTCTACGCTTCGGTGCGGCTCGATGTGCGGCGCCTGGGCGCGGTCAAAAGTAAAGATGCGACGGGTGAGAAAAAAGACGCCGAAGTCATTGGCAACAGCACCAGGGTCAAGGTCGTCAAGAACAAGCTCGCGCCGCCGTTCCGCGTAGCCGAGTTCGAGATTCTCTACGGCCAAGGCGTCAATCGCCTTGCCGAGATCCTCGAAATCGCCGCTGCCATGGGAGTGGTGAAAAAATCCGGAGCCCACTTCAGCTTCGAGGATGAAAAAATAGGATATGGCCGGGACAAAGCGCTCGAGGCCCTGGCAAATGACCCGGAAAAATTCGGGCGCATCGAGCAGGCAGTGAGAGCCAATGTACTAGAAAAGACCCGCAGCGGGCAAACCGTGTTGGTGGAAGGGGAGGCCGAGCAGGCAGCGTAGCCGCGGATGTCTGGAGACTATCCTACTGGCAAGATCCCTTGTCTGGCGCCGCGGATGACGGTTGCTTCTCTGGCTCGGGCGCGACTTCCTTTTTGCACTCGGCCCGGTCGTTTCGCTCGCAAAAGCCCTGAACCACGGTCGCAGCGGTACGGCCATCCATGGCGTAGCGGCCGTTGAGGATCCACGACGGGCTGCCGCGCACTCCCAGCTTTTCTGCGAGGGAAAAGCTCAGTTCGAGCAAATCGCGGCCCTTCTTGGTCGTGGCGCAATCATCGACCTTTTTGGCGCTCATTCCCTTGGGCACACAGGCCTTCCAGTCTTCGGAGCGGAAGTCCTTGGCTCGGCAGGCCACGTAGTCCATGAAGAGGTAATTGTTGGGATAGAGCGACTGAGCGCACATCATCCGCAAGTCCTCGTCCAGCTCGGCCTGGCCATGCATGGAGGCGAGCACGCCGTCACGACTGGCCCCGATAAACTCAATCCTCAAATCCAGCTTCTTGCGGTCTTTGCCAAAGTGCTTCACTGCGCGATAGGAAGGGTCAACCACCGCGGCCCCGAACGAGCACTGGCTCATGATGAAGAGCTCGAGCTTGCCCTTGGTCTCGGCCCGGCAGGCGAGCGTATTCTTGCAGTTCCCGTCCTCGCAATCGGCTTTTCCGTCTCCGGTGTCGTCCACGCCGTTGTCGCAGATCTCTGCTTGCGGATTCCAGCCGCTGCTCAAGGGGAGCAGCCTTCCCTCGCCAAAGCTGACAAGGTAGGGCGCGAGCCGCTCGGCCGCTCCTGCGGCGGCCACGAGACTGTGGTCGAACAGAATGGCCGGCAGCTGCTCGAACTTGGGCTCGGCCCTTCGAATCAGCTCGAAAAGGTGCCTGCCTTCGGGAGTCGTGTAGTCCAGTCGAGTGAGCAAGAGCCCCGAGACCATGGCATGCAGGGCCTCGACCTCACCCTCGACGTCGCACAGATCCGGATCTTTGCAGCGACTGTCGAAAAGCAGCGTTGCGTTCACCGAGGGCGGGGGCGGGATGTTGTCGCAGGCCTTTGGCCGCGTGGCCACCTCCCCAACGCTGTGACACAGGTGGGATGCCAAGCTCGCGCTCTTCATTTCTCCCAGATAGACGCGCCGCTCGACGACGATGGTTGGGCTCTCATCGATACCCAGGGCCATGGAGGTCGCATACATGGACTTGAGCTCGCTTTGCGCCTCCTCGGACGAAGTGCAGGCTTTGAGCTGTTGGTCGTCGAGTCCCACGGCCAAGGCGCAGGACAGGGCCCCTTTCTTTCCCGAGCGGAACTGGTCTGAGCCAAAGGCGCACGAGAGGTATTTGAGCCACTGAGGCTCAGTGGCCTGATTTTGTACGCAGACGTGGGCCAGCGCTGCGGCCGTTTCGGTCTCGCCCATGCTCTTGGAGGCAGCGCCGCTGGAGTCGATGAGGCCCATGAAAGCCACATGGATTTTGACGGCCGGGCCCAAGGTTTGAGCGGTCTGCGCAAGAGCCGAAAGAGCTGTAGCCGCGTGGGGACACAAGGCCAGAACATAGACCCCTATTTCGGCATGGGTGCTCACTTCCTGTGGCTTTGCCGCAGCGGGCGCTGGGGCTGTCGAAAAAGGTGGCGGCGCGGCTGTGCGGCATCCAGAAAAGGCGAAGAGGAAAGGCAGTGCATACCTTGTCAGGAGTGGAGCGGCTCTCATCAGCATCGGATCTCCTTGGCGCGAGGAGGACAATAGAGCGCCTTTTTATTAGCTGGTTCCCATCCCGAAAGTCCCGTTTCCGGCATCCTTCTCCAAGGCTAAAGGAACTCGGACATCGAAATATCCAACTCAAACAGTCCTCGCCTTTCCGAAGGACGCCGGAAAACTCCCATTTCGGGATTGAAACTAGGTGGCCGCGGGCAGTGTATCATGAGGGTGGCTACGCCCACCAATTGCCTTTTGGGAAGGTCAGAGAACCTCGGAGAGGAAGTCGTTGATCCGGGCCTTGTAGTCTTGGTTGAATTCTCGTCGCAGGTTGGCGGGAAGCTCGTCCGGGTGAGAGTACTCGGCAAGGGCGTGTCCGTTGTACGAGGGAACAGGCACGGTATCGTGGCCTGCGCCTTTCACGAAAAACGCGCGGTTGCGCAGATCGCCATTCTGGGCAGCGTCCCACAGATCATGGCCATGGTATGGAGGCACCACGTCGTCGATGGTGCCGTGCATGAGGAGGTAGGGCAGGGACAGGCTGCGGGCGCGACTGAGGTTGTCCATCTCGGATTCGAGCTGCCATTCAACGGCGGTGTCATCGAGGTGGTCATCGATGAAGGATTGCGCATTCTCGAAGGCCGCTTCGGTGAAGCACGCAGCTACGGGTCGGTCCGATTGGTTGCCCAACCACAGGGTAGCCGCTCCTCCCATGGAGAAGCCTGCGGCCACGATGGTGCCCACATCCTCGCGATCTCTGAGGTAGTCGTAGGCAGAGGCGACGTCTTGGTAGATGTGCTCCTCGGTCGTGATACCCTCGCTCGCGCCATAGCCCCGGTAGTCGTACATCAGCACGTTGAATCCCATGTCCTCGAAAAAGGCCAGGCGATACCAGTACCACAGCATGTTTCCCCCAGTGCCATGGCTAAAGAGCACGGTGATTCGGTCTTCTGGGGCGAGACGGGAATCGAGCTCTCTCACGTCGCGGCTCACGAAAATCACATGGATGCGCGCGCCATTGTCGCCAGAGGGCAGGAGGAAGCTTTCGATCCGCTCTGGCGGAATGCCGTCGAGTCGGGGCTTGGTGAAATCGTAGTCATCCAAGCGAGCGGGAAGCGAGGCAAACAAGATGTCATCGGCGTTGCGTTGACAACCTAGCCAAGAAACGGAAATGGCGCAGAAAACAAAAAGAAATGATTTAGTACTCATTTTCATAAATCGAAATATGTATCTGGGACGACCGTCGAGGCAAGACCGGCGCAAAAGGGTGGAGCAGATCTTTCCTTTTTTGCCTTGGTGCGTCATTGTGGTATTTAAATGCTCGAATAGAGAGGGAGCCTGACCGTGAGCCGGTTATTTCGCATCTCAGACGCCGCCAACCTGGCCATCCACGCCATGATGCTCCTGGCGAGCGCGGACGCCGCAGAGCCCATCTCCGTGGCCGTGATGTCCGAGCGCCTCGGCGTTTCCCGGGCCCATCTCGCCAAAGTCTTCCAGAGGCTGGCCAAGGCTGGCCTGGTGAGCTCCACTCGCGGGCCGCAGGGCGGATTCGTGCTGACGAGACCGGCAGATTCCATTATGTTGGCAGAGATTTACGAGGATATTGAAGGACCCATCCAAGCGGTGGAATGCTTGCTCGGTCATCCGGTCTGCAAAGAAAGGTGCTGCGTGCTAGGGGGCCTGCTCACGAATGTCCACAGCGAAGTTCACAAGTATTTTACGACCACGCGGCTGTCGGACGTCTGCGACGCATTGCGCCGCGAATAGGGGAGGGAAGAGCTGGACCCTTTTCAGAATGGGATTGACACTAAGAGGGTAATGGGTAAATAAATACCACAATACTGACAGCCTCGGCCCAGAAGGGGTCGGGCTTCCAGAAAAGGAGAAAACCATGAGCATGTTCTGTTTTCAATGCGAGCAAACGGCCAAGGGCACGGGATGTACGTCCATAGGTGTGTGCGGCAAGGACGCTACGACCGCCGCCCTGCAGGATACCCTCGTCTATGCGACCAAGGGCGTGTCGATGTGGGCCAGGCGCGCCCGGGATTTGGGCGCCGCCGACCCCGAGATCGACCGCTTCACTCTCGAGGCGCTGTTCACCACCGTGACCAATGTCAATTTCGATTCCGACCGCTTGGTGGGCTGGATCGAGACCGCAGCGGGGATGGTCTCGCGGGCTCGTTCGCTCTATGAAGTCGCATGCCACAAATCAGGCAAATCACCCGAATCTCTCACAGGCCCTGCTTTGTTTAGCGCACCCAAGGGCGTGGACGAGATGGTGAGCCAGACCGTCGCGACGGGTATCGAAGCCACCAGGGCGTCCCTCGGTCCAGACGTCACTGGCCTCATCGAGCTCATCACTTATGGTCTCAAAGGCACAGCGGCCTATGCCGATCATGCTCTCGTTCTCGGCCGCAGCGATGAGTCGGTCTATGCCTTCTTCCACGAGGCGCTCGACTTTCTGACCGCCAGCCACACCGTGGACGAGTATACGGCCATGGCGCTCAAGGTGGGCGAAATCAATCTCAAGGTCATGGGTCTCCTCGATGAGGCCAATACCAGCACATACGGGCACCCGGTTCCCACGCAGGTCCGCGTCACGCCGGTCAAGGGCAAAGCCATCTTGGTTTCGGGCCATGACCTCAAGGATCTCCACATGCTCCTCGAGCAGTCTGCCGGCAAGGGCATCAATATCTACACCCATGGAGAGATGCTGCCCTGCCACGGTTATCCAGAGCTCAAGAAGTATCCGCATCTCGTGGGTAACTACGGCGGCGCATGGCAGGACCAGAAGGCAGAGTTCGATGCCTTCCCTGGGGCCATCCTCATGACCACGAACTGCATTCAGAAGCCGCGGGAGTCTTACGGCGACCGGATCTTCACGACGGGCCTTGTCGCTTTCCCAGGCGTGCGACACATCGCGGACAAGAAGTTCGGGCCCGTGATAGAGAAGGCTCTCTCCATGCCGGGCTTTTCCGCCGACGAACCGGCCCAGCACATCACCGTGGGCTTTGGACACAACGCCGTCATGTCGGTGGCTGACAAAGTCATCGACGCGGTCAAGGCCGGGAAGATAAGACACTTTTTCCTCATCGGCGGGTGCGACGGCGCCAAGAGCGGCCGCAATTACTACACCGATTTCGCTGCGAGCCTGCCGAGCGACACGGTCATCCTGACCCTGGCTTGCGGCAAGTTCCGATTCAACAAGCTGGAGTTCGGCGACATCGGCGGTATCCCGCGCCTGCTCGACATCGGTCAATGCAACGACGCATACTCGGCCATCCAGATCGCCGTGGCGCTCGCCGGAGCGTTCAAGACCGACGTGAACAGCCTACCTTTGTCCATGGTGCTCTCCTGGTACGAGCAAAAGGCAGTGTGTATCCTGCTCACGCTGCTCCACCTGGGCATCCGCAACATCAAGCTCGGGCCAACCCTGCCGGCCTTCGTGACCCCAGCGGTGTTGAATGTGCTCGTGGAAAAATTCGCCATTGCTCCGACCACCTCGGTGGAAGCGGACATGAAGGCCATCCTGGGATGAGCCCAAGGCCCGCAACATGACGTTGCCAACCCACAACCTCCTCGGCCGTTGGAGTATCCCCGTGTTCCTCTCGCTCGGGGTGCTCCTCGGTTCGTTCGTGCTCGTCGCACGGGCTTCGAACGCCGTTTCCTACTTTTCCAACCAGGCCACCACGTGCCTCAATTGTCACGTTATGACCAATGCGTACGCCACCTGGCGCCATGGGAGCCATGCGCGGGTCGCCTCGTGTAACGATTGTCATGTGCCCCACGGGAATCCGGTGGCCACCTATGCGTTCAAGGCCATGGACGGCGGGCGGCATTCTTACGTTTTTACGCTCCGCAACGAGCCAGAAGTGCTGCGCCTGTCCGAGGGTGCAGTCCCGGTTGTGGAGGACAATTGCGTGCGCTGTCACGCGGACCAGTGGTTGATGATAAGGCTCGCCGATTCGGAGGAGCGGACGTGCTGGAGTTGCCACCATAACATCCACGGTGACGTGCGCAGTCTTTCGGCGACCCCGAACGCGCGGCGGCCGACCCTGCCGAGCGCGGGCCTATTCGATAACCCAGATCGTATGGAGGATCCGAGCCCATGACACAATCCGATTCGACGGCCAAGAAGGCCGCCCTTCCCCGCTGGGTCGGTCCGGCGCTCTTTGCCTCGTCAGCCGTGGCCATTGCGCTGCTAGGACTGCTCGCCTTTTCCATCATGGAGCGGCGCTGGGAGTCCACCCGGCCAGCTCTCGTGTTCAAGCCGCTGGCGGACTTCGAACCAGATAATGCCAAGTGGGGAGAGAACTATCCGCGGCAGCACGAGACATACAAAATGACCGCGGAATCGAGCAGCCACACGAAGTACGGCGGCTCCTTCCCGAGAGACTACCTCGAGGAAAATCCGAATCTCGTCATTTTGTTCGCGGGCTATGGGTTCAGCAAGGACTACCGCCAGGCGCGCGGCCACTATCACGCAGTCGAGGACGCTGCCGCCACCGCCCGCATCAAGACGCCCTACAACCCCGGGACCTGCTGGGCGTGCAAGAGCACGGACGTGCCCAGGGTG
>JALOQD010000406.1 GCA_025453525.1 Myxococcota bacterium
AGCGTTGCCGAGCAGGATGAGCCCGAGGATGGTCAGGAGCGCCAGGGACTGACTGCCCAGCGCCCTCGTGGCGTTGCCAGCGCTCGCCAGTATTCCCCGGTCGAGGAGCAAGGTCTCGTACTCAGCCGCGGCCTTGCCCCCGGAGACGAGTCCCTTGATTTGGCCGCTCTGGAGAAACGCGTAGTAGTCCGTGGCCTGCACCGCTGTGCATCCCACGAGCAAATCGAAGCCATAGGGACCAACCCCATAGGTGATCCAAGTGCGCGGCAGGGTGTTGGACGCCACGTTGATCACCGCGCCGAAGTCCATGATCGATTGGAGGTTCTTCATGAGCGGAATATCGTCGAGAGGCGTGCCGCGATCGTCGCTGTGAAAGTAGCTGCGCAGCGAGGTGCCGAGGCTGCTCACCGCAACGACATACGCCGAAGCATAGCCGAGAAACACGACATCCTGTCCGTAGCTCAGCCCGCGGTCCCTTATCATGGTGGTCAGATATCCGCGCATCTGGGCAGCCGCTTCGGGCAGAAACGTCAGGAACACCACCTTGGACTTCCTCGCGAACGCCTGTTCCATGACAGCGAAGAGCACGGGCTCCATCTCGGCCATGGTCTGAGGTCCGAAGTCCACGCTCACGAGCAGGGGTTTCCCTGTATCGATCGCCTTGTCCAACACAGAAACGAACTGCTCGGTTCGCTCCGAGGGCTCGGCTCTCATCTCCAGATGCAACGCGAACGGCAACAAAACGGCCGCGCCGAGCAGGAGAAACACGATGCGTCGATCGAGCTGCTCGAAGCGGGAAACGAGCCGGGCAAAGGAAAGCGCCATCATCTCTCCTTACCCAGCACCGTGCGGTCCAGACCGAAAATGGTTTGAATGGCCACCGAAATGGCGCCCAGGGCCACGCCGATCACGATGGCCCGCTTGGCCGCGGTATTGGGGTATTCGAGGAGGAACGACGAAGTCGAAGCGATGAGAGGGCAGGCGTTCTCGACGAACGGGATGAGCCCGAGCATGACCACCACCGCAGAGGCGAGGAGCACCGTAGCGTGCGCCGAGCGGGCTCGGAAAGCGCGGAACGCCGCAGAGGCGATGTAGAAGGCGAGCAAGGAGAACACCGTGGCCTCGATGGGGGTGATGAGATAGGTGAACCACGCCTGAAACACGCCGCCATCGGCAATGCCGAACACAAAGCCGACAAAGCTCATGGCGAACATGGACCCAAGGGTAATGGCCGAGTAGCCCCAACGTCGCTCGCGCCGAAGCACCCGGCGTCCGTGCACCGCGGCGAGCCCGAGAATGCCGGTAAAGATGATGAAGGCGTTCACCGGCTGCTTCCACTGCTTGATGGCGCTCACCGGACCCTGGACCGAGGGGTGGGGAATATAGTGCTGCGCCACGATGAACACGCCGAGCACCAGCATCACGGCAAACGGCAAGCGATACCCGAGTCTCTGCATCTCTACCTCGCCTCCACGAGCAAGGCCGTGAGCCGCTCGCGGAGCTCCGAGGCGCCCTCGAGCCCACACAACGCCAGCAAGGACAAAGCCATGCCGGCGACGATGAAACCGATACCCACGAGCTTCACGATATCGTGGGCCGCGATGGTGGAGCGGGCCGTCGGATCACCGGAGACCGTGGCAGCGGCCGCAAACAACTCCTCGCCGATGAGGGTGTGATCGCAGGTGGTGATGAAGAACGGGAGCTGGGCTTCGGAGTCCGTAGCAGCGATTTGCAGCGCCCCGGTCGCAGCACCGGTCTCGGCGAGGATGAGCGCCTCGGAATAGAAATGCCCAATGAAGAAGTTGGTCGCCGTGCGCTCCCGCGTCATGGTTCCAGCCACGGCCGAGGCATAGGCGAGAAAGCGCGATGACACGTAGGGAACGTCCTGCGGCCGAAACTCCTCTGGCCTTCCACTGCGCTCGTAGGCCTCGCGCACGACCTCCTGCGCGACAGGCCAAGTCATGGGGTCGTAGTTGGGCACCTCGATGCGTGTGCGCAGCCTGGCGCAGCGCTCGGCGATGCTGCCGAGCAAGGACATGGAGGCCATGGTCGCCGGGTTGCCGATACTGTGCAGGCCCGGGCAGTAGAGCACGCTGCGGCCCTTTTCCGCTGCCCGACCCACGGCGTCGGCGAGGGAGTCGAGACCGGCGATGGGACGAATATACGGAACCTTGCCACGCTTCGCTCTGCTGGCTGTGTAGGCGAGCGCACCGCAGATCAGAAGCAAAGCCGAAAGGTTTCCGGCCCGCTTGGGGTTCCACCAAGGAGGAGAGTCGCTCGATGTGGCGGCCTGTGCCACCCCCTCTCCTGCCTGGCCGGCCAGAGCCGGCATTGGGATCCCGAGGACGAGCGAAAAAAACACCCATGGCAACAAGGAGCGGCAGTTCATGCTCTCATGTTTACGTCGATAAAAACAAAGAAGACCAGAAACCGGCCTGGCGTTTCAAGCGCCGCGCATGAGCAGGGATTCGGCCACGGACACGAGGATGCGCGCGACTTCGGGCACGAGCCGCGGGCATGATGAGAGGGCCTCGATCCCGCTTCGCGTATGGGTCGCAGCAATATCTCGAGCGAGCTCGAGGGCGTCGCCTCGACGCACGGCGTCTGAAACCTCGGCGGCGAACGAACCTGGATCATCGCCGTATCCGTCGCGCAGCAGCCGCAACAGCTGAGGATCGCCATCCCGCGCCAGAATGACCGGGAGGGTGAGCTTACCCTCGCTGATATCGGCGAGCAGGCTCTTGCCGAACGCCGCGGGATCGGCTGAAAAATCGAGGATGTCATCTACAATCTGAAAACAGATGCCCACATGCCAGCCAAACCGGGCCAGGCTCTCGACCGTCTCGCTCGGCGCACCGGCCGCGGCGGCTCCACACAGAGCGGCAAAGCGAAACAGACTGGCGGTTTTCCCCTCGACGATGGCGAAGTAATCGCTCTTTGTGGTGTGAACCGAACCGCGGTGCTCCAACTGGATGAGCTCGCCAGCCACCAATCGGTCCATGGTCTCGATGAGGTCTGGAATACGGCTCGGAGCTCGCCGCGTGACCGCGTCCACGGTACGCACCAGCAGGTAATCGCCGGCCAGCACCGACAGGGCGTTGCCGAAAACCACACGAGCCGTTTTGCGGCCCCGGCGAAGCTGGCCTTCGTCGACGACGTCATCGTGCAACAGGGTCGAGTTGTGGAGGAGCTCGCAGGCCGCGGCGAGCTCCAGGGGCGGTTCGTCGCTCCCAAAAGCCGCTCGGTGGGCGAGCAGGCAGAGGACCGGCCGGATGCGCTTGCCTCCAGACTCCAGGGCATATCGAACCACCTGTTCGAGCCTGCCTGGCGCGCGCCCAGACAAGACCTGGGAAAGCCCCCGGTCGAGCTCGTCGACGCTCCCATCGAGAACGCGGTTGGCGGCAGAAATAGCGTCGCTGATACGACCCCCGACGCCGTCGCGATGCGCAATGCGCTCCAGGATAGGAAGACCCGCCATTTGTACTCTTTCACCCCGTGCTCGCCTCCGGCACGATGGAGGCCAACGTCTATCACAGAACATCGAAAACCTTGATGAAAAAAGAAGAGCCCTTGGGGTCCGCGGAACTACTTGGGGTCGACGCGCAAGCAGAAGTAGCGAGGAGAGCCTCGATCCACGGCGAAATAGTCGTCCGTCACCGGACCTGCCCAGACTTTCTTGAGGTTCGGCGCCAAGCGCATGCTGTGAACCTCGCCGACCTTGAACTTCTTGAGGCTGCCGGTGACCACGCCCTTCATTTTATCCTTTATGTCAGAGCGCTTCCGGGTGGGCTTGTAGTGGGCGACGTACAGGGTCTTGCCGGCGAGCGGACCTTCGACCACCTCGTATTTCATGACATAAGCGTAATCATACAAATCATCAGGGGGTAGGCTGCCGGGGATCTCCACGAGCTTGGCCACGACCTCTAGGTCGCTGTTGTCCTCTGCCATCGCCGAACCGACCGCGAACCACGAGGCGGCGACGAGAGTTGCGAGAAGCAGACGTAAGATGGGCATGCACGTCCTCCTGTTCGAGTGGCCACCGCTTCTTTGACGGGCAAACAAGGTTTTTCTTTAAACCTGTCGGCCCATTCCGTTCTAGCACGGACGCGCATTCCGCAGCAGCCCAGTTCTAGCTAGTTGGCATCCCGAAAGTCCCGTTTCCGGCATCCTTCTCCAAGGCTGCGGAACTCGGACATCGAATTATCCAACTCAAACAGTCCTCGCCTTTCC
>JALOQD010000407.1 GCA_025453525.1 Myxococcota bacterium
ATCCTGCGGAGCTCTGCTTCGTCGAATTTTTCCCAGTGCTCGGCCATCCACCGATCCGCGGCTTCGTCCAGGGCGAGGATCAGCGCGAGCAGGAGCTCCTCGGGCAGATCCCGACGGACCACGCCGAGCTCGCGGCCCCGTCGCAGAATCCCCCCGATCCACTGCACGACCGTCGCGAACGACTCGGCGAGCGGCCCCTGCGTGCGAGAGCCTTGCGGCAGGCTCCAGATGGCCTTGGCCGCAGCGAGGAGCCACGGTTCGCCCTTCACGGAGTCCATGAATCGGTCGGTCAGCCCAAGGAGGGAGCTCCAGTAGTCCTGCGCGTTCAGCTTTGACAAATCGAGCTTTGCGTCGAGCAGCAGGCGTTGCCACAGATGTACGAACATCGTGGCGAGCAGGTCGTCCTTGTTGTCGAAGTAGTAGTAGGCCGCTCCCTTGCTCAAGCCGGCCTGCTCCAGGATGCGGTTGAGCGAGGCGCCCTTGTAGCCGTGAGCGCCGAGCTCTTTGGCTGCAGCTTCGAGGATCTGTTGGCGCCGCTGCGGTGGGAGTTTTTCGAACCTGGGTCTGGGCATCGTGTCGCCTCTTTTGGGGTCAGCCTGTCCAGCCATTTAGACCGGCTAATTAGACCAGCTAGTCTTACCGTGTGGTCTTGAACAGGGGATGTCAAGCCCGACGCCAGTGCGGCGAGTCACATACGAGGCCCTACGAGATCGCGAAAACCGAAGTGACCCAGGCGCAATGGGAAGAGCTGGGGTTTCCCAATCCGGCGCCGATTCCCCATTGCCCAGACTGCCCTGTGTATCGGGTGAACTGGTACGAAGCGGCGGCCTACTGCTCTACTGGTGCATAAGCCAGTATAGAACGCCCGTCGCCGTGGGCGCCCCGTCGGGCGATTGGGGTTCGGTTTCTGGGGTTGAGGCGAAACCTCCTTGGTAATTGATGATCATCACCACGTCGTTGGGAAACAATGCCCCTTCTGCCTCAAGCATGAAGTACTCGCGCTTGAGTCCTTTGAACCACTCCTCAGGGTCGCCAAAGGTTCCGTTGAACCAGATGAAGGGGAGTCCCTTATCGTGCATGCGCCCAATGAGGTCCAACAAGGCGCGCTTGAGGTGGGCCTTGCACACGTCAGACCCACACTCCGCAAAAGCCCCATCAATCTGCTCCACCACAAGCTTGCCCGCGGTCTGATCCACCGTCGGCTCTTGCGGTTGATCGGACGCCAAGATGAATTGCTGCGGTTGGAAGCCACCATAGACATGCTGGTATCGTAGCCAGGCCGGGGCCGTTGGGTTATTGACATACTCCGCGCGCGCGACACTCACGTCATCCGCGTTCCATTCGTCCGCCTTGCCTTTGTAGATGGCCATGGCTTCGCGCACGAGCTGGATGCTTGGATACTTGGTCTGCATGCCTTTGAAGAGATCGAGCTTCAACCAAGGGCTGTCCTTGGCGCCGTCTTGTTCGGTAATCATCGTGCGGGTCTTGATCTTTTGGTAAATCGCAGCGACCTCGTCGTCCGACATCCCTGCGTTGTTCTCCCAGATTCCGTCGAGATGCTCGCGTACCCAAGTCCACTGGGCATCCAAGTCCGGTGGCGCCAATCGATTGGATCCATGCATCGCCATGAAGACTCTGGGCCGCGGGCGACAAACCGTCCGACGCTGCACTGTCACGTTGCGAAATGCGTATCCGCCAGGGTCTTTCCCGCCGTAGAGGCAAGCATCCTCGCCGCGCCAAACCGTATCCCACCCGTCTGTGGGATCGCCCGTGAAGTCGAGCCTCGCATAATAGCCAGGCGCAACCTTCACCGAACGCATGGCGCCTTCCGCCAATCCCAGAGCCTTAAGGGCTGCCGCGTCAAGATAACCCTCCTTCTTGACGCAGACCTCGGCTCCCTTGAAGTCACATTGTGGATAGAGCCTTACCAGACAGGTCGTCGCGGCAGGGTCGGGACACTGATCGTCAGCCCGATCGTCAGCGCAGCCCGCGAGCGAAATCGCGAACCCAATTCTAAAAACCACGAGCCATGTCGCTTTGCGCATTCTAACCCTCCGTCGTTATCGCCTCGCGATTTAGGTGAGAAGGTATTGATAACCCTTCGGCGCGGACAGACAAGCATCGCGTGTTCAACCATACGGAGTCAGCGCATGACCCCGCCTTCGAAACTCGACCTCGAGGGCTGCTCACGGTATGCCTTGAGCGTGCGCACACTTGCAACCCAAGGACCGCCGATGACCGAGCAAGCTGGAAGAATCGTGCAGCGCGTGCTCTCGGCTCCGGCAGCGGCGGTCCGCACGCGCGCGCTCAAGACGCCCTGGGACGACGGCGCCACCCACATCGTGCTCTCGCCGCTCGAGCTCGACTTCGACTGGTGACAACAGCGGTGTTTTGGACCAGCACTGCCTGGTCGCACTTTGAGAAGGAACAGAAGGGAATGCTTGCGTAAGTTCACTTTGGAACGAACGTCCCCCAACTCCTCGCAGTGCGTAATCGACAATCAAAAAAACCGGACGGGAAGAATCGGCGGTGCATAATCGTAAGTATAGCGCTGCAGGCGCTTGGCGACCTTAGCGATTGCGCGATTTAAGAACACACAAGCCGACTCGAGGCATGAGAGGAAACGTATGAAGGAAAAAGTGCAAAATGATGTGGTCAGAGGGACACGTTTCTCCTCGACCAAGCTTTCGGTTGTTCTTCTTGCCCTCGGGGCACTGGGCTGCGGCACGGTAGAGCACCAAACCGCGCCGAAGACGCCCAGTTCGCGAGACGCGACATTGCTGACGCCCAAGCCAGCGGAGCCCGCCCCCTGGATGCTCGAGCGGTTTGCCAGAATCCCGGCGACACCAAGCCGAGGCTTCCATTGGCCCTACTACCTGCTCATGCCCGTGGATGTGCCCACCGATGGTTCCGCGTACCTGTTGGTAGAGCCTAGCAACTCTGGCCGTACGAGCGATGATTTCGAGTTTCATGACATGCGCGCTCGAGAGGTCGCCTTCCAGGGCCGCACGAGCCAGATTGCCCGGCGTTTGAACTCTCCGCTCCTTGTGCCCGTGTTTCCGCGACCGGAGAGCCAAGGGCAGGTCTATACGCATGCCCTCGACCGCGACACGCTGCTCATCGCCGATGGCCCGCTGGCGCGTATCGACCTGCAGTTGCTCAACATGATCGATGATGCTCGAGAAAGGCTGCGTGCGGTCGGAATCCAGACGCAACAGAAAGTTCAGATGACGGGCTTCTCAGCGTCTGGCAATTTCGTCAATCGCTTTGCCATTCTGCATCCAGATCGCGTTCGCGCCGTGGCGACAGGAGGAGTCAACGGCATACCGATAGTCCCTTTGCCGGAAATAGCGGGCAGGCAACTGCGCTTTCCTGTCGGCACCTTCGACGTGGAGCAGCTTTCGGGGCGACCCGTGGACCTCGATTCGTATCGCCAGGTCTCCCAGTTCATCTACATGGGATATCTCGACCGCAACGACACTCTACCCTTCCGCGATGCGTACGACGAACCGGATGCACAGCTCACCGTGGATGTCCTCGGCAACTCCATGCCAACGCGATGGGAGACCAGCCACAAGCTCTATGTGGCTCAAGGGATCCCCGCCCAATTCGTGACCTACAACGGTGTCGGCCATGAGGTGCGGCAGGAGATGGTCGACGATGTCGTCGCCTTCCTGAAAGCCAATCGAGCGAGCGGCTTCTCCCCTGTCGAGCCGCACGCATATCCGTTTGTCGAGTTACGTGAGTCGGAGAGGATCACGGTGCACTCGGCGTGGTGGCGCGGAGATCCAGCCATTCCAGCATCGTTCAGGAACCTCTTCGACGGCAAAGGCGACATCGTCTTGGTTCACAGCGAGTGGCTCGAGGGACAGGACTTTCGCCAGCTGAGTGCATTTCGCAAGAAGGCCCCTTTGCGACTGGAATTGCGTGCCCGCAAGCATAGCGTAATAACGTTGACCGACGAGAACATCCGAGGAAGCGTGTGCAATGGCGACGGCGTGTTTCAGGGTTTCGTCCTGGCGCTCGGACAGAAAAACTTGGACCGCATGGTCCAAGGCGTTGCATACGAGCTGCACGTAGTAGACGCAGATGGGCAGCCCTCACGTTGGACCGTTCGACCCGGAGTGACGATCGCGCGGCCCTCACCGTGAGTTCAATATTGACCATGGAGAGAGTTGAAGGCAGATCGGCGTCAGACGTCTTTAGTTCACCAGGACCGTGTAGGT
>JALOQD010000119.1 GCA_025453525.1 Myxococcota bacterium
ATCCGGCCGCGATATTGAGTATTGCCCATCTGGGTCGCGAACTGGCCGAACACCCTTCCAGAGGTGCCGCTGTCGCCGCCTGCCCCGCGGTTGCCGAGCATGGCATCAGCCTCGTCGATGATCACGGCAACCGGGCCCATGACCCGCAGAATTTTGAGGATCTTCTCGAGATTGCCCTCGGTCTCGCCCACGTACTTGCTGCGGAAGTTGAGCAGCTTGACGCACGGGATGCCCACAGAGCCGGCATAGCACTCGGCGAGGAACGTCTTGCCCGTGCCCACCGATCCGGTGAGCAGGTACCCCATGGGCACAGCGTCGAGGCGCCCTTGAAGAAGCAGCTGCGCGTCCTGCTTGAGCCTGGCCACTGCCGCCTCCTGGCCGACGACCAGGTCGAGGGTATGTCGCGGCTCCACCAACTCCACGAGGCCCTGACATTGACCTTCGATCATCTGTTTTTTGAACGCCTTGAGCCTGGTGGCGTCCAGGCGTTGTCCGGTGCGGATGGCAGACTGCAACAGTCCGGCGAGGTTGACGAGAGAGAGTCCGCCGGTCAACGTCGCCAGCTCGCTGGGCCCAAAGTCCGACAATGAGCCATGATCGCGACCCGCCAGGCTCCATTCGACGTATCGGCGCCGCTCGCTTTCGTCTGGAAACGGGATCTCGAGGCGCGTGGTGTGGGCGCTATGAGCTAGGGAGTCCTCCAGGTCGGACAGCCGCTCCGAGATGAGCACAAAGGCAAAGGCCGCGCGCTTGAAGTAAGGGCTGCGCGCCCAGTTCTGCAAGGTGGCCAGCACTGCGGCGCTGTCCGCGCTGATGGCGCCGCCGGCAGAAGCGGGAGCGAGAAAGTGCGCGTAGTCGAGCACGATGGCCACAGACGGCCGATCCGCGTCCCGCAATAACGCGAGATCGAGAAACTTATCGAGTACGGCCATCACCGCCGCGGGCGAACGCAGGCCGCGCAGTTGCTCCACCGGGCCGATAAATCTCTCGATGAGCTGGTTGATCTTCTCTAGCCGCGCCGGACTGGACGCCAGGGCCCTCGGCCCCCGAGCAATGTCGAAATACAGGACTGCGTCAAAGGTGCCAAAGACCTGGGTCGAAAGCAGCTCGGGCAGCATGACGTAGGAGAGTCCCTCGGGCCGCTCGAGACGGACGAAGTCGCCCACGTTGCCGTGCACCACGAACATCTGGCTCGTGCCGCTGGCATAGGTTTCCTTGAGCTGCCGCGTCCAGGCGGGCAAATATCGGTCTAGGGTTTCGATCTGTGGTTTCGTCATCGCCGACTCCTTCGAGGGTTCGTATCCAGACAACTTTGGCCCAAAACCCGGCGCAAGTAAAAGCACCTTCGCCCCTGCCCGATTGCCAATGACCACGACCCATGGAACAATTGCGCCCGCCATGGGCAAGAAACGGATCGCAGTCGTCGCTCTCGTCAGTACCATCGTCTTGGGACTCGTCGTGTTGCTCGTGTTCCAAGCGAGCCCAGACGAGCGCCTGCTCATGGGGTACTTGCCCCACCTCGAGCAGCGGTTCGGCGTGAAGGTGTCGTTCAAGGCCACCAGAGCCTCCCTGTCGGGTGTGGTGATCGAGGGTATGGAGGTGAGCTCGCCCACCACTCGGTCGGTGTTCTTCCGAGCGCAGCGCGTGAGCGTAGGGCTGCGCATCGGTCCACTGCTCGTAGGCAAGATCCAACTCACAGGCATTCGTTTCGACGGATTGCAGGCGCTCGTCGGGGCCGAGGCTGGCGGCGCGGATCTTGCGCAGTGGAAGGACCTGCGGACAAGACTCGGTGGAAGCACAAGTGTGTCTGCCAACAAAGCAGGGGGCACGTCCAAGGATGTAGAGGTGTACATCGAGTCAGGGGCGGTTCATTTGTCTCATGGGGGCGTAGCGGTTTCCATGGCCGACATCAGCGGACACCTCACCCGCGCCGGCGCCTGCGCCCTTCGAGTGGGCGCTTGCGAGCTTTCGGTTCTCAAGCGGCGATTGGTCGAGGCAGAGCACGTCACGATGACGAGACCGAACCTTGCACTTCCCTTTGAAATCGCAGTGCAAGGCCTACGAGCCGAGGCGCCGGCCGACAGGGCGCAGCTCGAGGCACTGCGAGAAGCGCTGAGCAAGTTTTGGGGGTCCATCGATTCCGAGCCCGAAACCCCGGCGCGCCAGCCGCGAGGCGGCGACGCTTCGGAGCTCTCCCTCTTTGCACAAGACGCCAGATTCGAGCTGACCCGTGGAGAGGAGGGACTCTCTCCTGCGGTACGAGATCTCACAGTGCGCGCCAGACTCGACAAGGACGGATGGTCGCTCTCTGGGTCCGGCCGGCTGGACACCCAGGACGAGCGCAAGCTGTCCATCGAAGTGCTCAAGAACCATGGCGAGCCTCTGTCGGCGACCTTGGAAGTAGTCGAGCTTCCGCTGCATTCCATCGGACCGCTGCTCACGGACAGAAAAGAGATAATCTGGTCCTCGGCTCGGATGACTGGACAGCTATCCGCCGTGCTGGGCGATGCCGAAAGGCGCGCTTCCGGGCAGGTCGCCCTCTTGGGACTCGAGGTGCAATCCGAATCGCTTGCCCTGGATCCTCTTCGGGAAATCGAGTTTTCCTCGTCTTTCAAGGCCCGCCTCTCTGCCACCCTACCCCTGGTTCATCTCGACAGCCTCGTCCTGGAAAAAGGCCAAGCCAGGTTGGAGATAGAAGGACAGGTCCGCACCGACAGGCTGGCGTTCGACCTAAACTTCCGCGTGCCGCGCACAAACTGCCGTCACGTTTACTCCGCGGTCCCAAAGGAAATGCGACAAAAGCTCGGGGACGTGGTCCTGGACGGGCAGATTGAAATGAACGCGCACCTTTCTGTGGACCGCGAGGCGCCCGAGAGCACGGTGTTCGAGCCAGCCATCGACAATCGCTGCAGCCTCGTCCAGGCGGGCATGGTGCCGCCTCCAGACTACTTTCGCGGACCGTTTGCCTACACTGCCGTGGACGAAGACGGCAATGACCTGCGGCTCGTGACCGGACCGGGCACCGACCGCTATACGCCCCTGCATCGCATCTCGGCGTTCGTGCCCGAGGCGCTGCTCACCACCGAGGACGGGAAGTTCTTCCACCATCAGGGCGTCACCGCACCAGAGGTCAGGCGCGCTATCGAGCTCAATCTCAAGCGGGACAAGCTCGCCCATGGTGCGAGCACAATTACCATGCAGCTCGCCAAGAACCTGTTCCTCGGGCGCGAGCGGACCATGGCCCGCAAGCTCCAGGAGGTGTTTTTCGTCTGGTACCTCGAGACTTACTTCACCAAAGAAGAGCTGCTCGAGCTCTACCTCAATATCGTGGAGTTCGGTCCCAGCCTCTACGGGATCACCGACGCTGCCCTGCACTACTTCGGTCGCGAACCTTCAGAGCTGAACGCGCTGGAGTCGGTGTACCTCGTCAAGCTCCTGCCCAACCCTGTGGGGCGGTACAAGGCCTACGAGGCAGGACGCGTCGGCGAACGGACCGTCGCCACTCTGACCAAGGTGCTGCGCACCATGCGCGACCGCCGGCGCTTGTCGGAAGCCGAGTATCAGGGAGCCCTGAGCGAGGCTCTGGTGTTCCATAAAGAAGGGGAGCCATTGCCAATGCCAAGACCAGAGTACCTGCGGGGACTCTCCGATCTCGTCGGTTCTCCCGTGGTCGAAGCAGAGCAGGAGGCCGGAGATCCGGCTGAGGAGCTCTGACTGCCCTTCCTAGGGCCGGGACACCGACGCCCCAGGCGGCTTGCCGAGGCGCGCTTCGAGGATCTCCTGCGGAACGAAACCGACGAATGGCTCATCGTTGATGTAAAAGGTCGGAGTGCCCGAAAGACCATGGGCGCTGCCATCGGCGATGTCACTCGCCACTTTGCCCTTCATCGCACCGGATTCGAGGCAGGTATTGAAACGCGGCGAATCGAGGCCAATTTGTACGCACAGACGCCGAATATCGACGTCCTTGGCCTTGATGGCCTCTTGAACCGAGAAAAGGGCATCGTTCATTTCCCAGAACTTCCCTTGCTCGGCAGCGCACTCGGCGGCGAGGGCGAACTCGCAAGCCCGCTCGTGGAACGGCGTGGGGATGATCGGGTTGCAGGCGTTGTCGAGGGGGAAGTGGCGGTGCATCAGGCGCACTTGGTCTCTATACCGCGCCGAAAGGTCGCGAACCTGCTTGTGGGCTTTGCGGCAGTGCGGACACTCGTAATCTGAGAATTCTTCGATGATGAGCTTGGGCTTCGTCGCGCCTATCCAGTGGTGGCCCTCTTCGGTCGAGCCAGAGACCAGTCGTGGAAGGTCGTTCCAGCCAACGTTATGAAAATACTGTGGATAGGCGATGAGCAAGGCGGCGACAGAGCAAAGACCTGCAAGACAGAGGAGTGCGGGTCCCACAGGGCGCTGTGCCGCGGCCCGCAGATCGCCCATCACCGCCATTAGGGGACCGCTTTCGGTGCGAGCCGCGGCTAAAAAGGCCAGCACGAGCAGCGCAGCATTTATGCCGTACGTCGAAAAGCAAAACAGGCAGATGGAATCGATTTTGGTCACCGAGATGGTGCCGAGTATCGCAGAGACGAGGCAAAAGACAGCGGTCAACGCCAGCAGGGCGCCCCGAGGCCATCCGCGGTGCAGCCTCTTGGCCGAAAGACCCCACAGTGAAAGCAGGGCGAGGACGCTGTAGCCCAAGAGTCCCCACACCGAGACTGGCACACCGAGGAACACCGAGTATGGCGACTGGGCCACGGTCTCGCAGTTCACCTTGGCGCTCACGGCGCACACAGAACGAAAGGTGGGATCGGTGTGCGTACGGTAGTGGATGTGGGTCAGCTCCGCTGACACGGCCAGCCCGACGAACGCCAAGAGCGCCATGAGCGCCAAGGCCCAGCGACGCTCTGGTACGACCTTTGAGACAGACTTGGACCGTCGAGCTTTTTTCATGTCCACAGTTTCTTTTGAGACAAAAAAACGACCTATCACATAGCAGTAAAAGGGGTTAGAAAAAAGGGGCAGGAAGTGCGAGGTGACATGAGTATCGATGATTTCGAAGCGTCTCTGGCGACACTGCTGTCGCGGTTGGGACACGAGTTCGCAGACCCCTTGCTCGCCCGCTTGGCGCTGACGCACAAGTCCTATGCAAATGAGCAGGTGCCCAGCGGCGGTGACAACCAGCGCCTCGAATTTCTGGGCGACGCGGTACTGGGGCTCGTGGTGGCCGAGGCGCTCATGGAACAGTTACCTTGGGCGTCAGAGGGAGAACTGACACCGCGGCGCGCCGCCCTGGTCAACGAAGCAACCCTCGCCGAGGTGGCCCTCGATTTGGACTTGGGCGCGGCGCTGCTTCTGGGTCGTGGCGAGGAGATGAGTTTCGGGCGACGGCGGCAGTCCATCCTCGCAGATGCCACCGAGGCGCTGATCGGCGCCGTGTACTTGGACGGCGGTCTCGATGCGGCCAGGAAGGCCGCTCTGGGGTTGCTTGCAGACCGCCTATCCTTGGCCACCACCGGCAAGCTCCAGGGAGATCCCAAAACGGAGCTCCAAGAACAGCTCCAGGCCAAAGGCCTCGAGCCTCCGACCTACAGGATTGCGGACACGAGAGGCCCAGACCACGACAAGGAATATGAAGTGGAAATCCTAGCTGCTGGTCAAGTCCTGGCCGTGGGCATTGGCAGGAGTAAAAAGGAAGCCGAAAAGCGAGCGGCTCAAGTGGCCCTCGACGCGCTGGCGCAGCCGCCAGAAGAGGGGACGACATGAGAGGCAAGTGGGCCTTGGGGGCCGCGATTTTGAGCATTTTGTGCGCGGCCGGCCCGACGAGGGCCGAATCCGTCAAAGAGTACGAAAACCGCGTGACCGCAATGATCGAAATCACCGTGCGGCTCGACGATCAGGCGCGGCGGCACTTGGGCGATCTGGGGCTTCTCTCCTATACCCACGCAGTGGCCGAGACCAACGTGACCGAGGCCTCTCGTTTGGCTCCACCACCGAGTTATGCCAACTTGCACCCTCACTTCGTCATCGTGCTAGAAAATGTCGAGCGAGCGCTCTTCTTTGCCTCTCGGGGGGACATGGCGCGTTATAGAAAGCACAATAAAACCCTGCGCAAGGAGATCGGGATCCTCGAGAGCCTCGCTGAGCGGGCAGGGCTAACCTTTTACGCCTGGGATCTCATGCGTTAGCCTCGCATGGCCTTGGAGCTCATCGAATGAATCCGACCCTGCTCGACTTTCTCGGAGCCTTTTCCCTGCCGAGCTATACCACGATGGTGTTCATCGGGTTCGTGCTCGGGACACTCGTGCTGGTGCGTTGGGGGCGGCACTATGAGGTCGAATGGCGATTGGTCGTCGAGTTCGTGGTGTGGATGGCCATCTGGGGAGTGATGGGTTCCAAGCTGTTGCACGTCATCGCCGATGGCCACTTCTGGGACTACGTCAACGTGTGCATCGATCCCTCCAAGGTCGATTGGCTGGTGGACAAAAGAGAGTGCAAGGAGCTCAAGGGCGCGTGGGACGCGGGCAAGGGCCTATGCCACCCGGTCCAGACGAATTGCCTTGCGTGGATAGACCCGACTTCACCCGGCTTTGCCTTTTATGGTGGGTTTGCGGCCGCCGCCCTGTTCGCGATCCGTTTCGTGCGTAGGAACAAGCTTCCAGCCGGTCCGCTCATCGATATGGGCGGCGTGCTTCTCATGCTCGGCCTTGCCTGGGGCCGCATGGGCTGTTTTCTCGCCGGCTGCTGCTTTGGCAACCACACCGACTGCGCGATGGGCCTCTCTTTTCCCCCCAAGTCGGCGGCGTCCCACTTCCAGTGGCAGGAGCATTTACTCTCCACCTACCGCCACGCGTCCCTGCCGGTGCACCCGACGCAGATATATGAAGCCGCGGCCGGGCTGCTCATCGCCGCGCTGGCCTACTTCGTCGTGATGCCGCGCAAGCGATTCCACGGCCAGGTGTTCTGCTTCACCGCCTGGGCTTATGCGGCTGCTCGGTTCGCCCTCGAGTTCATCCGCAGCGACGAGCGCGGCGGGCTCTTGTGGTTGTCCACGAGCCAGTGGTTCGCCGTTGCCTTCGCCGGCAGCGCCGCGTGGATTTGGGTGGTGTTTCGCAAAAAGCGCGACAGACTTCTGGGCAAACGGTCCTAGCCCAAGCGTGAGCGCCATGGACTGACTGCTTTTGCTTCCAGGAGGGATGCATGGGCGAAAGGAAAAGGGAACTGCTGCTCATCGGCGCGGTCGTCCTAGTGGGCGTGCTAGCGCTCTTGCCGCCGCTGGGCCCACAGCTCTTTCCGCAGCAGGAGGATTCGGACGCGACGTTCGACGGCCTGGAGACGATAGCCGAAAGCGACAGCGACTCGTCCACTGAAATCGACACCATGGACATGCGGGCCGATGCGCCTTCCGAGGGTGTCTTTCACGACTATTTTCCACTGGAAATCGGCGCGACCTGGCACTACCGGGTCGACGGTCCCCACAGCCTAGTCCCCAGCGGGTTGTGGTCGATGAGGGTCGTCTCCCTGCCAACGGACGACGCGCCTGGAAAGGTCGCCGCGGGCTTTAATGGAGTGCTCGTGGAGCAGGAAATCGAAAAAAGCGGAAACGTGCTGCGCTTCTCCTTCTTACCACTACTAGAACCACTCGAGCACCTGGGCAACCAAGCGATCTCGATTTCAGGGGAAACGCTGCCCGAACCCCCTCGCTTCGAAAAGGGCGCGGCCTGGACCATGACCCTCGAAAGGAACCTACCGTACCAGTATCGCGACAGGAAGGGGCGACCTGTGGAGCGCAAGGCTGGCGCTTCGCAAATCAGCTACGCCCGGATTGAGGAATATGAAGACGTGACGGTTCCTGCCGGCAGGTTTCACGCTTTTCGCATTGAATGGTCATCGCGTCTCACCATGTCCGTGGAAAAGCGTCAGGTGCTCGACTCGCTCACCGCAAAGCCCTTTCGGGAGGAGATCGTATGGATCGCCAAGGGCGTGGGCATCGTCAGGCGGTACGTCACCTATCCCGGCTACAAGGGTGCCAAGGTCTCGTTCGACCTCTTGCGCTACGACGCTCCGGGGAGATAAAAGCACGCTTGTCTTCGACGGCAGGGCAGGCCTTGGTCCGCTCGCCACTTTGCACACCACGAGGTTTGCGCACATGACCCATTTCATCGCTCGTAGTCTTCTCGAGATCGGCGCCGTGACCTTGCGAGCCAATCCACCGTTTCGCTGGGCCTCAGGGCGCTTCTCCCCCATCTACTGCGACAATCGCCTGATCATGGGCTACCCGGAAAAGCGGCGGCTCGTCGCCGAGGGGTTTGCCGCTCTCATCGGCAAGCTCGGCCTGGAGCCCGAGGTCATTGCCGGAACAGCTACGGCCGGCATTCCCCACGCTGCCTGGCTCGCTGAAAGGCTCAGCTTGCCCATGGTTTACGTGCGCGGGGCTGCCAAGGAGCACGGCAAGCAAAACCGCATCGAGGGGCGCCTCGAGCCAGGAAAGCGGGTCGTGCTCATCGAGGATCTCATCTCCACGGGTGGAAGCTCGGTCGAGGCCGCCCATGCCCTGCTCGAAGGCGGCGCCAATCTCCTTGCCGTGACCGCCATTTTCACCTATGGCCTCGAGGTTGCAGAGCGAAAGTTCCAGGAAGCCGGCATTGTGCACGGAGCCCTCGCCACCTTTCAAGACCTTTTGGCCGAGGCTGTCGAGACCGGCGCCCTGTCGCAGGAGGACGAGGAAATTGTCGCCGCCTGGAGCGCGGATCCAGCCGCCTGGTCCGTTGCCCGGGGTGGCGCTGGATGAGGGCCGTCGCAGCGATGGCCTCCAAACGGACACGAAGGCGTTCTCATTTACCGCGTAGGTGGGTTTAAGGAAGTGGCGAGACCAGAGCGCCCCCGCAGTCCTCGGGCAGGTTGCAGCCGCATTTTCCCGGTGCGGTTTTGCTTGGATCGCCCGGACATCGGTCCCGGCAATCCGCGACGCCGTCCTCGTCCGCGTCCGCGTCAGAGGTGCCACAGCCGCAGATTCCGGGCTCGGTTTTTTCCGGATCCAAGAGGCACAAATCCGTATCGCCATCTCCTGAGCCCGTCCCTGAGTCAGAGCCCTCGGACGCATCCTCGGTGTCTGTATCGGAGTCGGTTTCTTCATCGGACTGCGAGCCAGACTTGACTTCCGCACTGGAACACCCCCAAAGCAAACCCAAGCAGAAAAGAACGAGATAACGATGCCTTAGGCTCATCTCTTCCTCCTTAAAAAACGCGTCTATCCCAAAATATAATCCTCGACACTCCAAATATGTTTCAAATATTTATTAATTAAATAAATTTATTTTGCGCCCTCTGGCAAGACCTTCCCAAAAGGTGCATGGCCGCTCACGCGACCACCACAGGAAACTGGTGGCTTGCGTCCCCGGCCCCTTGTGGAAGACTTGTTTCCTGGAGAAAGAGACGGGATGCCTGAATCACGCGAACCAATCCTAAGCGGAGCTCCTCCGGAATTCGAGGCGGACATCACAGTCGTCTCTCAGTACTGCGAGAGCGAAGTGGCGGACGCCACGGGTGAAATCGATCTCTCCCAGCTGGTGCAAAGATCTTTTGCCTCGGCCTTTGAATCGCGGATTCCCGCTCTGGTCATCCAGAGCGGCACCGAGGTGGGCAAGGTCGTCCGGCTCGATCAGGGACCCGTGCTCCTAGGGCGAGATCCCATGGCCTGCACCAACGTGCTCCAAGACGAGGGCGTATCACGCCGACATCTCAAGGCCTGCCTACTCCAGGACGGAAGCTTGTCCGTGGAAGACCTCGGCTCTACAAATGGCACGGTGCTGCGCGGCCATCGAATACGCGAAGCCAGTCTCATCGAAGGGGAAAAAGTCCTTCTCGGGCGGCGCACCGTGCTCAAATACGTGGTGCTCGACAAGCAGGACCACGCCTTTCAACAAGGTCTCTATGACTCCACGACCCGGGACGCTCTCACCCGTGTCTTCAACCGAAGTTTTTTGCTCAACCGCTTGTCCGAGGATTTGTCCTTTGCGGCGCGCCACGGCGTGCCTGTCTCTTTTCTGATGATCGACCTAGACCATTTCAAAGCGGTCAACGACACCTATGGTCACCAGAGCGGCGATCTGGTCTTGCAGCGACTCGCGGAGGTGTTTCGCGCAGCGCTGCGCTTGGAGGACGTGCTGGGCAGATACGGCGGCGAGGAGTTCGGCGTCGTGGCGCGCGGCACGACCCTCGAGGGGTCCCTCATGCTCGCCGAGAAGCTGCGGACCCACGCCGCCCTGGCCGAGGTCTTCACTCCCAGGGATGGCCAGGCGATTGTCGTCACAGCCAGTATCGGGCTGGTGAACGTGCACGGCGGATTGCGGGTCAGCCCTGAGCAGGTGATCGAGACCGCGGACTCTAACCTCTACAAGGCCAAAGAGGCAGGCCGAAACCGCGTGGTCGCGAGTCTTTTGACCAGTGAAACGACCTGACCCGACCCGCGAGCGGCGTGGACAGCCTGCAAGGCGGGCCCTATACTCGTGCGCCTGATGAAAAAGTGGTTCAAATCCCAAATCTTCGGTCTATTCCTGGTCGCGGTCGCCTTGCTGACCGGTCTCTACATCACCTTCTGCAGCTCTGAGCGAAGCGGCCTGCGTCTCATGTCCGATCACGGAGCGCCGGGCAGCGAGGGCATCGGCGAGGATTCCTCGGGCGGGCGGTCTCTCCCTGCCTTGTACCGCACCATCAACTACGTGCAAAAGTTCTACATCGACGCTGCGAGGATCGACGCCCGGGCGATGTTCCTCGCGGCCCTGCGCACCATTCAGGGTCAAGTGGCAATGGTCCTCGTCAAAGAACATGGCGACGAGGTGATCGTGCGGTTGGACAACGAGGAAAAGCGCTTTGATCTGAGGCCCGTGGAGACTCCCTGGGCGCTCCTCCAGAAGATGCGCGAGGTGTTCGATTTCCTGTCCGCCCGGCTCTCCTCGGACGAGGTGGATTTCAAAGAGCTCGAGTACAGCGCTGTCAATGGCATGCTCAGCACCTTGGATCCTCACAGTGTGCTGCTGTCTCCCGACGTTTATCGCGACATGAAGGACAAGACCCGCGGCAAGTTCGGGGGCCTGGGCATCGTCATCTCCATTCGCGACGGCGCTTTGACGATCATCTCTCCACTCGACGGCACGCCAGCCGATCGCGCCGGGCTCAAGGCCGGAGACCAAATCACCAAGATCGGCGAAGCATCGACCGTGAACATGGCTCTCAACGACGCGGTGGACATGTTGCGCGGCGATCCAGGGACCAAGGTGACGCTTTCGATCCTGCGCAAGGGCTGGGACGAACCCAAGGAATTCACCCTAGAGAGAGCGATCGTCAAAGTTGAGAGCATCGAATCCCACAAACTCGGAGGGCGCATCGGGTACGTGCGCGTCAAGGACTTCCAGGGCAACACCGCCGACGACCTGCGCGAGCATCTCGAAAAGCTCGGCGGCAACTCCCTCAAGGGCCTGGTGCTCGATCTGCGCAGCAACCCAGGTGGATTGCTCGAAGCGGCGATCAACATCGCCGACATCTTCGTCGAGTCCGGCGTGATCGTCACCACCGCAGGCCAAGGACCGGCGGAGCGAGACGTCCGGCGGGCCAAGGATGATGGCGTCGAGCCCACCTATCCCGTCGTCGTGCTGGTCGATCCCGGAAGCGCCTCGGCCTCGGAGATCGTCGCCGGCGCGCTCAAGAACCTCGGCAGAGCGCTTCTCGTTGGCGAACGCACGTTCGGCAAGGGTTCTGTGCAAGTGCTCTATGATTACAACGACGGCTCGGCTCTCAAGCTCACCACGGCCCAGTACCTCACCCCCGGAGACCTCTCCATTCAAAGCGTAGGGGTCGTGCCCCACTTGGAGCTGCGGCCTCTTCGCGCTGACAAAGAAATGATCGACCTCGTCAGCGAGACCGCCTATCGCGAAAGCGATCTCGAGGGTCACTTCGCCAGCGCCGCAGCCCCCAGCACCGCTGACGCTCCAGTGCACAGCCTCGGCTATCTCTACGTGCCCGAGAAGGACAGCGACGGACAGGGCCCGGCAGACCAAGACACCGACGCTCCTCCCCCCATCCCAGAAAAAAAGGAATTTGAGCCTGACTACCCCATCTTGCTCGCCGAGCGGCTGCTTTCCACCGCGCCGTTGCGCAGCAATGCCAAGGGCCTGGAGCTGCAAGGCCTGCGCGACTTCGTCAACGCGGAATCGGCGCGCGAAGAGGAGAGGCTCGGCGCCGCTCTTGGTCAGCTCGGCGTCGATTGGCGCAAGGCGCCTTCCAAGCAGAGTGGCGAGAGCAAAGCCAGCGTCACGGCCAGACTCCTCGACCCCGAACCTCTAGTGCCGGGCAGCAAGGCGAAGGTGGCGGTGACCGTGTTCAACGATGGGCCAGGAACCCTGTACCAGGTCCATGCCACGACCCGCAGCGACTTCCGGCCGCTGGCCGATCGGGAGCTGGCGTTCGGCAAGATCGCCTCTGGTCAATCCGCGGAGCGCCTCTTCGAGCTCAAGGTGCCCAAGGACACGCCCGCTCAGGTGAACGACGTCCGCATCGACATCACCGTCGACGGCGACCGCCGTGTGCCACCTCTGGCCTTGCGGATCGCCATCGGCGGTACGCCCAGGCCGCGGTTCGCATTCGGCTATCAACTCATCGACGACAAAAACGGCAATGGCGATGGCCTTCTCCAACAAGGCGAAGAAATCGCCCTCGTCGTCGACATTGAGAACGTCGGCGCTGGATCCTCCCAGAAGACCTACGCGGCCCTGCGCAGCCTCTCTGGAGACAAGATGTTCATGACTGCCGGCCGCGCAGAGCTGGGAGAGCAGCCTGCGGGAAGTCGCAAACGAGCGGTCTTCACGTTCGAGCTGAAACCCGGGTTCGAGGAAGACCGAGTCAAATTGGAGCTCACCCTGGCAGACCTCGATCTCCGCGTGTACACCACCGAGAAGCTGCTGATTCCCGTGACCCGACCCATCGGCGTTTTCCCCTCGAGCGGCGAAGTGTGCACCGGAGCGCAGGTCACACCGGCCTACGCCGATCCAGGGCCGAGCTCCTTGGCGATATCTCGGATCCCGCCGGGCACGGAGCTCATGAGCGACGCGCAGTCCGATGGCTACGTCCGCGTCCGCCTCGACGATCTTCGCTTTGGCTGGCTCAGAAAGAGCGACACCGGGCCTGCCTGCGATGCGCCAAAGCGAGAAGTGCCGATGTTGGTAGCCGCGCCTCCGGCCCTGGAGCTCGAGGATCTCGAAGGAACCACGCGCAGCGCCACGGTTCGCTTGCGCGGTCAAGCCGTGGACGATCAAAACGTACGCGACATTTACGTGTTCAGCGGCGAAGACAAGGTGTTCTACAAGTCGGGCAAGGGGTCCAAGGATCAAAAGCGCGTGCCCTTCGAGACCGAGCTGCCCCTCAAGGAGGGCCTCAACTACGTGGCTGTTGTGGCTGAAGAGTCCAGCATGCTCGACTCCCGAGAGGTCATTACGATCCGCCGCGATCGCAGCGATGGCATGCCGTTTCTCATGGCGCGCACCATGAAGGGACCAGCCGAGCCCCTCGGCGTGCTGCCCCGCCGAGGCTGTGCCTTTGCCGGTTTCGGTGAGGATCGCTGCGCCACCTCCCTCGCCACCCCTGCGCCGGTCCCTCCTCCTGCTAATGGATTCCCAACTGCTCGCTGACAGCGCTGAAGAAGGCGTCGATGTTCTCCTCGGCATAAAGGTCGATCCGCTCCCGAGGAAGGAAGGAGTGGCTCAGCTCGCCCATGTTGACCACGACGATTCTTCCCCGGCAGAACCCTGGAAGCATGGCCGCCGGTGTCACGACGAGGGACGAGCCCGCGACAAAGAACAAGTCGGCGCCCGAAGCCAACTCCTGGCAGCGCCGGAGGTGGCGCACTGCCTCGCCAAAGAACACCACGTGCGGCTTGAGCAAGCCCTCGCACTCGTCGCAGCGCGGCACGCCCTCGGCAAAGGTTTTTGCCTTGGCTTGTTCAAATTCATAGTGCCGGTTGCAATCGAGACATGAGGTGTCCCATACGCCGCCGTGGATCTCCAGCACCTTGCGAGAACCGGCGCGCTGGTGCAGGGAGTCGATGTTCTGAGTGATGATCGCATCGAGTTTGCCCTGATCCTCGAGCGCGGCGAAAAACCGATGAGCGCAGGTGGGCTGGACTGTTTCCAACAGCCGCAAAAACGCGCAATGGAAAGAATAGAACACCTCTGGGCTGCGGTGAAAAGTGTCGATGTCGAAAATGAGCTCCGGGT
>JALOQD010000408.1 GCA_025453525.1 Myxococcota bacterium
GCCATCGGGCCCGTACTTGTCGTCCTTGTCCTTCTTGCCATCGGGCCCGTACTTGTCGTCCTTGTCCTTCTTGCCGTCGGGCCCGTACTTGTCGTCTTTATCCTTTTTACCATCAGGCCCGTACTTGTCGCACTTGTCGCATTTGTCGCACTTGTCATCATGGTGCTTCTTGCCGTCAGGCCCGTACTTGTCGCACTTGTCGTCATGGTGCTTCTTGCCGTCGGGCCCGTACTTGTCGTCCTTGTCCTTGTTGTCGCCTGGATCGACCTTGTCGTCATGGTCCTTCTGGTCGTCCCCCTCAGGCTTGGGACGCTCCCAATAACCGACGATGAATATCCATGTACCGTCCCCTCGATCCTCGTATTGGGGCGGGCGCCAATTTGAGCCGTCTTCTGGCGGCACCTGCCAGGAGCCCCCCTGCCACACCCAGGATTCTTGGCTGACATTGTATTCCCAGTAACCCGAGATCCACACGTGTATGGACGATGGGGGCTCTGGTCTGATTTCGGTCCTGTCTGGTGGGGGCGGAACAGAGATGACCCCAGGGCTTGTCTCTGCGGTCGCGTGACCGTGAACGGCGCACATACACCCTGTCATGAGGACCGAAAGCGCGAGCCAAGCGGCGCTGAAAACGGCGACGTGTCGGACGACTTTCCTGAACATGGTTTGAGCTCCTTTTTGTGTGCCCTTGGGGGAACGATGCCCACTCGAAAAGCGAACAAGGTATCGAGAATGTGTAATCCAAATATGAGCTCGAGCAACGATTGCTGAAACTTCTGAAAGATCGAGACTAGTTCCCGTCCCGAAATGGGAGTTTTCCGGCGTCCTTCGGAAAGGCGAGGACTGTTTGAGTTGGATAATTCGATGTCCGAGTTCCGCAGACTTGGAGACTAGTGGCTCATCAACTCCTTCCACAGGGCGAGGAGTCGAGCATCTGGATGGGCCGCGATCTTTTCGGCAAACACGGCGTGCTGAGAACTATCAAAATGCAGAACGCACCAGAGCACTCCCGCGAGCGCGTCGGCTGGAATCGCCCTGTCCGAGAGCGCTCCCTGCAGCAACTGCGCGAGGTCTTGGCTCGCTGCGCTGACGCCATGGGCGAGGGCATTCTCACACATGAGAGCGGCTGCTTGCCCACGCATCACAGGATCCTCATCGTCGGTGACGCGGAGAGCCACGGCCAGAATTTCTTTGTTTCCCGCTGGCAGGTCCACCATGGAGAGCGCTGTACGGCGAATGGCCGAGTCGCTGTCGGAGAGCCCGGCCGTCACGAGTGCGGTGGCTCTTGCGGCCTTGGGCAAGAGCCCGGCCATGGCGCGCCAGGCGGCCACGCGAATATCTGGATCGAGATCGCGGTTCCGAGCGACCCGAAAGAGCCTCGCAGAAAGCTCGCCGCGCTGCGCCGGCGGCATCTCGAGGCATCGTCCCTGCGAGCTTGCGCAGGTCGTCATGACGGCCAAGAGACCATGGGCAGCCCGGGTGCTTACGGCTCGATCTCCAGCTTCCAAAAGCGCCACGAGATACGGAAGGCTAGCCCCTGGTGACAAGGCAGAGGCCATGGCCTCGAGGGCGCTGAGCCGCATGGAGCGGTCGCCTTTATAAACAGAGCTGATGAGCTGTGGTGTGTCGAATCCGAGAGCGAATCGATGAAGCCCGGCCTCTGTGGGATCGCACAGAAAACGCGCGACCAAGGCCTGGCTCTGGGCATCGATGGGCTCCAAACCCTCGTCATGGGCAAGGGCAAGGGCAGCGCAGAGCAAGATCGCAACGACAGCCAGCAGAGGCAGAAGCTTCATTTCTTGGCTTCCCGCTCCCCGCCGCTTAAGATATCTCCGAGCCTCCTACCCACGCCATTGAGGAGGCGATCGTGGCGTTCCTCGCCAGCGAGCTTCCGAAGCCTCGTATCGATGTTGCGAAGCCTGTCGGCGTAGTGCGCACGGTGCTCGTTGTAGTGCTTGATCGCGCGCTCGCCAAACTCCATGGCCCTCTCTCTCCAACCAATCGTCTCGAACAAGTCCATGGCGCGCTCGTAGGTCTCGGCAAAACGCTCCTTGCCCGCGACGACAAAATGCTCCTCAGCCTTCTTGAAGTACTCGGCGTGGGTAGGATCGTCCTTGAGCGCCACGCGCCCCAAGGCGAAGAAGAGCTCGCCGAGTCCCGCATGCGCTCTCATGGCCTGGGCGTTCTTGGCGATGGCTGTGCGAAATGCGGATTCAGCACCCTTGAAGTCCTTGCGATCCAAGAGAATGGCGCCCAGGGAGATGTAGCCCTCGGCATAGCCGAGATCGATGGCCTTCGTAATGGAGGCCTGGGCTTCTTTGAAGCTTCCGAGCCGATGATGACAGCGGCTGACGACCTTGTGGCCGTCGACCTCCAACTCCCGTCGACGGAGCTGGGTCAGAGATGCGGACGGCAGCATTTCCAAAATGACCTTCCACACCTCGATGCACCCTTGAAAACACTCGTCGCGCGTTTCGGAAATGATCTGCTCGGCGGCTTCGTCGCGTCGAGTCAGATGGATGCCGTCCAGCTTGGTCGCTCTGCCAAAAATGGCGTCTGCGATGTCGGCGAGCTTATCGACCGCTGCGCGCTCGTCGTTGTCAGGGCCGACGACCTTTAGGCTCATGTTCTTTGACTCCCTCTTCTTGTGGACGAATCTCATCTCGAGCTCGCGAACCAACAGGCATTAGTGCATCTTGGCGCAACGTCGTCAAGAGGGCTTGCGCAACTGAAAAGATCTTGGCTCGTCCACGAGGGTTCACCCCAGGATTTCATTGTGATAGGTTCTGCTCGACGTGAACATGAAACCCAAAGGAGACGAGGAAATGAAGATTAACCTTGGCATCGCCGTTCCCTCTGCTTTCACCGCGCTCCTGCTCGGTTGCTCGGGGGCGCCGGCTCCAGAGCCCGCTGCGCCAACCACAGAGCTTCCCACGGCCCAGACCCCAGAGACGCCTGCCGCTCCGCCCTCGGCGCAGGTGAGCTTTGGATTCACCTTGATGAAGACCGCCAAAGAGGTCGATGAATCCTGCGCCGCGCACCTTGCCAAGGCACAGGAGCTGCGAAACGCCATCACGGCCGTGCAAGGCGAGCGCACCCTTGCGAACACGCTCGCCCCGATGAACGAGCTGAATCTCGCAGTTTACGCCGTCCAGATGCCCTCAGGGCTGATGCTCAACGTGCACCCAGATAAAGCGGTGCGCGACGCCTCGGAGAAGTGCGTGCAAGCAAGCGAGAGCTTCATGAACGGCATCCGGCTCGACCAGGCTCTCTTTCTCGCGCTGTCCTCGGTCAAAGCCGAGGGTCTCGAAAAAGAGGCCAAGCGCTTTCTCGACATCTGGCTGCGCGAGTACCGCCGGGCCGGCGTAGACAAGGACGAGGCCACCCGCAAGGAGCTCGCCGCTCTCTACGACGAAGAGGTGAAGATCGGCCAGGAGTTTTCCCGCAACATCCTCGAGGACAAGCGGAGCATCGAGGTCTCTGCCGCAGAGCTCGAAGGCCTGCCCGAAGACTACATCAAGGCGCGCCTCGGCAAAAACGGCAAGGCCAAAATTACGACGGACCAGCCAGACTACCTCCCACTCGAGACCTACGCGAAGAACGAAAAAGTACGCGCCTCCCTTCATGCCACCTACAACACTCGCGCTTACCCCAAGAACGAGTCTGTGTTGCGCAGGCTGCTCGAGGTGCGCAATGCCTACGCCCACAAGCTCGGCTACGAAGACTGGGCCGCGTACCACGCCGAAGACAAAATGGTCAAAGACAAAAAGACCATTTCCGATTTCCTCACCAAGGTCGGGGACATCGCCACCCCCAGGATGAAGGCGGATCTTAGCGAGCTCCTCGCCCGCAAAAAGAAAGACGACAAGAAAGCCAAGGTCATCCGCGAGTGGGATCGCTTCTACTACATCAACAAAATCAAAACCGAAAAGTACGGCGTGGATGCCCAAGAGGTCCGCAAGTACTTCAGCTTTCCCGCGGTCAAGCTGGGGTTGATGCGGCTCACCGAAGAGCTCTACGGCATCACGTTCAAGAAGGTCGAGACCCTGCAAGCGTGGCACGAGAGCGTGGAGGCCTACGACCTGTACGACCACGACAACATGATCGCCCGGATGTATCTCGACATGCACCCCCGCGACGGCAAGTACTCCCACATGGCCATGTTCCCCATGTCGGTGGGGATCACCGACAAGCAGCTTCCGGCCGGTAGCCTGGTGTGCAACTTCCCGCAAGGCGACCAGGCGCTCATGGAGCATCGCGAACTGGTCGTCCTCTTTCACGAGTTCGGCCACATGATGCACCACCTGCTGGCTGGCAAGCACCATTGGGCCAATGTGTCGGGGATCTCCTGCGAATGGGACTTCGTCGAGGTGCCGAGCCAGCTCTATGAGGCGTGGGCCTGGGATCCCGACGTGCTCAGGCGCTTCGCGCTGCACGTCGAGACCAAGGCAGCGATTCCAACGGAGCTGGTCGAGAAGATGAAGAAGGCCAACGAATTCGGCAAGGGCGTGGACGTGATGCGGCAGATGTTCTTCGCCAAGCTCTCGTTCGACTACCACAGCCAAAAGGACGCGGGAAAGATCAAGCCGCTCAAGCTCTTGCAGCAAGTGCAGAAGAAGTACAGCCCATATCCGTACGAAAAAGGCACCTACCTATTCGCTAGCTTCGGCCATCTCCAAGAATACAGCTCGATGTACTACACCTATATGTGGTCGTTGATGGTGACCAAAGACCTCGAGAAGAAGTTCAAGCAAGACGGCCTGATGAACCCCAAGACCGCGGCCCTCTACCGAGAGGCAGTGCTTGCCCCGGGCGGCGCTGTCGACGCCGTGGACATGGCCAAGGCCTTCCTCGGCCGCGACTACACCTTCGACGCTTTCCGCGAGTACCTCGAGCAGAACTGAGAGCTTGTGAAAAAATCTCCTCGGTCGCATTTCGGCCGAATTCGGGCGTTCGCTGCGTTGCTTCTCCTCGACGTATCGCCGGATACGCCTCGTC
>JALOQD010000120.1 GCA_025453525.1 Myxococcota bacterium
ATGGGCAATACTCAATATCGCGGCAGGATCATTTGGTTTTTGCTCACCTGCCGGCCGGATCTCCTGCCCATCGACCTGAAACGGCAAGGCCGCTGCGAGGTCCACATCCCGCTGTTCTATCCAGACACCGACGAGGCGAGAACGAAGATGTTCGTCTCCATGGGCAAGAAGAACGGCATCGACATTGCTCAGGACGAGGTGCCGAAAATGCCCGGAGGCCTCCCCTTGAGCGGCGCGGATATCGAGTCCATCGCCACTGCCGGGCGCAGGCTGGCGCTCTTAGAGGGAAAGAGTCAGGTCAGCGCCCTGCATTTGACAGCGGCCATGGAGAGCTTCGTGCCCTCTCACCAGACAGACGAGAAGGAGCTTCAAGAGTTGGCGGCGATCATCGAATGCACCGACATCGCGTTCCTGCCCGAGAGTCTGCGTGGGGCCCTTCGCGATCCGCATGAGCGGGCCGAGCTGATGCAGCGGTTCAGAAAGGCGAGCCTGCGGGCCGGGTCGTAGCGCCCTTTTCTGCCTTGTTTTTGGGAAGCTGGCACTCCATCGCGGTTGGGGGTAGAATTTTGCCCATGAGTCATCCAGCGAAGATTGCCCGTGACCATATCATGGCGGGGCTCGAGGCTTGCCAAGCCGACCCGACACTCGCCGACACGCTCGAACTGCTCGCTAAGAATCTGGCCCAGGCCCAAGGCAAGCTGTTCCCCGCGTCCAAGCTGCCAGCGGATTCGCCCGCTGCCATCGACATGATGCGGCGGGGCATGGACTACCTGGCTCAGGCTCTCAAGACGTTGCAGGACATCTCGAGCGACAGCCCGGCCATCGGCGCCGCAGCTCGGGCCATTGCCCAGGCCCTCCAGGTGTTGCACCCCGCGGTGCTCGTCGCCAAGGAGGAGGCGGTGAAGCGTTCGGTGCCGCCAGCCGCCGCGGCCAAGCCCACTGGAGAGACGGCATCCATTAATGTTCAAACCATGCTGAACATGAATACCGATCACCAGTTCTACGCGGGGTTTTCCGAAAACATCGATGAGGGCGGCATCTTCGTCGCAACCTTCGATCCCAAGCCCATCGACGCCAGGGTCATCGTCAACTTCAAGCTCCCCGGAGGCCGGCCGGTCACGGCCCGTGGTCGGGTCCACTTTGTGCGCGAATACAACCCCACGACCCCGGACGTGGCGCCAGGCATGGGCGTCCAGTTCACCGACCTTTTGCCCGAAGATCGCAAGGCCATCGAGGAATACATCTCGCACCGCGCTCCCATGTTCTACGACGACGGCAAGTAAAGCGATTTTCACAGTCCTTGGCTGAGCTCCGGCCCCATCCAACCGTCGCCCAACTTGAGACGCAGCACATAAAGACCGTCTGGATCGACCGCGATGGCGTACGGTTCTTCTGGCACTTCGACCGCGATTTCGATCCTGTCCACGAGGGTCTTGAAGGTCTCTCCCCTGAGAAAGGTGGTCGTGTGGAACGTCGGTTCATCGCCGGTGACAAAGGCGAGCTCGAGCTGATCGACGAGTTGATCTCCGCCGCTGCGGGAGAGAACGAGCCACGCTTTGCCGTCCGCGTAGGCGTACTCCTCGAATCCGATGGTCGGACAGGGCGAGGCATAGATCCATTCGTTGAAGAACTTCTGCCAGTATTTCGGTTCGCCTGTCCATTCGCCGACGAAGGCCAGGAAGTCCTCTGTGGTGACCGAAGAGAGGCGCTTGTCTGCGAACCAGTCGGCGAGCAGTGGCTCGAGACCCATGCCGTTGCGCCGCAGGAGGCGCGTGTTCATGGCGTCCAAGGCTCCTGCGCCGTACACGTAGAAATACTGCAAATCGGAATTGAAATGGGCGAGCATGTCCTCGCCGTCGCCGAATCGCAATGGCCCGGCCGAATTTCCGAGGAGCCCCGTGTACGATATCGCAGCTGCGTCGCGGCGGTACTCGAGCTGGCGCTCTTCGAATCGAGACGGGCCGAGCACTTGCCCCAGCACCCCGAAGTTCGTGGACCACTCATCGAACCCCTCGGCCAGCCAAAAGTGAGGCCAGTCGGAGAACCGCACGGCATTGCCCCACCACATGTGGACCGTCTCGTGGACCGTGACGAACTGACCGAGCTCGCTCGGAAGAATGACCGGAGAACCCATCCAGATGGCGCCGACGTGCTCCATGCCTCCAGAGTAGCCCGGGATCTCTACAAAGTAGAGATTACCCTCGAAGGAATAGGGCCCGACTCGCTCCTCCATGAAATCGATAGTGGCGACGGCCGGCTCAAAGGCGATGGCCGCTGCGCTCTTGTTGTGCGACGACACCGCGGCTTTGACCTTGCGGCCGCTTTTCGATTCGCCTAAATCGAGCACTGTGTAGCCATCCGATGCCGCGAAGCTCAGCGCGTAGAGCGGCATGGGCGTTGTCGCTCTCAAGGTGTGGCGCAGGCCTTGGACCCGCGCGGCGCCCCCTGGACCAAACACCTGCCATCCCTCTTCGGGGGCGACGACGGTGAGTGTCACTGCGTCGAGCGCGGGGCTGTCGTCGTAAACAGCGTCCACCTTGTGCAAGGACTGCGGACAGAGCAGCCACAGGGGGCTGAAGTACGGCTCGGTCATGGCGCCCACCACCGACAAGCTGTTTCCATCGCGGCGCTTCAGGCCCCACTCCATGCCATAGCCGCCAGAGTGGCCCGAGGTCACATCGTATTCGACTTCTATTCGAATTTCATCGCCCGCTGCGAGTGGCCCCACGCAGAACGTCGCTGTGTGTCCGTCATAGGCGTAGCCTGACGACGCTGTGCCGAGGCTCAGGCCCTCGCCAAACAACGTCACGGCCTGCGTTGGCTCGTCGACCGTGGCGGTGAGCACCTCGCGAATCCGATAGCGGTCCTGCTCGAACAGGGACAGATCGACTTCGATTTTCATGGCGAGCTGTTGCCTCGGCACGACCCCCGCGGCATCGCAGCCGGGGTTCTGCGGCCAAGACAATAGGGGTGGTGTCGTGTTGGACTCGGTCTCCGTGTCATTGCCGCTGCCCGTGTCTTGGGTCGAGGGGCCTGTCGTTAGGGTATCCTCCTTCACGGTCTCCGAGCAGTCTTCTCCGCCTGGCGGCCAAGCGTGGTGGCAGCCCAGGCCGAGGGCCACCCAAAAGAGAATCAGAGACGCCGCGGTCCGCAGCCCTATGAGATGCTTCTCAGACATCCTCGTTTTTTTCCCTTGCTGGCAATGCCTTGTTCGCCTCGGCTTCTATCGAGCCAATTGTAGAATTAATCATGAACGAGCGCGCCATTTCAACGCAGAATGAATTGGGCAGCCAATTTGTCGCACGGCAACGGCCTCGTGCTACCTTTTGGTAGGCACATCACAAGGAGAACGCGAGCCGCCATGTCGACAAAAAAGATAGCCCTGCCTGTGCCGCCCCATATCGTGGCCAAGGTCATTTCCCTGGCCGCCAACCCGGACTGTTCGGTGCCAGAGATCTCTAAAATACTGCGCGCCGATCCCGTGCTCACCGCTCAGATCCTCAAAGCCGTCAACTCGCCCTTCTACGGGCTGCGGCAGAAGATCTCGGCTGTCGATCGCGCCGTGGCGTTCATGGGCATCCGCGCCGTGCGCAACCTCGTGCTGTGCTTGGGCGTGCAGGGTCTGGCGCCGCCCAAGTCCCCCTATCCCCTGGAGCTGTTTTGGGAGTTCTCCCTGCGCAGAGCTGGAGCGGCCAAGTGCCTGTCTAAACGCCTGGGTCTGCCCGAGCCAGACGAGATGTTCACCTTGGGCCTTTGCCAGGACCTCGGCCTGCTCGCGCTCATCGGGGAGAATAGCGAAGCAGCGCAGAAGCTCGCCTCGTTCGCTCGCCTGCCGGCTCCGGAGCGCCTGGCCGCAGAGCGTGAGATGAGCCTGGGTCACGACGTGCTTTCCACGCAGATGTTCGAGGAGTGGAGCTTTCCCGAGGGCATCGTAGAACCGGTGCGCTTTCATCACGATCCCGAGGCCGCGCCAGAGCCCTACCAGGCCCGGGCACGGATATGCGCTGCGGCCGAGGCCATTGCCGACATGCTCGAGGTGGACGACAAGCGCCTCACCCTAGATGTGGCCAACGCCAAGCTCGAGGAGCTCGGTCTCAATGTTCAGGACATGGGCACCATTCTCGACGACGTGAGCGAAATCGTCACGCAGGCGGCCGAGATGCTCCAGGTCAAGGTGGGACGCCAACCGAGCTACCAGGAGATCGCCGAGGCGGCGAGCCAGGGTCTTTTGGCCCTCAATCTCAGCTATCAGTCCCTGACCGAGGAGCTGCAGAAATCCCTCGGCGAACAGCAGAAGCTGGCCCAAAGACTGGAGCAGCTCAACAAGGATCTCGAACGCCGGGCCATGACCGACGAGCTCACGGGTCTGCCCAATCGGCGCGCCTTCGACGAGGCTGTTCGCCGTGAGCTCGAGAGGGCCAAGCGCATCGAAAAGCCCTTGTGCTTGCTGATGCTGGATCTCGACAAATTCAAGATCGTCAACGACACTCACGGCCACCAGGCCGGCGACGCGGTGCTCGTGGAGGTGGCGGCAGTGCTGCGCGACACTTGCCGGGCCTGCGACTTTGCCGCGCGTCTCGGAGGCGAGGAGTTCGTGGTGATTCTTCCCCACACCCCCAAGGACGGCGCCGTGGTCGCGGCCGAGCGCATCCGTCAGCGAGTGGAAGAGGTGCAGATTCGTTACGATAAAAAGATCTTGCGCATCACGGTGAGCATTGGCGTGGCAGAGGTCAAGGACCCGGGTCGCCCCAGAGCCGAGGTTGCAGCCATGCGCAGCGCCGACGATGCTCTGTACGAGGCCAAGGAGAAAGGCCGCAACTGTATCGTGGCCGCCGACTGAGCCACGACCTCACATCCAAGGCTTGCCCGCTCCTCGCCCTCGTCCTGGCACCTCCAGCCAAGATAATAAACCTTCTGTTCTCGGGCCCTGGAATCGAGTAATTTCCCCTTATGTTCAGCAATCCTCCTGCTTTCCATACCGCGCGACCGAGTTTTGCCTGGAATCGCTTTGTGGGGATCGTGCTCCTCGGAGGGGTGGCAGCACTGGCGCTGCTCTATTCGGGAAGATTTCCGAGCAGCGTGCCGAAGCGGGGCATGCACGAGGTGGCTGGGGTGGTGTTCTCCACTCTCTACGACATTAAAGTCATCGTGGGCCCCATCGACGACGCGCAGAAGGCCAACCTGCGAAAGCTCGTGGAAGAGGCCCTGGAGTTCGTCGATGTTCGCATGTCGTGCCACAAAGAGGGCTCGGAGCTCGACCGCCTCAACCGCGCGCCGAAAGGCACATGGGTGCCGGTCTCGCCAGAGACGGCAAGGGTGCTCACGCTTTCGCGAAAGACGAGCGAGTGGAGCCGCGGCGCGTTTGACGTCACAGTGGGCCCCTTGGTGCGACTGTGGGGCTTTCACGACAAAATGGCCCTGTCCGTCGAGCCGCCCCAGGCTGAGGTGGACCGTCTGCGCAGTGCCATTGGCTATAAAAAAATCGAGCTCAACCCCGAAGGCAAGGCCGTTCGCAAATGGGCAGAGGAGATCCAGGTGGACCTGTCGGCGATTGCCAAGGGCTTTGCCGTGGATCTCGTGTCCCGTCGCCTCGCCGAAGCTGGCTACGGTGAGCACATGGTCGAGGTGGGCGGCGAGATCCAAGCCCGCGGCCGTAACCTCAGGAAGGAGCCGTGGCGTATCGCTGTTCAGAACCCAGCCAAAGACGGGCCCATGAAAGAGGATTACGTCTTGTCCCTCGAGAACATCGCGGTGGCCACCTCGGGCGATTACCAAAACTACTACGAGCTTGACGGCAAACGGCTGTCCCACACGATCAATCCCCGCACCGGAAGGCCCATTGACCACGCCCTCGCGTCGATCACCGTCGTGCACGAGAGCTGCGCCGATGCCGACGCCATGGCCACGGCCCTGAACGTGCTGGGCCCAGAGGATGGTTACGACCTCGCCCTACGGTCGAACCTCGCAGCGCTGTTTCTCATCCACGATGCGCAAGGCGGCTTTTCTGCCCGCGCGACTCCCATGCTCGAGCGTTACCGCACCGCTTCTTTGACCTCGACGAAGAAACCATGACCGCGTTTGGCTCTGAAGCTGCCCGTAAAAGCATGTGGGCCGAGATCCAGCGATGAGGGTCTAATCGGCCGTCAGAAACGCATCGTAGGCCCAGCCGCTCCAGTCGATGGTCCCACGGATGGTCCCTCCAGCCTGGGTGCCGGCTTGGTCGAGGAGGATGGTGCCGGACGTGCCCTGTGGGAACTCGCCCCTAAGCTTCTTCTCCGAGACCCCCCCCTGGTTGTCGAACCTCTCATCGAGCACGAGGCCGTAGCCCTCGGTGATGCCCGTGCCCACTACGTGGAGATCCTCGGCCCACCACAGAAAGGTGTCTCGTTGGAAGTCGCCCAGAACAGCGGTCAGTTGGAGCCTGTACTCGTTCGTCTTCGAATCGTACTTGGCATAGCAGTCGAACTGGTCGCTGACCTGCCCGCCATCGCCCAGGGTGAGCTGCGTTGTGCTCTTGCCCTCTGACCAAGCGTCAATCAGGCAGTGGAAGCTGCCCTTCAGAGTGATTTTGGCCAGGCAGAGGGACTGTCCGTACAGATCGACGCAGTGAGGCTGCGCCGTGCTTGCGCATAGGGATGGTTCTTCGCTGCAACTCAAGTAGCAGTAGCTGATCTCTTCTTCGTCTGCGCCGTACACGACTGGACAAATGGCGCCGGCGCGACAGTCCTGTGAGGAGTTGCACTCGTCCCCGACGTTGGGACCGCGGGCGCAGCGCAGCCCCACATTGTTGAAATGGGTCTCCAAGTCCTCATCGTACAAGCGGGTGCGAGTGCGCATGTTAAGGGCGTCGTTGGAATAACCACCGCCGCGCATCACGCGCCCGGCGCCGGCGTTTGTCCACGCTGTGGCCGTGGCTGGGGCGTTCTCATACGAAGTGTGGTATGTGTCCTCCAGCCACTCCCAGACATTGCCAGCCATATCGCACAAACCCTCGGGCGTGCTCCCTTGTGGTTTGTCGCACACTGGGAAAGTCCCGCTGGTGCCACATCCCGGACCGCCATCGTTCATCACCGCACGGTTGCAGGTCGCAGCTTGGTTGCCCCAGGGGTAGACCACGTCTCGCCCCTGGCCGCGGGCCGCGTACTCCCACTGCGCTTCGCTGGGGAGCGCAGCGCCGATGAACTCGCAAAAGGCGCGGGCGTTCGTCCAGCTCACACAGTTGATCGGGTGGTCTTTGCGGTTCGCCTGGGCGGCATTACAGGTGCTGGTTTGACCGACCGGTCCGCACTCACCTGCCTTGAGGCACAGGTCGTATTGGCCCACCGTGACCTCGGTGCGCATGATTTCGAACGGGTGGATTGCGACGTCGTGCAGGGGACGCTCATCAGCGCTGCCCGACCCGTTTGGGCTGCCCATCTCGAACGAGCCGCCGTCCAGGCTAACCCACTCGATGCAATCCATGGCCGCGTCGCACGAGCCCGAGGCGGCGTCCCCCCCGAGTTCGCACTTCTCGAACGGCGCGCATTCCACCTCTGCGGTCCACGCTGCCCAAACGATTTCACCTTCGCAGGTCGGGCTCTGGCCGTCGCAGAACTGCTGGCCATCGCGAACCTCGAGCGAGCCGCCGCAGGCGCTGGTTGAGCACCGCACCTCCTGTGGCGTGCCGCATTCCGTGGTGATGGGGCGATGATAACAGCCATCGCAACAGGCCCCTTGCGAGCTATCGCACTCGCAGTCCGAAGACGAGTGTGTATCGCTCGGGTTCGTGGAATTCTCGTCCCTGGTATCGGTGGGTCGCTCGGGCATTTTAAGGGCTGTGCATCCCCACAAGAGCGCGATCGATCCCAAGCAAAGAAGCGGCATGGCTTTCATGCGGCGGTCCTCCATCCTTAGAACGATATTGTCAGTCCGCCCACGCTGGGCCGAGCATGGGCAGCGACAGCGCGAGGTTTGTTCGACTCCTTCGACTTCCGAAGGTCGAGGATAAAAATGGTCGCTGTGGCGGCCAAAAGGACGCCGGCGCCCACGGCAAAACCTGCCCCGAGCCCTTGTCTGAGAGAATGGTCGTCGCGGGCTTTCTCCATGTCGTTCCAAGGCCCATCCCCGGCTGTGGAGGCCTGCTGCGCAGAAGACAGCTCCTCGAAGTCGGACTTTGCTGCCTCGAAATCGCTCTTGGAACGACTCGCTAGGCCGTAGAAGACGCCGCTGAGCACTCCGGCCACAACCGTGCCGCCGAGACCGGCCCAAACGAGCGGAGAAAGCCCGCTCCGCTGAGGCAGGGCAGTGTGCGAAGGCGGAGGGGCTTGCACCGCACCTGTGGGCTGGACCAAGGCATCGCTCGTCGGATCTTGGGGCCCTATGGTCGCTGGAACCGGGTTACCCATGAGCCTCACCTTGAGCTGCGCGCCGGCCAGCAGGCGGACCTTCTCCACACCGAACGCAAGACCCGTGGCGCGGGCCGACACCTCGTAGTTGCCAGGCGCCAGCACAAGGGGCTGGGTGAGAGGCGATGAACCCATGGACTTCCCGTTGACCAGCACCTCGGCTCCCTGGGGATCGACGGCGATTTCGAGAGTGCCGACGAGATTGCGGATCTCATTTTCCAGACCGCTGACGGCGGTTTCGAGCTCTGCGTCGAATTGAGCGCCAAAACTCGTGCGCAACCGCTCTAGGGTCGAAAGCGAATCACCATAGCGCCGCAGTGCCTTGTAGCAGTTGGCCAGGTTGAAGAGACCCATTTTCGTGGGCAGCTCTTCGATGGATGCTTCGAAAGACAGGGCCGCGGCCTCGTAGTCCTCTGTCTTGAGAAGGGACACGCCGGCTTTGAAGTGCTTCTCGGCCACGGCTTTGTCCCCAGCCGCGGCGGTCGCAGCGGCAAGACCACCGCAGAGAAACAGACACAACGACAATTTTAGTTTCATGTCTTCACCTTCATGCGTCAGAGCAGGCGCCTTTACTCGAACGACTCGGAGAACTGCGTGCCCTTGCGGCCCTCGGCGATCCTCTTATTGTTTGCGGTTCCCCGCGCTGAAGCCTGGCCTGCCTTGCCGCTCTCCTCGGTGCGCGCCTTGCGCTTGGCGCTGCGGGAGCGCTCCTGCTCCTTGCGGCTGCTCGCGCTGGCTTGCTTCGTGTCGACCTTCGGATTTTGCGCCAAGGGCACGAGCTTGGCTTCGATGCGCAGATCCTCGTTTGGCATCACCGACACGGAGAACGGCTCGTGTCCTTCGAGCCGCACCACGAGAGGATGGAGAGTCTCGGCCCGTGGAACCCTAAACGGGTTGACCAGCACTGGCGCGCCGTTGAAAAGGACTTGCGCGTTCTTTGGCAAGCCCACGATCTCTATCTGCACCCCCTTGTCCGCAGCCAAAGCCACGGGCGGAGGTGAGGAGAGGGGTACTGTCCCTGCCGCGGGTTCTCGATTCGCCAGCACGAAGTACCCGAAGGCGACCATCGCCACGACCAGAAGCGCGCCACCCATGCCAAGCGCCATCCATGGGCCGTTATTCCTATTTGACGTGGTGCGCGCCCAACCGCCTGGTGTCTTGCGCATGAACTGCTGGAGGACTTTGGAGGCCGAGGACTGATGGCCCTCGTCTCGCTCTTTGCCGATGTCGCCTCCGGCGACTTGTTGGCTGATTCGGGTCGCCAGAGAGGACATTCCGGAGTTGCGCTGGTCGAAGTCCGTCAGATGCAGCAAGCTCTGGAGCAGCGCAGCAGCGCTCTGACTTCGTTTCTGCGGATCCTTGGAGAGCTGCTGGATGACCAGGTCATTCACCTCTTGAGGAATGGACGACACCAGCTCCCGGGGTGGCTTGGGGTCGCTCGTGAGCACGGTGATGATGAGCTCGCTGTAGTTGGCTCCTGTGAATGGCAACGTTCCGGTGAGGAGCTGATACATGATGACGCCCACGGCGTAGAGATCTGTGCGATGGTCCACGTTCTGCATGCCGCGCGCTTGCTCGGGCGACATGTAGGCGGGAGTGCCGATCAAGGAACCGGTTTGAGTGAGCTTGGTGCCATCGCCTTTGGTGATCTTGGATATGCCAAAATCGATGAGCTTCACAATCGGATTACCGCCAGCGTCCCGCGTGATGAAGATGTTCGAAGGCTTGAGATCCCGGTGAATGATGCCTTTGGAATGGGCGGCCGCAAGCGCCAAGAGCACCGGCTCGAGCACGCCGGCCGCCGCGTCCACGGACACCCGTCCCTCGCGTACGAGCAGACTCTCGAGATCCTCTCCCTCGAGGTACTCCATGGCGATATACGGCGCGTTCTCCGGCGTCACTCCCACGTCGTAGATTTCGATGGTGTTCTTGTGGCCGATGGTCGAAGCGGCCTGCGCCTCTCGGTAAAAGCGCTTGAGAACCTCTTCGCTCGTCGCGTACTCGGGGTGCAGCATCTTGAGGGCCACTCGCTTGGCGAGCACGACGTGAAATCCTTCGTACACGGCCCCCATGCCGCCCTCGCCGAGCAGTCGCTCGACCCGGTAACGGCCGTCTAGAACTTGACCGACCGCAATGCTCTTGTTCATCGCTGCACTCCTGTGCTTCCCGAGGGCCCTTTGATGCTTAGAGAGTAAATGTGAATGGAAAACCTGGCAGGTCCAATCCGCTCTGCCCACTGCGCTCCTCGAGGGTCCAATCGCTGGGATTTTGTAGGGATTGAATGTTTCAACTTGAAAGATACACTAAGATCAAAAATTAAAGAGGCCAGTAGGAGTATTCACCGTCGAGAAGCGAGGGGCCGAGATAAAGGCCCAATGATGGGAGGCTCACATGGATTCGAACGACCCACGGTACGTGCCACTGCAATGCGTTTGGGAAGCCACTCTCGGGTGCAATCTTCGCTGCCGCCACTGCGGCTCCAGCGCTGGGGTGCCCCGGGAGGATGAGCTCTCGACCTCCGAGGCTGGCGATATGTTCGCTGCGCTGCGCAGACTCGGTTGTCGAAAGCTCACGATCTCGGGCGGCGAGCCCACGCTGCGGCCGGATTTCGTCGAGCTTGTCGCATTGGCCAAGGCCGCGGGGCTGCGCGTGTCGGTCATCACGAACACTTTGCTCTGGAAAGCGCCGCTGCCTGCAGAAGCGAAAAGGGCGGGCCTCGAATCGGTGGGGATGAGCGTGGATGGCCTGGGCTCGATCCACGATCAAATTCGTGGTCGCGCAGGGCACTTCGAAACGCTGCTCATGGCCATGCAGGCGAGCCGCGACGTGGGCTTGCCGTGGGCGGCGGTCACGTTCGTCAATAATTACAACCTCGAGCTGCTCCCTCAAATGTACGACCTGCTCACCGAACAGGGCGCCTTTGCCTGGCAGATCCAGCTCGGCACGGACATGGGCAACATGCGGCACAACCGGGACCTGCTCCTCTCGGCGCGGCGGCTTCCCAGGCTCGACGAGATCCTCACCGGGCTCGTCAAGCGAAAGGGCCTGCGCGTCGACGTCTCGGACTCCATCGGCTACTACGGGCCCAACGAGGCTCTTCTGCGCTCGAGCGCGGTGCGAAACCGAGTGAGACGCACCTTTGGCGGCTGCAGCGCTGGCCTGCGGGTCCTTGGCATCGAGTCCAACGGGAACGTGAAGGGGTGCCTATCGATCATGGCCGGCTACAACGAGGAGGGCTGTCAGTTCGTGGAGGGCAATCTGCGACGCGAGTCCCTCGCGGACATCTGGAACCGACAAAGCGCCTTTGCGTACAACCGGCAATTCGAAGTCGACCAACTCTCGGGCTTTTGCCGAGAGTGTCGGCATGCCGCGACCTGTCGAGGTGGGTGCTACGGCAAGCGCGTGGCCTTTGGCGATCCCAGCGACAACCCGCTATGCCTGTACCGCGTGCTGTGCGAGACCTCGCAGAATAGGAGCAAGATGGGGCAAGTCGCGGCTGCAGCGCTCCTCGCCACGACTCTCGGAGGAGGCGTCGGCGCTTGCCATGAGGCCAAAGACCCTGAGCCCACCCCGTCGGACTCAAACGATCCCGTCTCTACCCAGACCGACTACTCAGCGCCATCCACCGATACGGATCAACCCACGAACACGGACTACTCAGCGCCCTCCACCGACGCCACCGACGCCACGGAACTCGATTACTCGACACCTTGGACCGACGATACCGGCACATTAGGCACTGAAACCGTGCAGAACGACTATAGCGATCCGCAGACCGATGACACTTCAAGCGATACACACGAGCGCTTTCCCATCATGTCAGGTCGACCGCCTCGCAGGAGAGATTGACCATTAGGAGGACAGAAAAGATGGCGACCTACACCCCCAAAAATTGCGTGTTCGAGGCGACCCTGGCGTGCAACCTGCGCTGCCAACACTGCGGCTCCAAGGCGGGCCAGGCGCGCAGCGACGAGCTATCGACCGCAGAGAGCCTGCGCGTGTTCGAGGAGCTCGCTGGCATCGGTTGCGAGCGCGTGACCATCTCGGGTGGCGAGCCCACCCTCCGCTCGGACTGGCTCGCGCTCATCGCCGGCGCCAAGAAGAGCGGCATGCGCGTCGGCCTCATCACCAACGCACTGCTCTGGAACGTCGAGAACGCCAAGGCCGCCAAGGCCGCGGGGCTCTCTGCCGTGGGCTTCAGCCTCGACGGTTTGCGGGAGGTCCACGACCGGGTGCGCGGTAAGGTAGGCCACTTCGAGCACATCGTGCGGGCCATGGACGCCAGCGTCGTGGCAGGCCTGCCCTGGGCGAGCGTTACGTTCATCCACTCCCACAACCTGGAACAGCTCGGCGACATGTACGAGCTCCTCGCCGACCACGGTGCCTTTGCCTGGCAGGTGCAGCTCGGCACTGACATGGGCAATCTGCGGGAACATCGTGACCTTCAACTCGACAAAAAGCAGCTCCCACAGCTCGAGCGTCTCCTCGCGGAGCTCGTGAGGCGCGACCGCATGCGCGTCGATATCGCCGACTCCATCGGCTACTACGGTCGGCACGAGGTGGCCCTGCGCAGCAGCGTGCACCGGGGCCGCAAGAAGACCATGTTCGGCGGTTGTGGCGCGGGCCTGCGGGTCATCGGCATCGAGTCCAACGGCAACGTCAAGGGCTGCTTATCGATCATGGCCGGCTACAACGAGGAGGGTAAGGACTACGTCGAGGGCAATGTACGCCAGCGTCCGCTCGCGGACATCTGGAATGACCCAGAGGCCTTTGCCTACAACCGCAAGTGGAGCATCGAGCAGCTGCGCGGCTTCTGCGCGGAGTGCAAGCACGCGACAGTCTGTCGTGGCGGGTGCCTGGGCAAGCGCGTCGCCTCTGGCCAGCTCGGCGAAACCACACAATGCCTGTACCGCCTCGCCTGCGAGGAGGCGCCGGCTCGTCCTAAGGTCGGCCACGCTGCGGCCGCGGCCCTGCTCGCCGGAACCCTGGCTGGCCTGGGAACCGGTTGCGATGGCTCCGATGATCCCGAACCTAAGCCCACGGACACCAACTCTGGCGACACCAGCCCCGTCTACGGCTTCCCGGACACCAATGTAGTCCCGCTCTACAGCGACCCGGACACCGAAACCGATAGCAACGTGCTCGAATACGGCGGCCCAGAGCCCACGGCCACCGATGTTCCAGTGTATATGTCGCCTCCGTTCCAAGATTGACTTGTTGCCTGTTCACGCCATCGACCGCCGCCTCCCCGATCCCTTTGTGCGCCGTCCTCCCTCACCGCCCTTGTCTGCACCAGGCGCAAGCCCTATATTGCCCTTGGTTCTTTGAAAACTGGGGGCGATACGGTTTCGACGGGTGCTATTGAAGCGTCGGCCGCGCGCCGCGGATCCCTTGTCTCCGCGTTAAAACGGCATGGGAAAATCAGCTGCCAATAACAGCGAATACGCCCTGGCCGCTTAGTGTCAGGTGTCCTACCGATCAGTGTCCGTGCAGTCGGAAAGGGCATAAAATTCAACGGAATCGCGAGCCTTTGTTCGTCCGTGACTAAAGGCAGCTAAAAAGCAGCGGAACCGCCACGAGGTCATCCTGCCTGCCGGAGGACCGCGGGGTTAAAAAAAAGACGGGCTACGCGCGTAGACGTTGCCGTGGAGAGCATTCGGACCCGGGTTCGACTCCCGGCGCCTCCACTATTTGTTCGCCGCCGCTCGTCGCCTTTTCTGTACTCCGTCCAGCCCTCTGGACTGCGTACACAAAAGGTCGACCCCGGCGCCTCCACTCTTTGTTCGCCGCCGCTCGTCGCCTTTTCTGTACTCCGTCCAGCC
>JALOQD010000121.1 GCA_025453525.1 Myxococcota bacterium
GCTCGCCACAAGGATTCGTACCCTCGTGCCGAGCAAGGCTGCCTAAATGAATCTGCCTATTTATACTTTCTTCGGGTGCCTTCGGAGATCACGGATGTGCGCGCTCGATACTTAATCTCGTGGAGCGCGACGATGATCGCGGATTCCATGGATTCTTGAATTCTGACGAGAGAGAGAGACTCGTTTTCGACTCGCGAGAAGGCGCTCAGCCCGCGAACGATCTCTTTTATTCGTTTGGCCCCATCCAGGGCGTCGCGGAAGCAGGCGGCCACGTCCAGAATGGGCTCGGTCTCGAACGCCACCATGGCAGCTCCCAGGATTTCCCGCAGCTTTGTCTCGCCCAGACACCCCATCAGCACTTCATGAGCCCTGGCAATCCGCGTGGCGCAGGACGGCAGCGCCACCGCCAGGCTTTCAAGGTTGTAGAGCACATAGGACAGGGGGTTATTGATCTCGTGCGCGACCCCAGCGGCGAGCATGCCCATGCTGGCGAGCCTGTCGGCCTGGGCGAGGCTGACTTCGAGGCGCTTGCGCTCAGCCATCTCGATCTCGAGGTCGTGCACCTTCTTTTGCAGCTTGCGAAACAGGGCCTCGTTGTAATGCTGCAACACCTCTTTCTCGTCGGGCTCAGGCAGCGCACGGTCGCTCCGTGGCGGCGAAAGGGCCTCGGCCAGAACCTCGCGGACGACCTGCATCAGCAGCTCGGGGGACTGCGGCTTGCGGAGGAACCGCTCGGCTCCGAGGCTCAAGGCGAACTTCTCGTCTTCGAGCTCGGTGTAGGTGGCGGTGTAGAAGAGAAAAGGGATGCCCCTCAGCCTCTCGTCCGCCTTCCAGCGCCGGCAGAGCTCGAAGCCATCCATGACCGGCATGAGGATATCCGTGATGATGAGATCGGGCGGCGACGCCGAAGCCAGCGCCAGCGCCTCAGCTCCGTTCGCGGCCTCTACGGCATCGAAACCGTGGCCCTTGAAGAGCGCCCTGAGCAGGTATCGGTTCTCGGCGAGGTCGTCGGCGAGCAGGATGGTGGTCATGGCGCAGTCCCTTTCCCCGTGAGGGTGGCGGCGAGGTGATCGTCGATCTGCTTGGCAAAAGTGACAGGATCGATCGGCTTTTCGATATAGCCGCTGCACCCGGCCGCGAGCGCCCGGTCGCGATCGCCGGGCATGGCATAGGAGGTGAGCGCCACGATCGGGATCGAGTGAAGGTCGGGCTGGCTCCGTAGAGCACTGGCCACGGCGTACCCGTCCATGATCGGCAACTGAATGTCGAGCAGCACCAGATCCAGCTTGGCCTTCAACGCGGCCTCGATGCCAGACCGCCCGTCCCTGGCCCAGATCACCTCGTGACCTTGTGCCTTCAAAATGAAGTACACGAGATAGTAGTTCTGCTCGTTGTCCTCAATATACAGTATCTTCGCGCTCAAGGCATCCCTCCTTGCACGGGCAGATCGAAACCGAAGGTGCTCCCCTTGCCCCACTCGCTCTTCACCCAAATCGCGCCGCCGAGCAGCTCCACCAACTTTTTGCAAATAGAAAGGCCGAGCCCAGTGCCCTCGTGCCGCCGACTCAACCCGGTGTCAACCTGCGAGAACGGCGCGAACAGCTTGACGATATCTGCCTCTTGGATACCCATCCCGGTGTCCGACACGCACACAAAGACCCGCGCGTCCTGTTGGGATGTTTCAACGCGTACTGCTCCTCGCTCGGTGAACTTGATGCCGTTCGACAGAAGGTTGAGCAAGACCTGCTCCACGCGACGCTGATCGCTCCAGACCGTCGTCTCGGGTATGGCGATGTCGATCTCTAGCGCGAGGCCCTTCTTCTGCGCCAGGGGTCTAGCCGTGGCCACCACCTTCTCGATCGACACCGCGAGGTCGAACGGCGCGATGGCGAGTTGGACTTGCCCAGCCTCGATTTTCGAGAGGTCAAGTACGTCGTTGATGAGCGCAAGCAAGTGCTCGGAGCTGGAGCGCACCATGGCGAGTTGCTTGCTCTGCTCCTCGTTCAATGGACCGGCGAGCCCCTGCAGGAGAATCCCAGAGAAGCCGATGATGGAGTTGAGCGGGGTGCGTAGCTCGTGGGACATGGACGCTAGGAACGCACTCTTGAGGCGGTCGGCGGACTGAGCCTGATCCCGAGCCGCGACTAGCTCGCCGGTGCGCTCGGCCACGCGCTGCTCGAGCACGATAGTCTGCTGTCTCAGCTCCTCGTTGAGCGCCTGGACCTCGTGGTTCTTGCGCTCGAGTTGCCGGGTGCGCACGTTAACCTGGCGCCTCAGCGCCACGCTCCCGAGCAGGCTCGCGACCAACAGAAAGCCCAGTGCCTGACCGAGAATCACGAGCCACGCCGGCGGCTCGAAGTGAACCTCCTCGGAGGTCCACTTCTTGAGTGAACGGTAATAGATCGACTGCGGGTCATTCTTAAGAGCGCGCAGATGACGATCGATGGCGCTCAACAGCACCGCTTGCTCGCCGCGCCGCGCCGCGAAGAACAGATCCGAGGGGTTGAAGATGATCGCCGTGTCTTCGAGACCGAGCCCCCTGGCGTGCTTCGCTCCGTAAAACTGGTTGGATACCGCGGCATCCGCTTCGCCGCGGACAACCGCTTGAAAGACAGCGTCGTAGCTCGACGCCGAGATCAGGGTCGTGCTCACACCGAAGCCGCTCGCGAGCCGGCGAAGAGCGTCCTGCTGAACAGAGCCTTCCAGGACGGCGATTCGCTTGTTCTTCAGGTCCAGGATCGAGCGAATCCCGCTGCCCCTGCGTGCGTAGACCTGAAACCATGAGGAGAGCACCGGAACCTTGTGAAACGAGTAGTTGCGCTCTCGCTCCGACGTATAGGCCACATCGGGCATGAGGTCGATGTCGCCTTGCTCTAGGCGGTCGAGACCCTGCGCCCAGCTACCAGACACATACTCGAGTCGCCAGCCTTCCTTCTGGGCGATGTGCTCGATAATATCGATAAAGATGCCCTCTGACTGGCCAGCCTCGGAGACGAACACCTTGGGCGGGTTGTCGTAGACACCTACCGTGACGAGTTGCTCGGCTGCCAGAACAGAAGAGCTCGTTAGCCACGCGCAAAACACGGCGACAACTCGCATGGACAGCCTTGCAGGCACCCGCCCTCCCTGTTTTTTTCAATCGAAGGCAATAGGTATCGAACTCAGGAAATATACCCCCTGACCCGGTTGGCTGTCACTTTTCAGGATCATGCACCCAGGGATTTTCACAATCATGCACCCGGGTACCGAGGCCTAGTTGGGAAGATTGGTCTAAGATTGAAGATTGGAAACCGTGCAAAAGCATTATGGGCTCTCCTTGCCCAATGCCGTTCAATGCGCAAAAGCGATGACTCATTCCCACTAATATCGTTTGTTCTAAGCGCACAAAAAACCAGCTTTTATCTTCCTTTGACTCGGTAGGCTGCCAGCGCTGCCGGAAAGGGCTCGAGGGCCCGTTCGAGAATGCCCAAGGTATGGGCGATGACGAGGCCGTAGTTCGTCATGGGCACTCCTTGTTGGGCAGCACTGTGCTGGCGGGACAGGACAGCTCTGCGATTGAACATACACGAGCCGCAGTGGATGATCAGCTGGTAGGCGGCCAAGTCGTCTGGAAAATCCCGGCCCTGCACATGCGTAATGGCGAGCTGACCTCCCACGTACTGAGTGAGCCACCGCGGGATCTTGACCCGGCCGATATCCTCTCCGATGGGATGATGAGAGCACGCCTCGGCAATGAGCACTTTGTCGCCGACGCGCAGCTCGTCGATTCGCCTAAGAGAAGCGGCCATGCTCGCGAGGTCGCCCTTGAGCCGAGCGAATAGGATCGAGAAGCTCGTCAAAGGAACCTTGCGCGGCGTATCGGCGGCGACCTTGAGAAACGCCTGCGAGTCGGTAATCACGAGTTTCGGGGGCCTGCCGAGCAGGGATAGAGCAGCCCCGAGCTCCCTCTCTTTGACAACGACGCTGATGGCATCGCCATCGAGCAGATCCCGCAGTGTCTGCACCTGAGGCAGGATCAATCGCCCCTTGGGCGCTTCTTTGTCGATGGGCACCACGAGCACAGCCACCTCGCCTGGCCCCACGAGGTCTGACGCTATGCCCGGACCTTCGAAGTGACCTTCGGGCGCGGCTTCGAGGAGGGCTTGTCGCAGCTGCGGGATACCCTGCGACGTCGTCGCGGACGTCAGTACGCAGGGGACCTTGCGCTTCTCGAGGTCAGGCGCGGTCTGCTCGCATGGCAATCGGTCGTCCGCTTTTGTCAAAGCCACAATCACCGGCACGCCCCGAGTCGTCAGCTCCGAAAGGAGTCCCTCCTCGAACGCGGTCCATGAGTCGGCCTCGCACACCACCACCGCGAGGTCGGTTCGATCGAGGACGCGCCGCGTCTTCTCCACGCGCAGCTCACCCAGCGCACCTTCGTCGTCGATGCCCGCGGTGTCGATGAAGAGCACTGGCCCCAAGGGCAAGAGCTCCATGGGTTTTTCCACCGGGTCTGTGGTGGTGCCCGCAACCGCCGAAACGATCGAGACTTGTTGCCTGGTAATGGCGTTGAGCAGGCTCGACTTGCCCGCGTTGCGCCGACCGAAAAGTCCGATGTGCAAGCGCATTCCCCGCGGAGTGCTCCGATTGAGGGTCATGGGCTGTCCTCCTTGTTGGGCGAGCCGAGCCGACAGACGGCCTGAGGGCTCGTCAGGCTGTCCACCTCCGACTCGCTGAGCAATCCCAGCGCCGCGGCAGCCTCCCGGACGGTCTCTCCTCGTTCTTTCGCTCTCGCGGCGACGGTGCTCGCCCCTTCATAACCGAGCGCACAGATGAGGGCAGTCACCGCGGCGGTGCTTGTCGAGACGGTCCTTTGGCAACGCGCTTCGTCGGCTTCGAGCCCGGAAACACAAAGGCGCGCGAGGGAGAAGGTCGCGCTGGTGAGCGCCGACATCCCTCCGAGCAAGCAGTCGGCCACGAGCGGCAAGAACGGGCAAAGCTCCAGGCTACCCATGGCGCAGGCAGCGGTGATCGCTTGGTCATAGCCGAGGTAGAGGAGCGCCGCCTGCTGAGCCGCCTCGGGGATCACGGGGTTGATCTTTCCCGGCATGATCGAGGAGCCGGCCTGGCGCGGCGGAAGGCGGAGCTCGCCGAGCCCAGCTTCTGGCCCACTCGAAAGGAGCCGCAAATCAGAACAAATACGCACGAGATTCGCGGCATAGGTTTTGATCATCCCGGAGGTTTCCACCAAGGCGTCCTGGTTTTGCGTGGCCTCCACGAGGTTCTCGGCGCGGGACAGGGACAAGCCCGTGACCGACCGCAATTCCTCCACCACCTCGAAGATGAAGCGCCGGGGCGCGCCGAGGCCCGTGCCGATGGCGGTGCCGCCCAAGTTGACGACCCTGAGCCGCTCGCCGCACTTGTAGAGTCTCCATCTGTCGCGGGCGAGCACGTCGGCGTAGGCGCCCATGGAGCGACCCAGGGTGGTGAGCACCGCGTCCTGGAGCTGAGTCCGGCCGACCTTCACGATGCCCTCGAACTGCCGCTCCTTGGACTGGAAGGCCTCCTGGAGCTCCACCACAGCGGCTTCGAGACCCACGAGCAAGCGCAGCGCAGCGATGCGCAAGGCAGTGGGATAGGTGTCGTTGGTGGACTGGTGACGGTTCACGTCATCGAGGGGGCTGATTCGCTCGTAGTGCCCAAGGGGCTGCCCGAGGTGTTGCAGGGCGCGGTTCGCCAGCACCTCGTTGACGTTCATGTTGGTGCTCGTCCCAGCTCCACCCGCAAGCGCGTCGACGACCACATGTTCGTCGAGCAGGCCGCGAGCCATCTCGTCGCAAGCGCGTTCCAAGGCCTGGGACGCGGGCTCGTCGTCTGCAAAGGCGCCGAGGCGACGGTTGACGACAGCGGCGGCCAGCTTGATCTCACCAAACGCGTGCACGAGGGCCGGATGCGCGGGCCGACCGGCCGTAGCGAAGCTTTGCCGAGCCCGGGCCGTGTGGATACCCCAGAGCGCATCGGCTGGAACGTCGAGCTCGCCGAGCAGATCGCGCTCGCGGCGCGAGCCTTTCTCAGCAGTGGTCATCGTGTGATTCCCCTTTCCGGCTTGGCGAGCACGCCTCTGGGTCAGTGCCCTGCCCTCTTCTCTCTATCTTTTCAATCAGCTGTGCCATGCTGTCGAAGCGCAGATCCCTCTTCTACGGGCTCGGATCGTTACGCTTCGATGCCCTGGAAGGGAAGAACAAAATGATCGATGTTCTTGCGACCTCAAGGGGGTCTGACACCCAGATCAATATGGATGGCAGCCATCCACCGGGCGTGAGTCTCAAATGCGGCTTCTGGACAAAGAAGATCCCTAAAGCTACTTGATGTTGCCGACGAGCTCGAATGTGGAGAAGTCTTTGTAGCCACGCACCATGACATGGATGGTCGTAGGAGTGGTCAGAGCGACGGTGCACTCTTCTACCGAGCCACTCTTGTACGGACGGCAGTCATACGTCGTCGTCATCGGAGCCGCGCCTTTACGGACGTAGAGATCAGCGTCGCCTGTGCCAGTCATCTTGAAGATGTACGTTCCCACGGCGAGCTCCCCGGTCTGATAACGCCTCTCTTCGTTTTTGGCGAGCATGCCAGAATCGCTGAGCAAAGAGAGAATCTTGGGCTTAGTCGCGATCGCGAATGCGCTCTCGCCAGGTGTCCGGCCGATGACCTTGATGAAGATCGTGCTGTCTTCGGTCACGGTGACTTCGCACTCCTCGTTCGAATCCGCGTTGTCGCTCTTGCAGTCAAACTCGGTCGTCGTCGGCTGACTTCCGACGCGGACATAGAGGTCGATGTTACCGACGGGGCTCCTGGTGGTGATGGTATAGCTGCCTGCGATCACGGGCTTCTCGAACAAGACCTCTTGGTTCTCTTTGGCAGAGGCGAGCTCATAGCCAGGGAGGTAGACATTATCCTCCTCACCGGTCACCAGGACGATCTGGTGACTGTCGATGCTCTTGAAAATCTGCTCGTAGGTCTTCGGAGCGGCGTAGTCGAGCAGTCCGCTGATGATGGCCATGCTGGCCTCAGAATCCGAGGCAAAGAAGGCTGGCATGGCGTTGGTGATGATGTCCATGTACTTGGTGCCCGTGGGATCGCTGGGATTGATCCTGGCGCGTGCGCTCGCCATGTAGCCATCGACGTACGCGTAGGTGTCGCAGCCGTTCATGAACATGATGAGGTATTGCTCTGCGACCCAGCTCCCCTTCTTGGCAATGGCGCGGACATTCTGACCCAATCCGGCGTGGCCGTTGTAGGCGATGACGTCCGCGCGGCTAGAGAGGCGATTGTAACGGGCATAAAACGCAGTGGTCGCCGCGGCGATGTTATCGACGAGGAGGGCATTGACCTGGACGGTCCGGCCATCGGGCAATGTGGCATTGAGCTCGATATCGGGCATCTCCACACCAGGCGCCGTGGGGATGGTGTCCATGGGGATCGTGGTCATGGGATAGGTCTTGAGCCTGGCATGGATGGCGCCGACGAACTCATTGTAGGCTGAGATCCCAGCGTCAGAGGCCTCTGTGGCGCCGTCCTCGTACTTGCCAAACACGGCCACGACCTTCAGCGCGTTGTCCTCCCAGACCCTGTGGTATTCAGGGAATCGGCCGGTAGTATTCGTGGGCGATACGACAATGGAGGCTGTCGTCTTAAAGACGTCTCCATCGGCCAAGGTGCAGCCGCTGGCCTTGGGGCGATAATAATACCACATGCTGCCGGAATCGACGTCGTGGGCGCCGGCCTCGATGCAAGAGGCCTTGTACTTCTCGGTAAAGGCCTGGGTGCCTTCATAGCTCACATTGAGGGGCAAGGTGAAGGTGTAGCTCTGGGGGAGATTTGTCTTGCTCCCCCAGGCGACGGGCATCTTGGCGTGGTAGGTGTAGCGTGTGAGGGTTCCCTCTTTGCTCGAAAGGATATTCGTAAGGTCGAGGCGATCGAGGCGCCCCACTGCCTTGTCGCCGTTCAAGTGGCCAATGGAGTAGAGGAGTTGGTCTTGAATGGTCTGTCTTGGATTGTAGGTGTAGTTCGTGACGAGCTCGCCGTCGAACTCGAAGTTGAGGACAGTCGCCAAATAGCTGGCGTCGCGCGGTACAGCGGTGTCGGTTTTGGATGGCGCTAGAATGTCGCCTGTATCCGTATCTTCGTCAAAGAGCATGTCGCCCTCGCTGCAACCGACGAGGTGACAGGCAAAAGCGCACAGGACCAAGGAGCAGGTAAGATTTCTTTTCATTTTCGTCTCCATTTTTCTTTCCTTGCGAGCAATCACAATGGCCCCCGAATTATCCGAGAGGTCCGTCGGACAAGCAAAGCGAATGCCAACACCGAATATCTGGAAAATGCAAACTATTTCTATAGGAGTATTGGGGTGCCATGTCCCCAGGTGAGGTTCCAGTTGGGGTCCATGAGACCCAATCTGAGGTGTCATCCATGCCGTTGATTCGACAATTGGCGACTCCCGTGTCATTCCATCCCCACAAGGAGAAAACGAGATGAAAGAACGCAAGCCGCAAAACTGCGTGTGGGAGCTCACCTTGGCCTGTGATTTGCGCTGCGGCCATTGTGGCTCCGGCGCCGGTGAACCCCGCGACAACGAGCTGACGACGGCTGAGTGCCTGAACGTAGTCACGTCTTTGGCGGACCTCGGTGGCCGGGTGGTGACACTCTCGGGCGGCGAGCCGACCTTGCGCCCGGATTGGGACACCATTGCTTGTGCCATCCGCGACCACGGGATGATCCCCAACATGGTGACGAACGGCAATGCCATGACCCCGGAGCTGGCGCGTCGGATGAAAGATGTCGGGCTGGCCAACGTCGCGGTGAGCCTCGACGGCACTGAGCCGATCCACGATCGGATCCGCGGGTCCGGCGCCTACCGCAAGACAGTGCGCGCCCTGCAGCTGCTCGCCGAGGCCGGAGTGGTTACGTGCGTTCTGACCACGGTGAACAAGCTCAATTTGCCGGTGCTCGAGGAGCTGCACCGGCTCGCTGGGGATCTGGGCGGGGAGTCTTGGCGCGTCCAGCTCGGCAAGAAGATGGGCACCATGAAGGAGCATGCCGAATGGGTGCTCGCCCCGGGCGATTTGCTCGATCTGCTGCCCCGGTTGCGCCGTCTCGACCGCGACGGCACGCCCCGCGTGCGCCTCGGCGACTCGCTGGGTTACTACGGTCCGTACGACAGCGAGCTGCGGGCGCAGTCCTGGGATGGCCGACCTCAAGTCTGGGCCGGTTGTCAGGCTGGGCTGCAGGCCATCGGCATCGAGTCTGACGGCGGCGTCAAGGGCTGCCTCTCCTTGCAGGCCTGTGGCAAAGACGCTCGGGATCCGTTCCGCGAGGGCACGGTGCGCGAGCGGTCCCTCTCCGATATCTGGAACGACCCACAAGCCTTTGCGTACAACCGCGCGCCACTAGCCCTCACAGGTGCTTGCCGAAAGTGCCGCTACGCCTCGCTCTGTCGGGGCGGCGCGCGCTGCGTCACGGCAGCGATGTCGAGCTCCTTGGGCGACGACCCCTACTGCTACTACCGCGTGGCCGAGATCGCGCGTCAGAGGCCGTTCGTCCGAGTCGCCCGCCACATGGCCACCGCTGCCTCAGCGCTCACGCTTCTCACCAGCGGCTGCCTCCACGTCAAGGACGACGGTGACAGCGACGTCTCCCACGAGACTGCCAGCAGCACGGCGACCGACACCGAATCGATCCAGGGCAGCGACAGCGGCACCGCCTCGGACACGGCGATCGATTGCAGCGACGTCTGCTGCGAGTGCGACTACGGCTTTGTACCGCCCGATGTGTACGAGGCCTGCTGTGTCTCGAATCCCGATTGCGCCGAGGTCAAAGGCGACGTCATCGACCAGTGCTGTCTACCCGAGCCGCTCAACTGCGCCGAGATCTGCTGTGAGTGCGAATACGGCGTACTTCCCCCGGAAGTCTACGAAGGTTGCTGCGCCACCCAACCCGACTACGCCTCCACACCTCCGCTTTGCACCACGGTGGAGTACACCCAGTTGCTCGAGTGCTGTCCTGCGGTGGACACCGAGACCAGCACCGTGTCCGATACCGCCAGCGCGACCGACACTGCCAGCGCGACCGACACTGCCAGCGCGACCGACACTGCCGGGTCCTAGAGGAAGCCGGGGACGAAGCCGGGGACGGTCCTACGATCTTTCACTTGCCAGGGACGTTCTATGAGATATGTTTCGGTAGTCTGAAATTATCGTCCACTCACCATTTTCAGTCCCGGCTCAGAAACCGTTCCAGACCCCATTTTCTCTTTTTCTTTGCGTCCGTAGGCTTGATCGATGCGGATGCATGGCGCATATTTCATTGAGCTGAAAGAGCGAGAAAACCGGGTGATTTGTTCGGCCCGAGGAGGAAAACCCTAATGCTGAGCAGGTTTTTTCAAAGTAGTTCAGGTAAATCTACTAAAATACTATTTATCGTGATTATTACTCTGGCGGTGCCTAGCTTGTCCGACCTGCATGCCTTTGAGGCAGGAAATGATTTTCTCGCGCATAACTTTGCGAGCCGGCTTATGAGGCGCTACGAGCTGATGGGAAACAATGAGCACATTACTTATCCCGTCCGTGTCTTCAACATGGAGATCACAGATGAACAGGCAAATAAAATACTTGAGAATTTTTCAGTGGTTGTGTCCCAGATAACAGAAGCCATGTACAATCACCATGATTTCAAGGTTAAAAGTGTCACTTTTACTCTCGAAGCCAATGGTTCTGGTTGGAGCACGTCAGGTGACCCAATGCCATTGAATGTTCAACTTGATGTTTGGTGGGGGATGGGCTATGCCAACAATTGGCTTGGTGTGACAAAAGAATGGGCGCTCAATCCTAACTCGACGGATGGTGGATTGTATCATGAATTCGGTCACCACTTTTTGCTTGGTCATCTGGACTTAAACGATGGGTATTTTCCTCGTTCCACGATGGACACCCCTGATGGCGATGTTCCAATAGAGTATCTAAAATGGGGTGGCGACGATCTGGCAGGAGCGATTCATATGTGGCGCTATACTTGCAATATGAGTGCACCTAAGTGTCCAGAGTTTTACACGCTACAGACTGTCGGTGTTACCGGTGATAGTTTTCCTGATGCAAAACCCTATCCCGAATCTCTATGGAGGTGCGATCCAGATAAGGTAGATCGGCATGGATTACGAATTAAGAATACGGCGGACGGGAGATGCATGGCGGGGTCGGATGGCAACGATGAAACAAATGTCTCAATCTCTTCCTGCGATTCGAAAGATGACAAACAGTTATGGGATTTTTTGGCGGATGAAGACGGCTCTTTTCGAATCAAAAATGTTGCAAACGGTAAGTGCATGCAAGTGAGAGGCAGCTCCCTGTCAAGCGGGGCAGTCATCGAACAATTTTCATGCAACGCAAGCGATTCATCGGATGCAAGCCAGAAGTTCTACCCGATTGCTGATGGAAGTGGTCATTACTCGGTTCGCTCTGAGTTGAGTGCGAGAGTGGTCGAAGCTTCTGGCGACGGTGCGATCCAGAGCACTCCCAACGGTGCCAACATCCAACACTGGACCTTGTCATCTTGCGGCAATGACCAAGTGGAGACCGGTGAGGAGTGTGAGCAGAATTCTGACTGCGTTGATGGTGGAACCTGTTCCGGTTGTGAGTGCGCAAACCCCGACGATACCGACACCAACACCGAAACCGAAAACGAAACTGACGGCGCGGTGGAGGCCAGTGGTTCTAGCGGCTGCAACTGCTCTTCCGTGGGCAACCGCAGCAGCTTTTTCTCGAGCCTCCTGTCCCTGCTCCATTAAACTTCGATAGTCTCCATTGCTGTAAGAGCGTGTCCAAAAAGGTCTGCTGTAGAAAAGCCGGGGACGAAGCCGAGGACGGTCCTACGATCTTTCACTTGCCTACCCCCTGTCAACGCTTCGCCTACGCCGTTGCCGTCGTAAACGCATGACTCGGGGCCTTTGTGGTTCGCACCTCCTTCAAAGTGAGGAACTCTCATCCTCAACACTCCGCCGGTTTGTGCCGGCGCACGCAACGTCCCAGGCTCCCCCTCCCTGGCTCCCCCGGCTTCTTTAGTCGCTATTGATTCAGCCTCTCTTTCAATTGCTGCTCATACAGACTGCGCGGCCAAACGGGTGCATTGTTTGATTCGATGTATCCGGGCACATCCGCATAGGCTCCCGTGCTGGTAATGACTCTCGCGGTGTTCCCAATCGCCCAATTCACATGATCAGGAGGGCTTTGAACGATCATGGAATCGACGACAGAGTTCCAAAAAAGGTTCTGTGCGCCAGCCCAGCCGTGTCCTGTTCCCGAATACATCCTATTTTGCACGTTCATCGGTCCGTCGCCGGCAATATTGTCAAAGAGGATTCCGGTTGACCAACGATGATGCGGGCCGATATCGCCTTTCTGGTTCGTCGCGACGCAATCGACAAAGGCACTTGGCCCCGGGGTTCTCGCATGCCCGACAAAATCATGCCTGCCACTGTCCGAAGAGCAACCCTTGACGAGAACCAGCTGCCCGTTGACCGCGAAGGAGTATTTCCTCCCTCCTTTCGTCAGGGACATAGGAAACATATTTTGGCAGTTCAGAATCGAGATTCTGTACCCATGGGAGAGAACGTTCACGGTGGAATAGCCGAAGTAGTAGGCGATCAAGTCTTTGGCCCAAGCATCCTGAACCCGGTTCATGACGACCGCGTTCCATCCGTGTTGTTCATCCTCCTCGCCGTTGTACTGGGAGATCAGGCGGAGATTCTCGATGCCTACGTTCTCTATTTTTCCTGGCCAGCTATATCTGCTCACGTATCCCGTCGCGTAGACCTGGTCAATGGGATCGACGATCGGCGCATCGAGCGTGATGTGGCTCCCGCTGACCGACTTGACGACGCGCTTGTACCGCATGATGTACTCGGCAGCCGTCCAATTGACGTCAGTCGGATCTCCCGCGTTCACCAAATGATCCATTCCGAGCAGCTCTATCCAACTCTGCTTCGGCTCGAAAGTGACCAGCACCGTGTCACCGGCCCTAAACGGCTGCGATTGGACCTCCAGCGTTTTGGCGCCGACGGGGATGTATTCTCCAACGATCAGAACCTTGGTTCCCCCATCCTCTTGCGGATCGCCAGATCCATCGAAGTAAAAAAAATCATGCTGCGATGTCTGAGTTGCGATCACCCTTGTTCCACTTTCATCGTTGCCCTCTCCTCGAATGACAATTCCACTTTGGTTGATAGAGATGGTGCCGCTGACAAAATACTCTCCCTTCGTTAAGAGCAGGGCACCCCGAAATCCATCGACGATCGGCCTTTGGGCAACTTCATTTATGGCGTCTTGAATATGGGCTCGGTTGTCACCGGCAATCGCACTTATCGTTTTGACGACAGGGACGTCGGGAATGGGCTCTTCTGCGCTTTTGTATCCGACAGCACTGAAATCGGGAAGGATGTTTCCATGGTCATCTGGCTTGTATTCGAGAGTTCCAGCGACGTTGGGATAAACGAGCGCAGAAAAAATGGCATCCTCGGGTATTCCGCACCAGGCTTCCTCGGGATTTCCGCAACCGCATAGACCGGGCTTTGTTTTGTTTGGATCGTCGAGGCACTCGTCTTCCACCTCGCTGTCCGAGTCCAGGGTCACCGTGTCCTCCGAATCGTCGGTTTCTGATTTCGTGGGCTGGCAGGACATGGGGACAGCCAAGACCAAAAGGAACAGGAAAGGAGTGTGTTGATGCATGGTTTCACCTTGCGCTTTTTGCCTTGGATGCTCAGCGCTCACCAGGGTTGAGTGGTCTCCATCGGTTGGATATGACTTGATTGTGTCCCTTCGGCAAGCCTGCAGGAAATGAAAATTTGAATGTGGAAGTCTGGGACGAAGTCTGGGACGAAGTCTGGGACGGTCCTGCGATCTTTCACTTGCCAGGGACGATCTATGAGATATGCTTCGGTAGTCTGAAATTAACCCCACGCCTCGAGTATACGCATGCCGCTTTCACGGCTGATTGCCAAGACCCGTCCCCCAAAGGTCTCGCGCTGGATGAAGAGCGCCCTGAGCTTGCACGACGAGTTGGAGTCACTGGCATCGGTGATCACCTAAGGCGTCCAACATTTTAAAATTGTTGAAAAAGAGCGGGGCTTCTGTTCTCTTGTATGCGCAAACAATCCAAGTGAAAGAAG
>JALOQD010000122.1 GCA_025453525.1 Myxococcota bacterium
GCCCGCCACCGAAGTTGATGTCCCGGATGAGCGGCAGCTTGATCAAAACGGTGAAGATCCCGGCGACGACCACCGACTCCCCACAAGTGGACAAGACCTTGGCGGGCATGAAAAAGGCGATGGCGAGCAGCGCGGGCATCATGATGCCGTTGTAGTCCCAGCCGTATCTCAAGTTGTAGGTGGAGGCGATGAGCGCACCGCACAAGAGGATGATGTAGAGCTTGGGTGAAGCGGTGAAATCGAGCGCGAGGTTTTCGTAGGTCAGCTCGAACTTACTGATATTGAGGTTCGTGTAGGGAATGAGCACAAACAACAGAACAAAATAGGTAAACAAGGTGACGAGACCGCTCTGGACCACGCCGCGGGCTAGCCCGATCTTCCAAAACGAATTGGCCAGAAGGGGCACGAGCACGAGGCCAATGGAGAAGAACTCGCCGCCCAGCTCGATGCCGAACCAACTGCGAAGCGCGGCCGAGACCTTCGTGAATAGAAAGGACTCCATGATCAGCCGCACGATGACCGAGATATACACGAAGAGCAGAAAGCCCTCGCGGCCGAAAAACCGCGCCCACAGTCGCAGCTTGCCGCCCCCCTCGGATACGGCGTACACGAGCAGATAGGTGAGAATGGCTTCGATGACGATGGCCACACCCGAGGTGGGAAAAGCGAGAAAAACCGCGGCGAGGTAGCCGGGCACGACATACCCCACGAAGATCCAACCAAAGAACTCTGTCAGGACAAATAAAGCGACGAGCCCGATGAGCACCGGAGTGATGATCGAGGAGTCGAGTCCCTGTTCTGGAAAGATGAACAGCCGCATACGTCGTTGGCCTTACGCTTTGACAATCGACACGGCGAGCCGCAAAGCCACTTCTTCGTGCCGATACGCCTTGACCCCTAGTCCTCCTCTCTCCAGGAGCACGAGCCCCTGTGCCAGCCCAGTGGGCATATCCTCGTACCTGCGCGCCTCGATGTGCTCGAGCAATGCGTCGCTCGGCGGCGCGCTGGGGTCGATGATTTGAATCACGACGTTCTCGCTCGTCTCGGACAGAGTCACATTCACCACATGACCGATGTAACAAGTGGCGAGCACGTCCTCGAGCAACGCTCGCATGCCTTTGCGATAGAGCTCGAAGTTGCCGAATCCCGGCGCCAGCGTCTCGGGGCCGTTGACGGTAATGACAACCTCGCGCTGGGCAGCCGCAGGGTCGAGCTCGGCCACGACCTCCCGAGTCAGGATCCCGACGTCGAACGGCGCATCGCCTCCCCGCTTGGTCGGCGACTCCAGCTTGCGGGCGATGCGAGAAAAACTCTCGAGCACGTTGCCCAGCTCCTCGACGCTGGAGCCGAATCCAGCGCCCGTGGCCGTGACATCTGGCGCAAGGTTCCACGGCTCGCGTGGCAACAGGGAGGTCCGGACTCCCTCGAGCACCGACTTGCCGCGCCGGGAGGCCAAGGCCAGGACCTGGCTCTTGAGGCGGTCGATCTGTTTGGCAGAGGTGACATCGTTGATCGTCAGCAACACGGCAGAGACCTTGGCTTCTGCTGCGCCCACGTCGGCGTCGGCCACGGCGGCGATGCCCGCGAGGGAAAGGTGGTAGGTGCGGCCACGCTCGGCGTCCGACCACTCGATGACCTCGACTTCTTCGCCGAGCAGCAGCGCCTCCACCACGCTCTCGGCCGTCCGTTCTTCTGGAGCGAGCACGGGCCGCAGAAGACCGAGCAATTTTCGGCTCGCCGTGGGATCGATGCGGTTGATGAGGTCACCGGCCACTTGGTTGTGGTAGTAGATGGTGCCCAAAAGGTCTGCCACGGCAATGCCCACGCTGGTGCGGTCGAGCACCATGCGAAACCGGTCGAGCTGCAGGCTCACCGCGGCGGTAATGGCCTGGGAATGGGAGACCTCTCCGAACAAGGTGTCTCGGCCGAGGACCGCCTGCAGCGTTCGCCAGAGCGCAGTCTGGGTCTGCGCGTCCTTGGACCTGGCCGAAAGGAGGATGTCTCCCATATAGGCCGAAAGCCGCGACAGCATACGCGCGGTCCTGTCGCTGATGGTCACGCTCGGGGGCATCACGAGCACCACCATTCCCAACACGACTCCGTAGTCGAAGATGGGCAACCCGTAGGCCTGGTGTTCCCGCTCTTGCATGAACCCGCGGAGCACCGAACCGCTCGGAGTCGAGATCGCGCCAAGCCACGGCATTCGGCGGATGTCGCGACGCCGCTCTCGGATATCCTTTTCGGTGAATCCCAGCTTGAGTAAGAGCCGATAGTGAAACGCCTCGAGCGGCAGCGCGAAGAGATATGCGCCTGTCACGGGCACAAAGGCCCGGACAAAATCCACGAGATACTCGAAATTGAGCTGGGCCGGGATCGCGTCCTTTCCCTCCACCGGGTTCGCCCAGGTCTCTATTTGGCGGGAGAGCTTGGCGTTTCCCAGGCGCAACTCGCGAACGAGATACACCGTGTTGTGCAGGCTCAAATAGACGTATACCAAGGCAAAGGCCACGAGCGGCGCAGCCACGGGCAGAACAATCCGTGCGTAGGTGGCCAGGAGCGCGCACAGTCCGACCCAGCCCGTGACCGTGAAAAGCGCGAACGCGATGCGGAATCCCAGCCTTATGTGGCTCGCCCCGAGCAATACGAGGAGCGTGAACCCATAGATGACCAGCGCGCGCTGCCAAGAGGGCAGATGGTGAATCGGAGAGGCGAGCAGGGAAGAGGCCGCATGGACGGCGAGCTCGGCGGAGCTCATCCCCACCTCATCGGTGGGAACTGGAACGAGAGGTCGGCAACGACCGCAACTGATCCCGAGGAGCGGCGTGCGCCCCTGCAGATCCTGCGGCGCAAAATCCCCGACGAGAATGCGCGACAAGGACAAGGTCGGGACCGAGCCCGCTTTGCCGAGGAAACGCACCGACTCCCCGGGATCCGGCGTTCGGATATCCTTGTTGACGCGTTCCGCGAGCACCGATGGAAGGAGCCGCTCCGAGGCGATCTCCGTTTTGCCGAGATAGTTCGGCGCAAAAACGACGAATCCATTTTTTAAAGAGGGAGGCGTTGTCACAGCTGTCATGGGAGTGACGCGAGGCGACTCCGACACCGTAGTAAGCTCGAAACCAGGCCCCGCGGCGCTCTGCAGCAGCACAGCCGGCGCGTCGTACTTCACCTCTCCCGGCTCCGTGCGAGAGAGCGCGGAGAGCCACACCGCTTCGCCATCGGGAAGGATCAATCGTTCGATCCCCAGACGTCTCAAGGACTTTTCCACCCTAGCCAGCACCTGGCCATCGTAAGGCGGACACCCGAGCTCTTTTTCGGTCTCACAGTCCACATCCACGATGAGGTACGGAAGAACTCTGTCCTGCGGCAGGGATATCTCGCGCATGCCCGTGGCCTCAACCTCGCGGTCAAAGGCTCGAAACGCCTCGAGCTGATCAAAGGCGATGGTCACAAGAGCGAGAGCCGTGGCGAACGCCGCGTGGCCGTAGTTGAGCTCCGTGAGACCAGCAAGAACTCGCTTCATGTCTCACCGCAAGGCAATCGCCCTGCCGAGGCCGGGCCCTTTTGAAAAACGTCTATACATATTGTTGTTAAGTGTAAGCGGTTTAGGCATAAGGCCCAGTTTTTTACTGGCAAAAGTCCCCGCTTCCCCATTTGACACTTTCTACCCAATGACCCCAAACTTCGGGTGGTCGGAGCGCTCTCGTCCGTCCCTCACCGCGACGGCGGAGGGCCGAGGCAACCCTTGCACCTGTAGGAGAGAGGCATGATCCATGTGTACGCCTGCCCCAAGTGCCAATCGATTCTGAGCCCGGGCGAACGCATCGTCCTCGTCGGCTCGAGCGGTGGCGAGCGCGTGCTCGTCGCCTTTCACCCGCAGCCTGGCAACTACGAGGTGTGGGTGCCGCCCGGAGTCGAGTTGAAGCAAGGTGCGTTGTGGAGCTTCTTCTGCCCGCTGTGCTGCACAGATCTCAGGAGTCCCGACAACGACAAGCTCTGCGCTCTGGAGGTCATCACAAACGACAGGCCGCGGCAGGCCCTGTTCTCCCGCATCGCCGGCGAGCAAGCGACGTTCATCGTCACGCCCACGGCGATCGAGCATCGCCACGGTCCCGACGCGGATCTCTACGTTGAGCAAGAAATGCAGCTCAAATACATCCGATACTGAAAGACTCCCAAGAGCAGGTCAGCGCGGCTTGACCACTGCCTCATAGACGGGCTTGCCCTCGGCCTCTCCCTTGAGTCGGAACTGGAGGATCTGGAGACCCAGCTGCACAATGCGTCCATCGGGCTTCTTGAGCGCCATATGGTCATCATCGATGCGGATCACGCGGCATCTGCCGAACTGTCGATGCTCGACGTAGTCTCCCCTCTCGGGGCGATGGTCTTCATCCTCCTCCAACTCGTCGTCCACGCCATCTGCCGCGGCAGCGCGACGCAGGCGCTGAGACTCGGCGAACACTTCGGCCCAGCCCGCGCCCATGGCATCGCTCCGCGGCGATGGGTTTGCGAGCTCTTGCGCAGTCAGGGCTTTGGGAGACGTCGCGGCCTGGACCTCGGTGAGCGCTCGGCCCGGAACCTCTCGTCGCTCTACGACAGGCGCTGGGCGCGGAGGAGTCGACACCGGTGGCGTGAAGACCTCGTCATCGTCGGACAGCGCGTCGTCGAGCGTACACAGTGGATGCAGCCGCAACTCCAAAACCGTAGCCAGGCCACCGAGCAGTCGCCCTCCGAGCACCTCGATGCCGCTATCGATTTGTCGAGACAGCGTGCAGACGAACTCAGAGAGCACAATGCCTCCGGCTCGACGCGTGCGGCCGCGCACCGAGAGGAGCGTCAAGGGTCCATTGATCCGCTGTGGCACGCCCTTCTTGGAACCTTCTAGCTCGGCATAGGCCAGCTCTCCAAAACCTTCCACATCGCAGAACTCGAGCCCAGCTTCCCGCACCGCCGCCTCGAGGGCCGGTATCACAGGTCTGTCTCCGTCGATTCTCAATCCTATTTGTCGGGGTATATTCGGCATGGCTCGAGGGAACTTATCTCAAGCTCGATTGAGGTCAATAGACAACGAGCAGGGAATGCGCCTGGACGCCTCCTTTTGCGGTGCTAGTGCTCTGTCCAGCCAAAACAGTCAGGTCGAAATGGAGATTTCCCCCTTTGAACACATGATTTCATCGCCGTCGATGCCATGAGCTTCGAGCCTCCCACGGCTCCGGCCATGCCCGGCACATGACCCTGTGTTATCTTTGCAGGCGTGAAGCCGATCCTCCCCTGCCTTTGCCTGTTCGCTAGCGCGCTGTGCGCGTCGGCCTCGGCCATGGCAGAGCCCGCGCCGCGGGTCATCTCTCGTCAATGGCACCTAGGTCAGACCATCGAGGTCGTATCGTTCGAGCAGGAGGGCCTGCCCATTCTCGGTGCTCGCGGGGCGTTTGTCAGAGACGGGCGAGGGCGGATCGTGCGCTCCTTGCTGGAGCTTCCCTCCGGGGATCCCATCGCCTTCCACCCCAGGCCCTCACCACAGCAGGTCGCGCAGTGGCTCTCTGCGAAAGGCTTTCGCATGGAGGGCGCACCGAGAGCCGCATGGCTGTCCACCGATTCGGGACTGCGACCCGCCGTGCGAGTGGAGACCCCCTGGGATGAGGCACTGCCTCTAGCCCTCGTCCTCGACGCGCACACTGGGGTGGTGCTGTGGGCCGAGCCCTTGCTGGAATGGAACGCACCGCTGGCAAACGTGTTTCCAGAAAACCCAGCCACCACGCCGCAACTGCAGGAGGAAGAGCTCCAGTATCTGGACGAGAACAGCCTGCTCCTGCAGGGCGCCTATGCCAGGGTCTCGACCTGCCTCGACCGAGAGGACTGCACCGAAACCCTGACCCTGGCCCAGCGCGCGACGCAGCACGACGACCTCCTTTACGAACCGGATTTACGACCTTTCTCCTACGACGATCCTTTTGCCGAGGTCAGCGCCTATCGCAACCTTTCGAACATCAACGCGTTCATGCGTGAACGCTTTGGCTGGCAAGGGCACTTCTTCGGCCAAACCTACATCGAAGCTCGGGTTGGCAAGGGCGATTGGTACAACGCCGCCTACTATCGCGGAAGCGAGGATAGGCCGCCGCGCATTTTCTTTGGACAGGAGCGCATCGACTTCGCTTATGACGCAGACACCGCGGCTCACGAGTTCGGGCACGCGTTCAACGACACGCTGTGGGACCATCCGTTCGTGCGTCGCGACGAATTTGGACTCGATCTCGCGCCCAACGGCGTCGAAGAAGCGCTCTGCGACTTCTGGGCCATCGCGCGATCCGGCGACCCGATCCTCGACGCCTACGTGCTGCGAGCCCGGCACGCCGACAACACAGTCACCTGCCCAGACGGAGAAATGTCCGAGGGCCACATGACCGCTGTCTTCATCGACGGCGCGCTTTGGTCCGCGTCGAAGCGCATCGGCCTGCAGGGCCTCACACATGTGCTGTACCGAAGTCTAGCCCTTCTGCCACTGACACCGTCGCTCGAGGAGTTCGTCGATACCCTGTGCGACAGCGCAAACGAGCTCGTGGCAGAAGGTGCTGTGGACATCCCTGCCAATACCGCGGACATCCTGCGCGAAGAAGCCAGCAAGCGCGGCATGCTCGACGAGGCCTGTGCCAAGAGGCTCGTCCCCCTGTCTGCGGGCGCAGCGAACCGTCGCATCGCCTATGGCTATGGCCGCAAGACCTTCGGCGGTCGCGACACGCCCTTTGGTTTGCAATGGACCGTATCGGCAGAAGCGCATAGACCCGCCATCAAGCTGTTCTTCGACTGGGTCTACCCCAAGGAGGTCGAACCTGGATTCGCGGTCATGCTGCGGCGGGGAAAACCCGTGCGCATCGAGTGGATCCCCGCAGATGAGCTTACCGACAACGGCCCAGCCTACTCCGCCACAGCGGATCTCATCTTGGAAAACAGCCCCAGCGAGGTCGACTTTCCCCCGGTCAATGAGCCTCCGCTCCAGGAAGGAGAGGTCGTCTATGTCCAGCTCGCCGCGCGCGCTGACGAGAACACCATCGCCGTCACCGTGATCCTTCAGCACACTCGAGAGCAGGCGCCCTTCCCCACCAGAGCGCCGCCGCCCTCCGAGCCATTCCCCGAGCCCTTTGTCGCCTCGGCCCGCGGAGGATGCTCGGCCGCTCCCCCGCAGCCGCGGCTGTCGCCATGGCTCGTACTTTTTGCCACAGGAATTTAATCCTCCTCGCCGTCGCCGTTATACTCCCTTAAAACACCAACGCGAAGGAGGCCAAGGACCATGACACTTCGAATTTGGGCCATTCTCACTGCTGCCCTCTGCCTGTGCGCCATTGCGGGCTGTGGGCGACAGGTCAAAAGCATCGATGTCGAGCCGATCAAACTGTCGTTTAACAAACTCGAACAAAGCGAAAAAATCAAGGCCGTGGCCCGCGACTCTCACGGCGGGCAGGTCGAGGGCATTGCGTTCCAGTTTCGCTCCGAGAACGAGAGGGTGGCCAGGGTCGAGTCGAACGGCGCGGTGAAGCCCACCGGCAATGGCTCGACGGCGATCATCGTCGAAAGTCACGAAGGCGTGCGCGGCGAAGCCTTTGTCGAGGTCTGCCTGCCAGGCGAAATCCAGTGCGATCTCAAGGACAAGCTCCTGCTCCGGGTCGGCTCCGGAGCCCCATTGCGCTGCGTCGTCTCAGACTGCAAGGGCGAGAAGTTGTCCCAACGCGTCGACCTCAAAGCCGCGGATGAGACCATGCTCCTAAAGGACGACATCTCGTTCATCGGCCTCAAGGTGGGCGCCACCGAGGTCGTCGCCTCAGCTTTGGGCCTTTCTAAAAAGATCCCGGTGCAAGTGGACGAGCAGACCTTTGCCCCCGGCATGGGACCAGGCTCGAACGACGGTCGCGGCATAGGCGGCGGCACAAGCGGCTCGAAACAAGACAAGGATACCCAAGTCAAAGGTGCTTATGATCACATCTTGAATAATATGAAGGTCTCCCCTGATTGAACGCCGACCCCGGCCCCTGGGCTTGACGGTATCCAAACGCTATTGGTAACTTGAACCTCGTCCAAATAGACACGGGACACAAGGAGCTCGCATGCGACAAGCGCGATGGAACGTCATCTGCCTCGTGGCTCTCGCCGCGGCCCTCACTGTCTCTTCGGGAACGCGGGCCGGAAAGCTCGACCTGTCTCTCGCCCGTTTCATCGAATGCGATGCGACTGGATTGTGCGAACCGCAGATCGCCGAATACGAGCGTTTCCTGGCCGAGTACACGTTTGGTCTGGCGCCCAAGCTCCTCTCTGGCGCAGACACCCTGGGCTATTCAGGCTTCTACCTCGGTCTCGAGGGCACGCTCACGCCGCGCCCCGGAAGCGCCGGCTCGGCAGATCGCTGGTCCAAGGGCACCGCGCCACTGAACGCGTATCCGGACGTCATGTTCGTACCCTCAGTGCACCTGCGCAAAGGCCTGCCTTGGTCCTTTGAGCTCGGCGGCACGATCAACTACCTCGCTCAGTCCGAGCTCGTGGGCATCGGCATGGACATCAAATGGTCCCTGCTCGAGGGCTACCAGCACGGATTCCGTGGCTACCTCCCGAGCGCGGCTGTGCGCGCCTCGGTGGTGAGGGTGCTCGGGGAGTCCGACATCGATCTGACCATCCTCGGCATAGACGGCTCCATCTCCTACGAATTCGGCATCCAAGGCGCCGTGATCCTGTGCCCCTACCTGGGCTACCAGCATCTCTTCGCGTTTGCCCGGACCGAGCCCATGGTGCACCGCGACGACAAGACCGATCCGCAGAACCCGACGTATAAGCTGCCCGAGGGCGAAAAGTACAACATGACAGGCCTCTCTGGACCCAACCTCACGCGATCCCGGTTGTTTGTCGGGACGCGATTCGAGTACGAAATCCTGGCCCTCGCCCTGGAGGTGGCCTGGGGCCTGGCCAAGTCCTGGGACACCGCTGTCGAAAAACAAGCCCCACAGGGCGCCCCATGGACCATGGATCCCGAGCAATTCCACTCCGATGTGGCCAACCAGGTCAATGTCTCCATGGCCGTGGGCATGGTGTTCTGACCGGGTCGCCTCTTAAAAAACCCCAGTTGACGCCGCTGGCCCCGTCGACTAGTTTCGCCGCTATGACGAGCTACATCACCTACAAAGAAGCGGGAGTGGACATCGACGCCGGCGAGGCCATGGTGGAAAAGATCGGCGCCGCCGTCAAGTCGACCATGCGCAAGGAGGTGCTCAGCGGCCTGGGCGGATTCTCGTCCCTTGTGAGCCTTCCGGCCGGTTACAAAGAGCCGGTGTTGGTGTCGGGCACGGACGGCGTGGGGACCAAGCTCAAGCTGGCGTTCGCCATGGGCATCCACGACACAGTCGGCATCGATTTGGTGGCCATGTGCGTCAACGATTGCCTCGTGTGCGGCGCAGAGCCCCTCTTCTTTCTCGACTACTACGCCTGTTCCAAGCTCGACCCGCAGGCTGGCGCCGACGTGGTGGGCGGCATTGCCGAAGGCTGCCGTCAGGCCGGTTGCGCCTTGGTGGGCGGCGAGACCGCCGAGCTACCGGGCTTTTACCAAAAAGAAGAGTACGACCTCGCCGGATTCTGCGTGGGCGTCGTAGAGCGCTCCGAGATCCTCGATGGCAGCAAGGTACGGCCGGGCGATGCGGTGCTGGGTCTTCTTTCTACGGGCCTGCACTCCAATGGGTTCTCCCTGGCCCGAGCCATCGTCGATCGGGCGGGTATCGATCTGCGCGACCCCATGCCCGGCACGGACTTGCCCATCGGCAAGGTGTTGCTCACCCCCACTCGCATCTACGTCAAAGCCGTGCTGTCCCTGCGAAAACTGGTGGAGCTGCGAGCGCTCGCCCACATTACCGGTGGAGGGCTGACTGAAAACATCCCGCGCACCCTGCCAGAGGGCCTTGGCGTTCGCCTTCAGGCAGGATGGCCGATGCCGCCCGTGCTGCGCTTCCTCGCGGAAAAGGGACCGGTGGAGCGCAGCGAGATGGTCCGCACCTTCAACATGGGCATTGGCATGACCGCAGTCCTTCCAGCGCAGCAGGCGAGCCTCGCCATAGAACACCTGCGCGGACAGGGAGTGCCGGCCCAGCTCATCGGCACCGTGGTCGAAATCAAAGGAGACTCGCCCCGCGTCGTCATCGAGGGCGCTGTGTGACCACCCGCTACTACGACGCGATCGTACTGGGCCACGAACTCGGACCCCTGTTCGCCGGTGCTCTGCTCGCAAGGCGTGGCGCCCGCGTCCTAGTGGCGGGCAACGGTGCGCTCGCGAATCGCTACCGCTGCTTCGAGTACTCTTTCTGTCGCAGACCATTTTCTTTTACCGCCGGGGAGTCACCGCTGCTGCGACGGGCCTTCCACGAGCTCGGGCTCGGCCAGAAGCTCCAGCTCCTCTTGAGAGATTCCATTCCCTCTTATCAAGTCATCACCCCGGCCTATCGCATCGACATGTGCTCCGACCCGGCGGCCCTGTGCGGCGAGGTGGATCGAGAGCGCAAGGGAGCTGGACCAGGAGCGTCCCGCGGTCTGGAGCTCATCGCTCGGCTTTGCGGAGAGATCGACAAATTGCTCGCCGCAGACCTCGTGCTGCCGCCCGGTACGTTTCTCGAGCGACGCCAGCTCGCGCGGGCCGAGTTCCAAGATCCGTCGCGCACCCACGCCGAAGCGCTGACTGAAATCGACGCGCTCATGAAGGGCGAGCTCGCGGAGATTTTTTCCGCACCCTCTCGATTCGAAACCGCAGGAGCGCCGACACCTCTTCTGGCCCGCGTGAGGCAGGCCGGCGCCCTCTTGTTCGGACACCGCGTGCTCGATGGCGGTCGAGACGCCCTCGTGCGGCTGCTCACCGAAAGCATCGCAGCGGTGGGCGGCGACGTTCATCCAAGGCTGCGGGCAGCCGAAATCTCGATTGCGCGCGGCCGCGTCCGCGGCGTTCGCATGCTGGGACAAGACGATCTCACCGGTTGTCGTTTCGTGCTCGTCGATATGCCAGGCACACAGCTCGCGCGCCTGGTGCCCGCCGAGCTCCAACCGAATCAGTTCAAGGCCTTGCAGAGCTTTTCCGACCGCGCCTTTGGCTACACGCTCAACGTGGGGCTGGACGCGGAGGTGATCCCAGCGGCGCTGGGCCACACTGCCTTTCTCTCCACTGGTCCTTTGCAGGGCGCCGACCTTCTCTGCCTGGAGCGGCAACCCGAGGTCACCCCTGGCCGCGCGTCGCTCAGCGCATCGTGCACGGTTTCGCAGGAGAGCCTGCGCGATATCGATAACGGCGCCCTCCGCGACGCGATTCTCGACCGGCTCAGGTGGCTCATGCCGTTTCTCGACAATCACCTGCGGGTGGTCCATTCGCCACAGGACGGATTTGGTCCCATTGACCTCAAAGGAGGGGCCCACGGCGACACGCCCGCCGTACCCCACCCGGAGCAGGTGGCGCGATGGGAGATCCCCCTGCCTAGGCAGGATGCCGTCTTGGGGCTGGGAGACGCGAGTCACAGAACGGGCATCACAGGCCTGCTCCAATGCGGCAGACAGGTCATGCGCTCCCTCGGCGTCGAGGGCGAGCTCTTGTCTGCCTGGGCCGGAGCCAGCGTGTGCGGCCTGCGCGACCACGGCAATGGCAAGATGGCCAGGCCCATCAGCGGTCAGCTCTAACCCGTGAAATGCTTTCGGTCATGAACGAAGAGAGCAAACAAATCACCCGCCGGGCCGGCATCGTCAGTGTCGGCACTCTCGCCTCACGCGTGCTGGGTCTGGTGCGCGAGTCGGTGATCGCCGCGTACTTCCCCAAAGAGGTCATCGACGCCTACCAAGTCGCGTTCATGATCCCCAACTCGTTCCGCCGCCTGACCGCCGAAGGCTCCTTCTCCATCTCCGTGACCTCGGTGTTCTCGAAGATCCGCGCTCGCGGCGACGAGGCGGAGACGCGTGCCTTCCTGCGTGCAGTGCTGGGATTCGCGCTCCTCTTTCTCGCCTTGCTCACCGCCGCGGGAATGGTGTTCTCCAAAGAGATTACCTGGCTCGCTGGCGCGGGGTTTGTGCAGCACGCGGACAAGTTCGCCCTGGCCGTCGATCTCACGCGGTCCATGTTTCCGTACGTCTTTCTCGTGAGCCTTGTGGCCTTGGCCATGGGCGTGCTCAATGCAGCGGGCCGCTTCTTCGCTCCATCGTTCGCTCCAGTGCTGCTCAACGTGGCGAGCATTGCCTGTGCCGTGGGGCTCGTGGGCGTGCTGCCGCTCTACGGCATCGCGCCTGTCTATTCCTTGGTCATCGGCGTGCTCGTCGGCGGGATCCTACAGCTCGTGGTTCAGATTCCCAGCCTGCGCGCTGAAAGGCTCCTGTGCACCCCGACCTTCGACTTGCGCAATAGCGGGCTGAAAGACGTGCTGCGCATGACCGGACCCATGGTGTTCGGCGCAGCCGCTTACCAAGTGGGGCTGTTCATCTCCTCTTCCCTGGCCTCGACCTTGGGGCACGGCGCGGTCACGTACATTCAGTTTTCGTCGCGTTTTCTCGAGCTGCCGCTGGCGGTGCTGGTCATGGCGATCTCGACGGCTTCGCTGCCGAGCCTCGCTGGCCTTCGCGGCCAGGGCCGCATCGAGGACATGAAAACCACCTACATCCACAGCTTGCGGCTCGCCCTGTTCGTCGCCACGCCGGCCATGGTCGGTCTCATCGCCCTGTCCGAGCCCATCATGACCGTCATGTACGAGCGCGGGATGTTCACGCACGAGGACACCCTGGCCACGGCGAGAGCTTTGACCTGGCAAGCGGTGGGCATCTGCTCCATCGCGCTGCTCCGCCAGACCGTGCCGGTGTTCTACGCCATGGAGCAGACCAGGGCACCGGTGCTCATGGGAGTGGTCTACATCCTCGCCTACGTCGCCGTCGCTCTTCCGCTCATGCCGCCTCTCGGGCATGTGGGGCTGTGTATCGCCCTGTCTGCAGCGGCCACCGTGCAGGCCTTGGGACTCGTGCTCTTGCTGCGGCGACGCATCGGCAAGCTCGGAATGAAAGCGACGCTCTTCTCGTGGCTTCGAACGCTCTTGTGCTGCGGACCGCTCTTTGCGGCAGCGCATTTCGTCTCGGCGCAGGGAGACTGGGAGCAGGGAGGCAACAGCGGCCGCAACCTCGCGGTGCTCGGAGCCGCGGTCGTGTCCGGGGGCGCGGCGTTCGCTGTCGCGGCGATGCTCCTCAAGGTTCCGGAGATGCAGGAGTTCATCGCCACCCTGGCTCGAAGAAGGAGATCGAAATGACGCGAATCGTGGAAGTGACCCTCTCGTCCTCGGCAGGAAAGCTCGACCGCCTCCCAGAGGAAACCCTGCCAGAGGTGGCGTTCGCCGGTCGCTCCAACGTGGGAAAGTCCAGCCTGCTCAATGCCCTGTGTCAGCGCACCGGGCTTTTCAAGGTGAGCCAAACCCCCGGTCGTACGCGGACCATCGTGCATGCCCTGGCGCGGCTCGACGACGGCCGCAGGCTCTATGTCGTCGACCTGCCTGGCTACGGATACGCCCAGGTGGCCAAGGGCGCCAAAAGGGCCTGGTCCGAGCTGCTCGACAGCTATCTGCGCCACCGAACGGCGCTCAAGGCCTGCGTCGTGCTCGTCGACATTCGCCGGGGGCCACAGGACGAGGAATGGCAACTCCTCGAGTTCCTGGCAGAGCAAAACAAGCAAGCGGTGCTCGTGGCGACCAAGGCGGACAAGGTCCCCAAGAGCCAGCGCAAGATACTGCTCGATAAAATCGTAAAGGAAACCGGCCGCAGGGTCATCGCCACGAGCGCGCAGACTCGCGACGGCATGGACGATTTGCTCAAGTTCGTCGCCTCGCTCGCCGTGCACCCCGCGGCTTTGACAGGCGAAAAAGGCCCTGCGTCCCCCTTCTAAAAACAACGACCCGCTTACGAGTCGAAAACTGGACAGGGGATCTGGGGACTGATCTTATGGTCAGGATGTCGCACTTCAACGTAGCCCCAGGAACTAAGGTCAACATAGCGGTGCTCGCGGCGGAAGCGTCGGATCGCCATTGCCAAGCATGCGTCGGGGCGACTCGTCTCATGGATTTTCGCAAGCGGAGGAGTGACAAGCCGATAGGGCCATCGCAAGATCGGGAACGCCTCTCCTCGCACCGGAGGTGCGGGGGATTAT
>JALOQD010000123.1 GCA_025453525.1 Myxococcota bacterium
GCGTACTCGTACCCAAAAGGACGCTTCGCAAAAGGAAAAAAATATCCTTGGCGGATTAGGTGAGGTCTACCCTCTTGACTTGCTCTTTCATAGTAGGGGGCAGCGGGTTTCTTTGGAATGACCAATATCCAGCGGCTCGCACACGCCATGGAAAACGTGCTGAGCCAGCTTCGCAAGAAGGAGCTCGTGCCCTCGCCGGCGCTCGTCACCCAACTCCTGGACGGCGCAGATAGTCTTTCCAGCATGCTCGGCAATATTCGAGACAGCGAGTCGCGCGACGTAGAGTCCCAGATCTCTCATCTCGAGCGCTGCCTCTCCGGCCCCCCGAAAAGTCAGAGCTGCCCACAGTCATCTGAGCTCGCGTCCAGGCCGAAAAAGGCGGGAGAGGAAACGAGCGAGACAAGAGGCCCAGGCTCCGAGAGCATTCGCGTGCGCTTGGGCATCATCGACAAGCTCATGACCCTGGCGGGCGAGCTGGTCCTCACTCGCAATCAGCTCATGCAAGCCGTGTCGCTCGTAGACGACGCGACTCTGTCCGAGACCACAGGCCACATCGATCACATCACGACCGAATTGCAGGACGCGATCATGTCGACGCGCATGCAATCCATTGGCACCGTATTTCACAAGTTCCACAGGGTCGTACGAGATCTGTCCGGGGATCTGGGCAAGGAGGTCAACTTGACACTCGAGGGCGAAGGCGTCGAGCTCGATCGAAACATCCTCGAGGCGATCAACGACCCCTTGACCCATCTCGTGCGCAACGCCATGGACCACGGCATCGAAACGCCTGCCGAACGCCGGGCCATGGGAAAGCCAAGGGAGAGCTCGCTGAGGCTCTCGGCCATCCACAAGGCTGGTCACGTCATCATCGAAATCGAAGACGACGGCAGGGGCATCGACCCCCAGAAAATCAAACGCAAGGCACTGTCCATGGGGCTTTTGCCTGCGGACCAGCTCGAGGCCATGAGCGACAAGGCTCTGGTCAATCTCATCTTCAGGCCAGGCTTCTCCACGGCCACGAAGGTCACGGACGTCTCAGGCCGCGGCGTGGGCATGGACGTGGTGAACCACAACCTGTCGCGCATGAGCGGCATCGTCGAGGTGGAAACCAATGTGGGCAAGGGCACTCTGGTGAGGGTCAAACTGCCGCTCACGCTCGCCATCATCCCCTGTCTGCTCATCGGCGAGGAGGGCGAGTGCTTCGCCATCCCCCAGGCCCACCTCGTCGAGTTGCACCGCATCCCAGCCCGCGACGTCAAAAAGCGCATCGAGCAGATCGGCAACGCCTACGTGATGCGATTGCGCGGGGATCTGTTGCCTTTGGCGAGGCTGCGTGACGTTCTCAAAATGGATCGCGCCACGTATCTTACGCCCAATGGTCGAGAGCCGGACCACAGATCGAGCCTTCAGGATCGTCGAAGCAGCGTGGATGACGGCTTTGCCGATGACGATCGCCGAACCACGTCCACGGATCGCCGTATCAAAGCTGCCTCCGCGGTGAACATCGCCATCGTAGCTGCTGGCAATTTCCACTTCGGGCTCATCGTCGAGAGCCTCAAAGACTCGGCGGAGATCGTCGTAAAACCCCTGGGCCGAGACATGCGAGAGTGCCGGCAGTACGCTGGCGCAACCATCCTGGGCAACGGCAAGGCGGCCCTCATTCTCGACGTCGTGGGGATATCCCGGCTCATCCGGCCCGACGAAGCCACTGAGGCGAAGATTCAAAAAGAGGCCGAGACCAAAGCGTCACGCATGACCGATGAGGTCATTTCCCTTTTGCTCGCAGACCTCGGCGGGGAAGATCGATTCGCCGTGCCACTCTGCTTCGTCGAGAGAATCGAGCGGATTCACGCATCGCAGATCGAGCGCGTGGCAGGTATGCGCACCATGAAATACCGCGGTCGAAGCCTGCTGCTTTTTGCCTTGGACGACGTAGCCAAAGTCTGGCCGCTGCCCGTTCAAGAGAGCCTTTTCGTGATCATATACACTGTGGGTTCCAAGGAAGTGGGTCTCCTCGTCGCGAACATCCTGGACATCGTCGATTCCACCTCGGAGATCGACGACCTCACCTTCCGCTCAACAGGTGTATACGGGTCGATCATCATCGAAAACAACATCACGCTCCTTTTGGATTTGCACGGCCTCGCACGGCACCTCGTCCCTCGGTTGGCGGAAAGCGCCACGGACAAAGCCGCGGAAAAGGGGCTACCGACCGTGCTCGTCGTGGACGACTCCGAGTTCTTTCGCAACAGAATCCGCGAGTTTTTCGAGGAGGCAGGACACCGTGTGGTCACCGCAAACGACGGACTCGAGGGAATGAGCCAGCTCGAGCGCCATCGAGCAGAGATCGGACTCGTGGTCACCGACATCGAGATGCCGCGGATGGACGGCTTCGAAATGACGCGCCGCATGCGTCTGGACGAGGGCAATCGCAACCTGCCCATCATCGCGGTGACCTCGGTGAGTGGCGAAGGAGCGCAGCGCCGTGGCAAGGCGGTGGGTATCGACGAGTACCTCATCAAGCTCGATCAAGGCCAGATTCTCGAGCGCAGTCGAAATCTCCTTCGCTGCGGCAGACAGGTTGGGCCGTTCCCCCGAGGGTTCGCATGATCCCTGGAGCGAAACACGAGCGACCTTCCCGGGGGGAATACGTGCTCTTCCGCGTGGGGGACATCGCATGCGGCCTAAAGATCAATGCTGTTCAGGAGATCAACCGCAACTTGGACTTCACGCCAGTGCATAGCGCTCCCTCGTATGTCCTAGGCATCCTCAATCTGCGCGGACAGATCGTCACGGTGATTAGCCTGCGCGCCAAGTTGGGTCTGCCCATCGAGGAAATGGATGACCAGACTCGAAACGTCGTCGTCAAATCCGAAGGTGAGCACATTGGACTGGTCGTCGACATGGTAGACGACATCCTGACCATCGAGCCCAACGAAATCGCCCGCACGCCACCCCACTTGAGCGGCCGAATAGGGGACTTTTTCGCAGGGGTTTACCAATCCAAAGAAGAGCTCGTCGCCATCCTCGACGCCGACGCGCTTCTAGAATCTCGGGTCTAGGGCTCTTGCAAGGAAGAAGAGATGGTCAAAAGAAACAATACGGAAAGAGAAACCACTCCCGCGCAAGGGCAGCAGGAGAAGAGGGTCAACATGGACAAAAACCAAGCCGAGCTCCAAATCCTGCGCGATGCGCCGATCCCGATTCTCGCCCTCGATTCCGAGGGCGCGGTGACCTATGCCAATGAGGCTGTCGGAAAGCTGCTCACCATGGCGCCAGCGGAAATCGTTGGACAGAGCTGGCAGGGCGCCACGGAGCACAGCGGTGCAACGTCCGTGGTCACGACTCGCGCAGCGGCGCTGGACCTGCGTTTTCGCTCGACGCCTTTCAAGGACGAACGGGGAGTGGAAATCGGATCGATCCTCGTTCTCGATGACCTTCGGGCACAGCGCAAGCGCATCGGCGAGGCCGAAGAGCATGCGGGGATCATGAATACGGTCATCTGGGAAATGGAGTCGATTTCCTCCTCAGCGGCTAGAAGTATCCACGAGATAGCCGATCACACCTCAGCGGTGGCCGTTTCGGCCGCGGAGTTGTCCTCGACCATGGACCTTTTGGCGACAAGTGCAAAGGAGTCTGAGAGGAGCGTCTCCACGATCTCGACGGCAACGGAGCAGATGAGCGCCACGGTCAACGAGATCGCCCGCAACGCCGCCAAAGCACACGAGGTGGCAGAGAAGGCCGTGCGCCGTGTCGCAGCGGCTTCGAGTCGCGTCAACGATCTAAGCAAGGCCGCCAAGGAGATCAGCCTCGTCACTGAAACCATCGTGGAGATCGCAGAGCAGACAAAGCTCCTGGCGCTCAACGCCACCATCGAGGCCGCCCGCGCCGGAGAGGCTGGCAAGGGTTTCGCCGTGGTGGCGAGCGAGGTCAAAGACTTGGCCAGGCAAACCAATAGCGCCACGGCCGATATCCGCAAGAAAATCGAAGCCATTCAGCTCTCGACCGAGAGCACCATCGCGGAGATCAGTCACATCTCCGGCGTCATTGGCGAGGTGAACGAATTCGTGAGCACCATCGCCACAGCCACTGAGGAGCAGAGCATCACGACCAAGGATATCTCCAGCAACATTTCACGGATCTCCGCTGGCGTGCTGCAGACGACCACCAATGTCAGCCAGGCCGCCGCAGTGACCACCGAGGTGACCCGGTCGATCAACGGCATCAGCGTCAACCTCCGTGCGGTGAACGACAACACCGCCTCGCTCTGTGCATCTGTCGATACCATCAAAAGGACCACTGAGTCGCTCAACCAATCCCTTGCGGACCTCAATGAGCACAATTGAGATAAACAATGCCGATGAGCGGCGGTTGCGCGTTCTGGTCGTCGATGATTCGGCGGTCTTTCGCAAGGTGATCCTGGAAATTCTAGCCGAGCTATCGTTCGTGGAGGTCGTGGGCACTGCTCCCAACGGTGCTATCGCCCTGGACAAATGCGCCGCGCTCCATCCTGACGCGATCACTCTGGACGTGGAAATGCCAACGCTCGATGGGCTGAGCGCTCTGCGGCGCCTGCGCGTCGAACATCCGACCATCGATGCGATCATGGTCAGCGCCCTGACGCGTTCTGGCGCCGACGTCACCCTCGAGGCCCTCGAGCTCGGGGCCGTGGACTTCGTCACCAAGGAGTCTCTCGACTCGGCCTGGGAAAATAAGCAAAATCTCAAAGGCCAGCTCAAGAAAATCCTTTCCATGCTGCACCGGCGGTGTCATTCCGCGGCAGAGCAAGCGCGCAAGCCCGCCCCGGAAAGCCCCACGCCCTCGCGATTCGTCCAACCGAGTCCGCGTATAGACCTTGCGGCCCGGGTTGAGGTCGTGGCCATCGCCGTGTCCACGGGCGGCCCCAAAGCGCTTTCCCAGCTCTTGCCCACTCTCCCTGCGGACTTTCCGGTTCCTGTGCTCATCGTGCAGCACATGCCGGCTACCTTTACCCGCTCCCTCGCCGAATGCATTGACGCCAAGGCCGCGGTCAAGGTCGTCGAGGCCCAGGACGGCGACTTGCCCGAGGCTGGAACGGTTTACATCGCGCCTGGCGGAAAGCAGATGAAGATCGACGGGACCTATGGGACCGCTCTCGTCCTTCGGATTAACGACGATCCGCCAGAGAAGCATTGCAGGCCCTCGGCAGACTACCTGCTGCGCTCAGTGGCAAAAGTGTACCAAGGCCGCGCCTTGGGCGTCATCCTCACCGGCATGGGCGACGACGGCGTCATGGGACTGCGTCTGCTCAAGCGACACAAGGCCCCGATCATCGCCCAGGACGAAGCCACCTGTGTCGTCTACGGCATGCCCCACGAGGCCGTGAAAGCCGGCGTGGTCGACATGGTGCTGCCACTTCACAAAATCGGCGCGGAGATCATCCGCCTTTGCTCGTTCCTGCGCAGATAGAGATGAAGAGGGCTCACTCCACGTAGTTTTGCGGTGAGTTGCTGGCGAGGTTCGCATTCTCGCGGCGCAGGACTTTCCTCATGTTCTTCTGGAGGATCATGGCGAAGAGGAAGAGCCGAATGAGGCCTTCGGTGCTGTTCCATTCGTGCTTCGCAAAGGCGCGCGTCGCTCTCAGAGTGCGTCGCCATTTCCGATGGAGGCTGTAGCCCTTCTCCACGACGCGATCGAGGGAGGCGAGCAAGGCCAGGGGCTCGATGGTAGGATGAGGGACGTTGGTCAACGTGCCCTCGAGGTTGAGCGTGCCTTCGGCCTTGAGCATTTGCCAGAGACGAGTGCCTGGCAAGGCGTTGACCGGCGAGACCACCGGCATAATGCCCACATCGAGGCAGAACTCGAGGATCGAGTCCACTGTCTCTGGCCCATCGCCCTCGTACCCCACGACGAACCAACCAGAGACAATGACACCGAGCTCTTGAAGAAAGCGCAGGCGCTCCTTCATTTCGACAGCCGGGGCGTCGCTGGACAGTCCAGACTTGCGCGAGACCCCAGAGCGCGAGAGCACCGCGGGAGAGAGGCTCTCCAGGCCCACGGCCGCATAGATGAGGCCGCTGCGGGCTGCGGCTTTTGCCACCCGTCGACCTTCATCATCTCCCAGAGCGTCGAGGTTCACTTGACCGGTCCACTGGCGTTTTTGGGGCTGCGCGGCCAGGCGTTCGTAGAGATCGAGGTAATAGTCGTAGGAACCCTTGCGGCCGAGCACCGTGTCGTCGAGTAAGTAGTAGAGCTTGCCCAGCTTCTCGATCTCGGCGGCCACTTCCCCCACAGGGCGCTGCCGCAGAGGCTTGCCGAAGAGCAGGGGAACGGCGCAAAAATCGCAGTCGATTGGACAGCCGCGGCTCGCCTGCACTGTGTCGAAGCGATATCTGCGACGGTACAGATGCCGAGCCGGATTCATAATGCCGGAAAGGCCAGGCCGCCTCGGTTCGTGGTGAATCGTGGCGCTCCCTGGCTCAAAGCTCAAAGGGCCGCAGACATAGAATTGCTTGAGCTCTCCACGATCCACGTCTTGGAGCAGTGGCGGCCAGAGCTCCTCGGCCTCGCCCACGACCACGGCGTCGGCATGCCGAGCAGCGCGCAGCGGCACGCTGGAGGGTTGTGGACCGCCGAGCACCACCTTCACACCGCGAGCACGAAACGCATCAGCTATCTTGTAGGCCTGCGCCTCTGCTGTCATCCGCACGCTAATACCCACGAGATCGCAAGGTGCGTTGTAGTTGATCTTCGGAACGCGCAGCATGTCGATCAAGGTGTATTTGTGGTCGGGCGCAGCGCCGGCGAGAAGGGGCAGGGACAGCGGCATGAATGGCTCGATGCCGCGCAGGGCGTCGTTGGGGCTCGCGGCCAGAATAAGTGTAATCTTCACCTGTGCACCTCTTGTGGGTGGCCATGACCTTGGACAATCAATATACCTCACGATGGAGCCGGGCAAACCCAAACGGGTATGCTTTACTTGACTCTCTTGCGTGAACGCGTTTGTTTAAGTGTCGAAACAGGAGGTTCTCTACATATGACATTTATAGAAGCAGCCCTCGCGGTGCTCGAACGGGAAGGCCGTGCGATGCACGCTCGAGAGATCGCCGAAAAGGCCGTGGAGCTGGGCATCCTTTCCCATGTGGGTAAAACGCCCGTGCAGACCATGTCCGGTCGCCTGTCGGCCGCGCTTCAAAGGGCTGAAGACTCGAGTCCCTTTGTGCGGACCAAACCCGGGGTCTTCGCCCTCGCTGCATGGGGGAACAAGGCCCCTGGCCCCAAGCCGAAGTCCGCGCCCTTGCCTGCATCGCGCTCCACGCCGCCTCCACCTCCGCCTCTGGCGATGGGGGCGCAGGCCGCGCTGGCCCCATTCACCGTCGACCTGGACGACGATGAGGCCGACGCAGAAGAGATTCCGATCTCCACGGCCACGGACCCATCCCACGAGAACGACGCCAACCGTTCCAAACGCAAACGTCGACGAAAGCGAAAGCAACGCACGGATGAGCCAGTGCCAGGGCTTTCTGCCGCCCCTGTCGAAGACAAGCCCGAAAGCCCCGAGGTCAGCGCCAAACGAGCCGAGCCTCCGCGGCCCGCGCCCAAGCCCTTGGTTCCCGCGAGTGAGCCCGTGGCGGCCGAGAGCTCGTGTGCCCTCCTCAGCTCCGAAGACATCCTTGAAAAAGTGGAGAGCGTGCTGCGCAAGGCCACGCGCCCCTTGCCAGCTTCCCAAGTCGCCGAACAGGTCGGCAAGGCCAGCGCCAAGGGGACCTGGCTCGTCGAGGCGCTGCTCGAAGGAGACAACCTCTCGCGAGAGCAGCAAGGACATCGCCCGCGTTTCGTAGAGCGGCGAGCGGGTTGGACCCTGGTCGAGAAAGAGGTGCCGTCCGAGATCCTCGCGACCGAACGCACCATCGCCGAAGCTCGGGATCGGTTGACGCGGCTCGGCGAACGGCAGGTTCTTCGCAAGCTGCGCAGCCTGTCGCCCATGGCGTTTGGCAAGTCCATGATCATCTACCTCCATGCGAGCGGCTTCGAGGGTTTTCGCCCGGTCGAACGCGGCGGCAAGGACGAGCTGCACCTGACGGTCTCCGATCGCCGAGCAGGTCGCAGATTTCGCACCGCGGTCGTCCTGCGGCGAAGCGGCGCCGAGGACGTGCTCTCGGACCGAGTGGTGGTCGAGTTGCGCGGCAGCCTCCACCACTACGACGCGGCGAGCATCCTCGTCATCACGACTGGCACCGTGTCCGAAGCGGCCAGGAAGGAAGCTGCCGTGCCCCACCTTCCACCCGTCTCGCTCGTCGATGCCGAATCCCTGGCCCGAGACATGGTCAGGCTCGGCCTCGGGGTGGAGCAACGGCGCATCGTCCTGCCGGCATTTGACGAAGGCTTCTTCGGCGCGCTGTCAGAGTAAAAGGCACACCACCTTTCGACCAAGGAGGGTTTAGCAATGGTCAAAAAAGCACTCAGGAACACAGTGGTCCTGCTCGGTCTCATGGCCCCTGCCTGCGTGAGCACCGATCCAACGCTGGACACCGCGAGCGATACCGCAGACACGATCAGCGACACTGGCCAGAGCACTGACGAGCCTTCTCCGGGCGTCATGCTGGGACAGATCGAAGTTGTCATATCGGGCTGGGGCGGCGTGTGGGACACGGCGGCCCAGGTACGAGCGGACTTCTACGACAGCCCCATGCGAATGGAAGCGTTCGCGCCCTTCCCGCCTGGTCGGCACGAGATCGCGTTCGAGGAGGGCGGCTGCATTCTGTGGCTGCCGGCCCAAGGAGGGCAGTGCAGTCCTCCCTGTGATTGGGACGAGTACTGCGGCGAGGAGAGCTCTTGCCTGACGATGCCACAGCGCGTATCGGCTGGCGACATCACCGTGGGCGGAACGGGCTCCTCCATTGTCATCCATCCCTCGGAATGGGGTTATGACGGCGGCAACTTGGCAACAGGCGACCTCGGCGCAGAAGCGACTGTCTCGGCAGTGGCCCAAGGAGCGGACCTTCCCGCTTTCGACCTCGAAACGCAAGGGCTGGCCGCGCCGCAATTCGAAATCGACGAGTCGAACGCTCTTGTGCTCGTGGACGGGCAAGACAATGTCATTGAGTTCACTGCCGGGGACACTGGCGTGGTCCGACTCGTGCTCAACAAGGGCTGGCACGGCGCTCTTCCCGAAGCGACGCTCATGTGCGAGGTGAGCCCGCAGGCCGGTCAGCTCGTCATTCCGGCCGCCGCTGTGGAAGCGTTCCCGGTCGCCGGTGGTCCTGGGCTCGAACAGCATCTCTCGTTCATCGAGCTTCTTCACCGCGATCGCGCAAGCCTTGCGGCCGGCCCGGTGGAGCTGGTCGTCGCCTATCGAAGATACCTCTATCCTTCTCACGGAAGGTAGTCCATGCGCCTGCTCGCCTTCGTGTCCCTGTGCCTCGCCACCTGGGCGGCTTGCGGAACGAGCTCCAGCGTCCACTATGAATGCGAGTGGACTTCGGAAGGTCGTCCGAATGAGCTCCCAATGCTCGGCTGCCCCGACGATCACGCCGCCTTGGCTGGCTCTCCGGCCGCGGCCGCGCTGCCTGCCAATCGCGGCGTCATGCTCGTGGTGGAACGCAACAAAGACAATACACTGCACTTCTTCGACACGCAGAAGTACCGCCACTACACCTTTGCCCACGAAAACCTCGACGGCTACGGCGACATGGCGACCTTCAACGCCGAGATGTACTACCAGCCCTCTCGGCGGCTGTTTCTCGCCACCCTTACCCACTACCTGGGCCCGAACATCTTTGCCCTGGAGATCTCGCCCATCGACAAGGCGCCGCCGGAGATGCTCGCGCAGATGTTCGGCATCGTGAAGAAGGCCTTGCGCTGGCCCGCGGATCTCCGTTATCACCCGACCTCCAATGCCCTGGAGATGGACAGTCGCTTGCCAGCGGGCGTTCCGATCGTCACGACAGAAGAGCTCTACGCGGACGCCACGTACCAAGGACTCAACCTGGGTCGCACCATCGGTCGCGTGCACCTGACCACGCTGGCCGAGCTGCCAGCGGAGTACGTGAGCCGCTTGGATCTGGTGGTCATCGATTCGGTGCCCAATGACATCAGCGCCGTGGCCGGACTCGTGACCGGGGAGTTCCAGACGCCCCTCTCCCACGTGAACCTCCTCAGTCAGAACCGCGGCACGCCCAACATGGCGCTCAAAGGCGCGCTCGATGAGCCCGCCTTTAAAACCAATGACGGAAAGTGGGTCGAGCTCGTCGTCGCCGCGGATGGCTTTCAGGTCACGCCATCGACAAAAGAAGCCGCGGACGCCTTCTGGGCCTCGCGGCGTCCGGATCACGACCAAGCGCCAGACCTGGACCTAAGCCAAACCGCTCTCGTTGACATAGAGCAAACCGACGCGAGCTGGGTGGCGCGCATCGGCGGCAAGGCAGCCAACTTCGGCGAGATGACCCGCATCGTTCCGGCCATCCCGCTGCCCGACGCCTTTGCCATTCCCTGCTCTGCCTACGTGAGCTTCATGGAACACCACGGGCTCGACGCGCGTGTGCAAACGATGCTCGACGATCCAAAATTCATGAGCGACGGGCTGTGGCGCAAAGAGCAGCTCGAGGCCTTGCGGGAAACCATCCGAGGCACGGCCGTAGACGCCGACCTGCTCGCCGCGGTGCAGGCTAAGATCGACACCGACTACGGCACGACCATACCGATCCGCTTGCGCTCCAGCTCCAACGTGGAGGACCTCGAGGGCTTCAACGGTGCAGGCATCTACGACTCATACTCCTACAAGCCCGGCGATCCGACCAAGACCCTGGAGCAGGCCCTCACCCATGTGTGGTCCAGCCTGTGGAACCTCTCGGCCTTCGAGGAGCGCGAGTGGGCCCGCATCGATCATTCGAAGTGCGCCATGGGTGTGCTCGTGCATCCATCCTTCCCCGACAACCTCGAAGCGGCCAACGGCGTGGCCATCACCGCCAACCCCTTTGATCCGCAGCAATCCGCGTACTTCGTCAACGCGCAGGCCGGAGCCACGTCGGTGGCGAACCCCGTGCCAGGCGTCACGGCCGACTCGTTTCTGTACTACAAGCCGCCTGCTGGCGGCGGTGAGATGAGCTATCTCTCCTATTCGAGCCTCAATCGCGGAAAGCCCGTGCTCTCCTTCGAAGAGATCGTCGAGCTCGTCGGCTATCTGCGAGGCATCCACGAGCACTTCCAGAAGCTATACGGCGCCGCGGAGCCCTTTGGCATGGACGTGGAATTCAAGCTCACGCTGCCCAGCCGCGACATCTCCATCAAGCAGGCGAGGTCCTACCCGTTTTAACACGGGGACAATCCAGCCCAATTGACATATAGATCGGTTCGGGTTCTAGGGGGAAAATCCAGAATCTACGAGATCACGAGAATGACTCCAATACTCTACAAGACGCCTGCGGATGTATATTTCTGCAGGCCAACAAGAACGATAAATATCCTAAACTGACCCGTTTGGGATCTAGACAGTGGGGACCACCTCAGGTATTTCAATCATTATGATGCCGAGCGCTCGCAGCATTTCCTTGACGGACGTACGCCCAACGAGGCATATGCCGCCGCCTATCGGATCGCCGAGGCGGCCCAATGCGCGACATGAGGCAGGCGAGCAAATTGGAAATGTGCCTGGGGGGGGGGGATGCTCCGGGCGACCTCCTCGGCGTCTACGAACCGCTCACCTTCGGACCATCGCCAATCAGGTGGTTGAAAAGAAGAGATCCATACCACCGTGATGAGCCCACTCTCAAACGGTATGCATTTTGTCTGGACAACGGGGGGCCACTTCAAGGAGATGGATAAAATGAGAATTCTCACCTCAAGGATCAAGACGATAGCCATTGCTCTGACGCTAATGATTTTTTCTTCGTTTTCAGCGTGCTCGGCCGATTCAAGGAGCGGCGATAATTCAGACAGTGAACGTGCGAATGGGGATGTGGACGTCGATACCGACACTCAAACAGGGCAGGATATAGTTAGCGACACAGATACAAATGACGACATAGACACGGGCAGGGGCACCGACAGTGATAGTGGCAGTGACAGTGACATGGATCCTGCCACCTATAGCGATACGGTGATGGATACGCTTAGCGACACGGTCACGGATACTCACAGCGACACTGTGACCAACCTAAATAGCGACACGGTCACGGATACTCACAGCGACACTGTGACCAACCCAAATAGCGACACGGTCACGGATACTCACAGCGACACTGTGACCAACCCAAATAGCGACACGGTCACTCAAACGGATACAGATACCCAACCCCAAGAGGAGTGTCCGGAGGGCTGGACCGGGCCGGATTGTAAGCGATGCTTAGTGTATGTGGACCAGGTCATAGGAAACGACGGGAACGAGGGACGGAGTTGGACCGAACCGCTATATTCTGTGCCCCGCGCCCTGATGTTGGCCGAGTATTTTGGGGACTGCGAAATTTGGGTCGCCAAGGGGAAATACACTCCCACGGAAGGGATTGACCGAACCATCAGCATTCAACTGAAGCCTAACGTCGATTTATACGGGGGTTTCAAAGGCGGGGAAACCCTCCGGGACCAAAGAGATTGGATATCGAATGTTACTATATTGAGTGGAGATATCGGAACACAGAACACAGCAAGTGACAACAGCTTCCACGTTTTGGTCGGAGCGGACAATGCAATACTTGATGGGTTTACGATTTCCGATGGACAAGCAAATCAGTATAGGGAACTTGGCAAGGGAGGAGGCATTTATAGTGAGGCAAAATCTCTGATTCTTCAAAACTGTATCTTTGTGAACAATTCGGCCAAAGAGGCTGGCGGCGCGATTTACAACGCATCCTCTTTTGCAAAGATCATAAATTGCACGTTCGTCAACAACCAGACTGAAAATCAGGGTGGTGCCATTTACAATGCTTTGTCATCTAATTCTTCAGCTGCAATAACTGGTTGCGTTTTTACCGACAACAAAGTTACTTTTTCTGGAGGTGCCATTTACAGTGCTTCTTCTTCGACAACAGTAGCGGATTGCACGTTTACCAACAACGATGCTTCTGCAGGCGGAGCCATTTTCAGCGATTCTTCTACGCTAAAAATAGAGGACTGCACATTTTCCGACAATCATGCTAGGAACGGCGGAGCGATTTTTAATGCTCCTTCGTCTTCTTCGTCGGCTACAATTGCAGATTGCACCTTCGCCAACAACCAGGCCACTGGTTGGAATAGCACTAATGCTGGCGGCGCGATTTACAATGCTTCTTCTTCGTCGTCTTCTTCTGTTGCAATAACTGGTTGCGCCTTTACTAACAACGAAGCTGGCTACGAATCTTCTTATGGTGGCGCCATTTACAACAATTTTTCTTCGATAGAAATAGAGGATTGCACGTTTGCCAACAATAAAGCCTCTACCGGCGGCGCTTTTTTCAATAAATCTAGTTTAACATTAACAATCACTGGTTGTAAGTTTGCCAGTAACATAGCTCGTTCTTCTAAGTCTTCGAATTCGTCATTGTTTTACTCTGGTGGCGCAATCTACAATGCTTCATCTCAGAAAGCAACAATTACAGAGTGCACGTTTATTGATAACCAGGCATTATCTGAATCCGCCTATGGTGGCGCGATTTATGACGCCTCTTCGTCGGCAACAATTGCAAATTGTACCTTCACTAACAACCAGGCGCTTCCCCATCCTCACTTAGCTCGTGCAGACGCAACTGGCGGAGCGATCACTTTTAATCGGTCGTTCTCGACAGCAACAATCGTCGGTTGCACATTTACCAACAACCAGGCGGGGGCCGGCGGCGCGATTTCTTTCAGAGATGCTTCTTCGACAGCAACCATCACCGATTGCACGTTTACCAACAACCAGGCGGGGGCCGGCGGCGCGATTAACAATGAGTCTTCTTTTGCAAAAATGACGAATTGTACATTTGCCCATAACCAAGCTGGTTCTTATGGCGGCGTGATTTTTAACAAAAATTCTTCGGCGACAATCACTGAATGTACATTGACCAATAATTCTGGTGGCGCCATATTCCAAATGTTTTCCTCGGCAACAATTACGGATTGCATGTTTGCCAATAATAATTCCGGCAGCCTTTGCCAGCAGCCTGA
>JALOQD010000124.1 GCA_025453525.1 Myxococcota bacterium
AGCACTCGAAGGAGGCGCACCTGTGCGGCCAGCGGTAGGTCTCCCACTTCGTCGAGAAAGAGCGTGCCGCCATCGGCTCGCTCGAACCAGCCCTTGCGGGAGTTCGTCGCACCGGTAAACGAGCCCCGTTCGTGACCGAACAGCTCAGAGTCGACGAGCTCGGGGGGGATGGCCCCGCAGTTGACGCGGAGCATGGGCCCTTCGCGGCGGCGAGAGCGCTGGTGGATAGTGCGAGCGATGACCTCTTTCCCAGTGCCGGTCTCGCCCAGGATGAGCACGGGAGCGTCCGTGGGGGACACTTGGTCGACCTTGACGAGGACCTCCTTGAGGCCAGAGCTCGAGCCCACGATGGTGTCGGCGATGTCCTGCCGTTGCAGACGCGACAGAAGGGCATCGTTGTCTGCCTCCATGGCGCGCCGATCGCGTTCGAGTTGCGACACCTTGAGGGTCGCGGCGAGCGCGGAGGAAAACGGCTCGAGCAGCTCTGTCGTGAGCTTCACATGCTCCGCGTTCAGCCTGCGGTTTCGAGCGGCGAGCAGCACCAGCACGCCGATGGGGCCTGCATCCCCTTGTAAAGGTCCCAAGAGGACATCGGACGCGGTGCCATCGGGGAGCAACAATTCGCTCAAGGGATCCGAGCCCCCAGGCGGAAGATGGGTCACCTCGCCTGCGCCACACCAGCGCAACAAGCGATCGAGCTCGTGCTCGGTGAGATCCCTGCGCACCGATGCTGGCGCCTGGCCATGGGCAGAAAGGCCGCAAGCCAGGGTGGAGATTCTCCTCGTCGAGAGGTCCAGGGTGCGGATCAGCACAGCGTCGAGAGGCATCCGCTCCTCCATGAGCGCCGTTACTTTTTGAACCGCTTCCTCGAGGGCGAGGCTACGGCCGAGCTCTCTCCACGCTTCGAGAACCAACTTCATGGGTGGTGTCGTCTTTCTTGAGCATTTGCCCAGCAAATATCATGGAAACGCATATACCAGCAAATACCACGGTGACATCCGTTTAATTTGCCGGAAAAATTTGGTTTCAGGACGCCTCTGGTAGGACCTTCATCAAGATCCTTCCATTTTTGGGACAAGGGGAACAGTGGCACGGAACCTGCTCACTTAGACGGAACGGATAGTAAGAAACCACGTAGGGAAGAGCGACGATGAAAAACCAATTCGAAAACTGCATGGTTCTGGTGGGGGTGCTCGTTGCGTGCGCGACGGTGGCCACAGGATGCTCGAATCGGTCCGAGGGCAAAGAGCAGAGCAGCGCGCCCAAGGAGAGGACGCTGACCTTGGCGGCCTACACCACGCCGCGCGAGGTCTATGGCCAAGCGATTATCCCGGCCTTCAAGGAACATTGGAAGGCGAAGACGGGGCAGATCCTCAAGGTTTCCGAGTCGTACCTCGGCAGTGGCGCCCAATCGCGGGCCGTGGTCGCGGGGTTCGAGGCCGACGTCGTCGCCTTGTCGATGGAGCCCGATGTGGCGCGCATCGCGCAGGCCGGACTCATCACCCACGACTGGAAGAGCCAGGCCAGGAGCGGGATGGTGTCTCGCTCGATCGTCGTGCTCGCCGTGCGACAGGGCAATCCCAAGGGCATCAAGGATTGGGATGACCTCGCCCGGCCCGACGTAAAGGTGCTCACGCCGAACGTGCGCACGAGTGGTGGTGCCATGTGGAACATCATGGCCTTCTGGGGCGCGGCTCTGCGAGGCCACACCACATCCCCGGCGGGCGATGCGTCCGCAGCCACCGCGCTTTTGGGCCGCGTTCTGAAGAACGTGGCGATTATGGACAAGGGTGCGCGAGAGTCGATGCTCACCTTCGAGAGCGGCGTCGGCGACGTGGCGATTACCTATGAGAACGAGGTGCTCGTGGGCCGCAAAGGCGGAAAAACCTACGAGTACGTGGTGCCGGCCTCGACCGTCCGCATCGACAATCCCGTGGCTGTGGTCGACGAGTACGCGAACAAACACGGCAATAGCGATGTCGCGAGGGAGTTCGTGTCGTTCCTTTTGAGCCCCAAGGCCCAGGCGGCCTTTGCGGAGTACGGCCTGCGGACTGTGGACGAATCCAACGACCCAAAAGATCAGGCCGCATGGCCCAAGGTCTCGGATCTGGTGACCGTGGACGACCTCGGCGGCTGGAAGAACGTTCAGAGCTCCTTGTTCGAGCCACAGGCTGCTTACGACAAAGCTGTCGAGCTTTCAGCCGCGCCCTCGCCATGAAGCAGCGGCGACAAGGCAAAAGGAGCTTCGCCGCTTCGGCCCTGGCCCTGCGTGGAGCGGTGCTCGTCTATGTTGCCTTGCTCGTCCTCATTCCTGTGATCGCACTGCTCTTCGTCGGCCTGGAAGGAGGTTTGGGGAACGTCTGGAAGGCGCTCTCATCGCCCATCGCCGCGGCCTCGGTGCTGCTGACGTTGTGGACCTCTGCGGTCGCAGCGGTCGTGGTGACGGTCATGGGCACGCTGACAGCATGGGTGCTCGTGCGGTACCGATTTCCCGGCAGGCGCCTGCTCAGCGCCCTCGTGGACTTGCCGCTGTCCATTCCCACGCTCGTCGTGGGCATGGCCATTCTCGCGATGCTGGGTCCAAACACGCTTTTGGGAGCGTCGCTCGAGCCCATGGGGTTCAAAGTCGCGTTTGCCCACCCGGGCATTCTTCTGGCTCTGGCCATTGTGGCCTTGCCGTTTCCCGTAAGAGCCGTGGAGCCGGTGCTCATGGAGTTGGATCCTGCAGAAGAAGAAGCTGCGGCCACGCTCGGCGCAACAAGGGCCACGACCGTGCTCCGGGTGCTGCTCCCTCCGTTGCTGCCGGCGATTCTCAGCGGCGTCATGCAGGCGTTTTCCCGGTGTATCGCCGAGTTCGGTTCCGTGGTCGTGGTGTCTGGGAACATTTCTCATAAGACCCTAACCGCTCCAGTTTATCTGTTCGGAGAGGTCGAGGCCGGTAGGCCGGCGGTGGCCGCAGCCGTGGCCGTGGCGCTTTTGGCTGTCGCGCTCGCCTCCACCGGGCTGTCGCGCTTTCTGGAGCACGTTGCATTGAGGCGTCGTGATTAGACGGGAATCCAGAGTGGTGCGCGCTGTGCTCATTGCCATCGTGACCCTCTACTTGGGGTTGCTCACGGTGGCACCTCTCGTGGCCATTGCCGTGGACGGCTTTGGAGAGGGGGCCTTGGTGCTCGCTCGAAAGATGCTCTCGCCCGAGGCCCTAGGAGCCTTGTCGCGCAGCCTCTTGGTCACAGCCATCGCAGTGGTGTTTCACGCGGTTGCGGGCACTGCCACGGCTCTCGTGCTCGTGCGTCAGAGGTTCGTCGGCAGCCGGCTGCTCGATATTCTCGTCGATATGCCGCTGGCCGTGTCGCCGGTCATGACAGGCCTAGCGTTCATCATCTTACTCGGCCGTGGCGGATGGCTGTCGCCGGTGCTCGACGCGCTGCATCTCAAAGTGCTCTTCTCATTGCCGGGCATGGTGCTCGCCACCTTGTTCGTCACCTTGCCCTTCGTGGTGCGGGAGGTGTCCAACGTGCTCAAGGAGCTGGGCACCGAGGAGGAAGAAGCGGCCGCCACACTCGGAGCTTCTAGGCTCGCGTGTTTCTGGCGCATCACCTTGCCCAACATCCGCTCGGCCCTGACTTTCGGGGTGACCCTCACCGCGGCCCGCAGCCTCGGAGAGTTTGGAGCTGTGCTCATCCTCGGTGGCTCCATCGCCGGCCAGACCGACACTGCGACCACTTTTGTGTACGCCTCTGTCGAGGAACGGGACCCCATCAGCGCTGCTGGGATGTCCCTCGTGCTCGCCTGCCTGAGCTCCATGCTCTTGTTGGCGCTCCAGGCCCTCAAGCGCAAAAAGGAAAAGGTATCATGGGCATCGAAGTGACCAATCTCACCAAGCGCTTCGGCGATTTCGTCGCCGTGGAGGACGTCAGCTTCCGCATAGAGAAGGGTCGGCTCGCGGCCCTGCTCGGACCCTCTGGCGGAGGCAAGAGCACCATTTTGCGGATCATCGCCGGACTGGAGGTCGCCGAAAACGGCAGCGTGCTGCTCGACGGCGAGCGCGTGGACCACCTCCATACCCGCAAACGCGACATGGGCTTTGTGTTTCAGCACTACGCCCTGTTTCGACATATGACCGTGGGCCAGAACATCGGGTTTGGCCTCGAGGTTCGCGGTGTCGCGAGCCGCGATCGGCGGCGCAAGGTGGGGAGAATGCTGGAGCTCGTCGGCCTGCCGGGCCTCGGCAATAGGTATCCTCACGAGTTGTCTGGAGGCCAGCGGCAGAGGGTCGCTCTGGCGCGAGCGCTGGCCACCGAGCCGCGTTTGCTCCTGCTCGACGAACCGTTTGGCGCAGTGGACGCCAAGATTCGGGCCGAGTTGGGGCGCTGGCTGCGCACGATGCACGATGAGATCAACGTCACTTCTATTTTCGTCACCCATGATCAGGAAGAGGCCATGTCTCTATCCGATCAAGTGCTCATCATCAGTCAGGGACGCCTCGAGCAGGTGGGGTCGCCGGTGGAGATTCTCGACCACCCCCGCACCGAATTCGTGGCGCGCTTCGTCGGGGACGTGAACGTGTTTGATGGGGTGGTTCGCCAGGGAAGGGCGGAGTTCGGCCCCCTCGCTTTTCCCATCAAGCACGCCCAGGACGGCGCGGCGGTGCGCGTGGTGGTGCGCTCTTACGACTTCGAGCTGTATCCCGATGCGAGCGGACCGGCGACAGTCCAAAGGGTGCTGCCCCTGGGCGACCGCGTGAAGGTCGACGCCATCATCGATGGCTTAGGGCCGATATCGGCCCAATTTCCGCGCTCCAATCCGTTTGCCGAACACGTGCTTCCCGGCACGCGCGTTGGCGTCGGCGTGAGCCACGCCAGATCCTACACACTCCAATAGCCAACCGGAGCAATTGTTGCCGGCGACGCCTTCGTGTAACGTGGCGACTTGAGGGGAGTCTCCAGGATGTGGGAAGAGCCTAAGGCAGGTCAGCAGCATGAGCGACGTGAACGGGAAGAAAAAGGGAAAGTCGTTTCGCAGGCGTGTGGCGCTCGTTGGGGCAGTGGTGCTCGTCGCCGCTTGGGCTGCTTACAAAACCCTCAAACCCGAGTCGGTCTTGGCCGTGCAGGTCGCTCCTTCGACCATCGTCCAGACCGTGGTGGCCACTGGGCGCATTTCGCCTCCGGCCACGGTGGAGGTGGGCCCCCGGTACTCGGGTGTCGTAACCGAGGTGTCTGTCAAAGAGGGCGATGCGGTGGAAGCGGGCTCGTTGCTCGTGCATTTCGACGACCGAGAATGGCTGGCCCAGAAGAGCGCGGCCGTCGAGGTCGTGGCCCAGGCTCGGCTCAAGCTCGACAACCTGCGGCGAGTGCTGTCCCCCAAGGCCGTCGAAGAGCTGAAACAAGCGGAGGTCGCAGTGCGCCAGGCCCAGGACGACCTCGGGCGAACCGAGATCCTGCGCAACGCCGGCGCCGCCAACGACCAGGATATTGAACGCGTGCGGTTGTCCCTCGACCAAGCGCGCAGTCGGCGAGAGGCCGTCGCGCTCCAGGCTGGGAGCGTCAGCGCTGGCGGCGTGGAATACCGCATGGGCCTCTCCGGGCTAGGACAAGCCGAGGCCGCATTGCAGCAGATCGAGGAGCGCATCGTCGATACCCACTTGACTGCCAGAACCGCAGGGTCGGTGCTCTCGGTGCGGGCCGACGTGGGCGACACGGTGCAGCCAGGACAGGTGCTCGTGGTGCTCGCGGCCACTGGCGGGCTGGAGGTCAAGGTTCCCGTGGACGAAAAGAACATCGCGGGCGTGGAAAAAGGTCGCAGCGCGCTCATCTCAGCCGAGGCCTATCCAGACCGCCATTTCCCCGCGGTCGTCGAACGGTTGGCGCCGTCGGTGGATGCGACCCGGGGTACCGTGGAGGTGACGCTCAGCCTGCCCAACCCTCCGCCCTTTTTGCGACCGGAGATGACGGCCTCGGTGGAGATCGAGGTGGCCCGGAAAGAAGAGGCGCTGTGCGTGCCCAGCGAAGCCTTGGCGAGCAGCGCAAAAGGTCACAGCGTGTTCGTGCTGGCCGACGGCCGGGCGCGCCGCCAAAGCGTCAAGCTCGGCATTCGCGGGACCGACGCCGTGGAAGTCAAGGAGGGACTTTCCGCAGGGGACGTGGTGCTGCTTCCCGGGGCTGCGGGGCTCGAGGAGGGCGTTCGGGTTGCGGCGGATATCGCGGCAGAGGCCGCGCCTCTGGCAAACCAATGATGCCCGCGCTCACCATTGCCCTGCGGTTTCTCAAGGAAGGCCGCCAACAGACCGCGCTCATTGTCATCGGCGCTGCCGTCGGAGTGGCGGTCATGGTGTTTCTGTCCGCGCTCATCGATGCGGTGCAGCGCGACCTTATCGACAAGACCTTGGGGACGCAGGCCCACATCGTGGTGAAGCAGCGCGACGAGGTGGCAAGGCCTCTCTATGAGCCGCGGTCCGCTGAGCGACTGCTGCGGGCGATTCAACAGCCACCCCAACGGCTCAGGCCCATTCTCAACGCCAAGACGGTCCTCGAGCAGACGAGGTCCACCCCCGACGTGCAGGCCGCGAGCCCGGTGGCCATCGGCGCGGGGTTTGCGGTGCGCGGCGAGGCTCGCAAGGCCGTGGCCATTACCGGTATCGAGCCGCAGACCTACCTCGGCATCATCGACCTAAGCGTTCGGCTCGTGCGGGGAAGCTATCGCGTCGGCGGCTCTGACGCGCTCATCGGTGTGGAGTTGGCCCGTCAGCTCGGCCTGTCCGTGGGCGACAAGCTGCGACTGTTGACCACTGAAAAACGCACTGTCGTTTTGAACGTGACGGGAGTTTTCGATTTAGAGAACAAGGATGCGAACGAGCGTTGGGTGGTGTTGGCCCTGGCCGTGGCCCAGAATCTCCTCGACATACCCGGAGGAGTGACCGAGGTCGACGCCGTGGTGGCAAACGTTTTTGACGCGCGGGAGGTTGCGGCGAAGGTGTCCCGTCGCACAGGGCTCTCAGCCGAGAGTTGGATGGACCGCAACGCGCAGCTCCTCGTGGCGCTTTCGTCCCAGGACAGCTCCAGCAAAACCATCCAGTTCTTCGTGGTGTTGGCCGTGGCTCTCGGGATCGCGAGCGTGCTGTTCGTCTCCGTGGTGCAGAAGTCGCGGGAGATCGGCATCCTCAAGGCCTTTGGCACATCCACGCGAACTGTGCTCAGGGTTTTTCTGTTGCAGGGGTTGATCGTGGGCGTCGTTGGCTCGCTGCTCGGCTGCGCTCTGGGGGCGGGTCTTTCCCTGCTGTTTCGGGGCGCCGTGGTGGGACCAGATGGTCGACCGACCCTGCCCATCGAGGTTCCGGCCGAGCTCTTGCTCGGCGCGTCGGTAGTGGCCATCGCCTCCAGCGTGCTCGCGGGATACTTGCCGGCCCGGCGCGCGGCCAGGCTCGACCCCGCGGTGGTGATCCGCTATGGATGAGCCGATTCTCAAGGCGCAGTCTTTGGTCAAGGAGTACGGCGGCTCGACGGGCGCTCGGGTTCTTCGTGGCGTCGACGTCTCGCTGCGGCGCGGGGAGCTCGCTGCGCTCATCGGTCCTTCTGGGTCGGGCAAGAGCACGCTGCTCAACATTTTGGGGCTGCTCGATCGCCAGACCTCGGGTCGCTTGCAGGTCGATGGCGTCTCGACCTCCGAGCTCGACGACGACGAACTGACCGCGCTGCGGGGCAACGCCATCGGTTTCGTCTTCCAGTTCCACCATTTGCTGAGCGCCTTCACGGTGCTCGAGAATGTCTATATGCCCCACTATGTGGCGGTCGGCCACGTCGACGATGCCATGATGGCCAGAGCCCGAGAGCTTTTGTCTCGGGTGGGGCTCGCCGATCTGCAAAGGCGCAAGGCCAGCGATCTGTCGGGCGGTCAGCAGCAGCGCGTGGCGATCGCCCGCGCATTCATGGCTCGGCCCGCGGTGGTGCTCGCTGACGAGCCCACCGGCAACCTCGATACCGAGACCGCAGACGAGGTGTTCGACGTGTTTCGCGCGCTCAACACCGAGGAGGGAACAGCGCTGCTCGTCGTGACTCATGATCCGCGTCTCGCCGACCGCTGTGATCGCATCGTCCGCATCGTCGACGGCCTCATCGTTTCCGACGAAACGGGTCGCTCCCAGGGGCCTTGCCGCGCGTGCGGCTATGGCCCGTGTCTCGCCGAGTCGTGCTTGCGCTCGGCCGACATCCCCCGACCTCTGCTGCGGCCGTGAGCGGATCGTTGAAAAAAAAAAGAAGGTAGGGGCGACCATCGAGGTGAGCTTTATCAGAGTCAATGAGGGAGCTCGGTGTATCGGACCAGGCGCCTTCCGAAGGGACGGATATTTTCTTCAATCATGGATTTGAATCGATGGACTCATCAAGCAATCCGTTAAGGTATGAGCGAGTTAATGGTTGACAAGTCCTGAGGAAGACGGGGCGGATCGAGGCCATCGAACGCGGTGCCTTCCCAAAATGCCCGTGTCTTTCCGCCCGGGTCGTTGTCTAAGAAGCTCTTCGCTTCTCCACCTTCTGCGTCGAAGATCATGGTCGGGCGATTTTCCAGGTTGTACGGTTGCCATTGGGGCATTCCGACATGATTGGGATTTCCTGTTTTGGCAAACGCAATCCATGCGTCCATGATCTGGTCCCTGAGACCAGAAGGGATACCAGAATTGCCGTATATCTCGGGCCAGCCCTCTGGATATCCCATAGTAAAGCCCAGCTCAGCTCCGTGGGCGGAACCAAGCTCCAAGTTTGGGTAGCCAGGGCTTGGGGGTACCCAATCAAAGCGGTAGACAAAAACTTTCTCTGGCTGACGCACCACTTGTGCCTCGGCATGCCTGAGCGTAGGGATTCGAAGGATCACGTCTGTGGCTATTGCGAGCGCCCAGTAGTTTGGAGTCAGCGCAAACTGGGGATAGGTGCTTTCATAGAGAAAGCTTGCATTCAAGGGCGTTTTCCCAGGTGGAAGGGCGCGCTGTAAGTAGGGGAACGCGGACATCGTGGCCAAAGGCGTCGCCAGAGGGGTAGCCAGCACAGGAACGTCTACCATCCACATCCGGGCTTCGTCTCGAGTAGACCCCAGAAGAAGTGGAACGTGTGCTGATTCACCCTTGGCAATGGCGCGCAGGGGCGCCTCTGAGAAGACCATGCCATCGAGAACCGGACCGTAGATGAATTCAGGCACCAGCGACGTGGTCATCACTTTCTCCTGTGCCTTGATCACCTCCTGCCAGCTCAGGGCGCGGAGCTCGTCAAGAGTTCCTACACCCGCGTACTCGTAAAGCAGCTCTGTGGCGCGCATGGCAAAGTCCGGGCGCCGCGTCATTGAGCTCCCACCGCTCTGGCCAATGGCCTTATGAAAAAGCCCGGTGGCATCGGGCATGCCCAGAATCGAACAGACGCTGTAACTCCCTGCCGACTCTCCCCAAATGGTAACGTTGTCGGGATCGCCACCAAACGCCCGGATGTGTTCCTGAACAAAGCGGAGCGCCAAGACCTGGTCCAAAAGGCCGGCATTGCCGCTGCCCGGCACCTCCTCAAAATAACTGAAACCAACAGCACCGAGCCTATACTCCACACTCACAACGACGACATCACCCCGCGCGGCTACGCGTGCTCCTTTATAGAGCAAGTCTCCAGAGCTCTCCCAGAGGTATCCGCCTCCATGAATCCAAAACATGACGGCTCTTTTTTTGTTATCGACTGCCGGGGTCCAGATGTTCAAGGTGAGACAGTCCTCATCGATCTTCGAGTTCATCACAGGGTCTGGCTCGATTTCCGGTTGAGGGCAGGCTGACCCGAATTCGAAGGCATCGAGGGGGGTTGACCAGGATTTTAAGGGAACAGGAGGAGCGAATCGAAGCTCTCCTACGGGCGGCTCCGCAAAGGGGATGCCGAGGAAGGCAACCACACCCTCTTCGGTCACAAAGCCATTGGCCTCGCCGAGGGAGGTCACAGCTTGAGTTGCCACCGCTGCGTTGTGGCTCGTATCGGTCGCTGTGTCTCCGCTATGATCGGTATCAATATCCGAGGTGCTGTTCTTGCCGGTATTCGTGTCCGATGAACAACTCGGCCCAAATATGAATTGAAAGCAGAAAGACACATAGGCCAATATTGGAATAACGAAAACACTCTGTCGAGATAGCATTTTGTTCTCCCTTGTTCCCCAATGCCTTGGCCAGAAAATTCATTTTCTGAATGGTTCGTCACAGGTCTAGTTCTAAGAAAAAACAACCAATAAACGGCGCGCGAAAATAGTTTTAGGAGGATAGGCATATATTGTTTCCACTACAATTTGGCCAAGCGTTATTCCCTTTTGCGCCATGGCAACAGCATGTCAAAAAGCGATCATTCTTTCCTTCTCGCCCAATTGGCCTTCTTATCGTTTAGTTGTTTGCACAAACAATCTTTACGACCAAACATTTTCCTCCTCAGGGTTTGCCAGGATGAAATCGCAGGAGGGACAGGGAAAACCGGTGTAGCACAAGGGTACCTCACGGAATATAGTCGATGTTGCTGCACAAATTGTTGCTGCCGCAGAACTTGTAGCCCCATGTGCTCGCATTGGCGGCGCGAATGGCGATGTGTCCGACGTCTCCAGTGCTGGCCCATTCCTTCAGACGCCCGCTGCCTTTGAGCGTCGTAACCGCATTGCGGAAATCCGCGGGGAAGTCACTGAAAGGACGAGAATAGCAAGATATGACGAACAAGTAGGGGTTCGTTTTTACGAGGAAGCTCTTGCTGACCGGTCCCCACATGTGATGCGCCGTGTTCTGAATATGGGCGGGGACCAGAGTTGGATGGTCTTTGAGCATTCGGTCTTGAGACCGATTTCCTTCGTCGCCGGCGGCTGAGTAAACAAAGCCATTGTATTCAATACGATAGGAAAGACTGTTGTCATTCGCATCTGAGCCGTGAAAGCCGCTATCCCAGGCGTTCGTAATGAACCATTTTGTGCCTTCGAGTGAGAACTGGTCTCCGTAATCGTGGGTCTTCCAATCCCACTGAAGCGTTTTGCTGTCCACAATCTTGTTGGCGATCAGGGCGGCTCGACCTCCAATGTGATCTGGGTGGGGATGGGTTTCGACATAATAGTCGAGATGTTTTATCCCGTGCTGCTTCAAGAACGGCAGCACCGTACTGGCGAATTTGCCCTCAGTGGCGCTATCGACCATCATGATCTTTCCTGTGGGGAAAAAGACGAGGGAGCTATCTGCAGATCCAACTGAGAAGATGGCGACTTTGAGCTCCTTATTTTGGCAGGTTCCCTCAGGCACGCCACAACCACAAGAACCCGGCTCAGTTTTATTTGGATCATTCGGGCACTGATCTGCGGGAATCGAAGAATTGTTCACAGCCCAAACCGGAGTAGAGTTCTTATAAAGTACGAGCGAGCCAGCGCTATGCAGATGCAATTTCGTAGCACCCGATCCAGAAGTCTTGCTGCTCCAAACAGCCGCGCCCGCTGAGGTTCTCAAGACGAGATTGCCGTCGGTCTGAAAATAGAACCGCGTTGCAGACTTGCCGTTTGTACCTGAGGCCCAAAGCGCTTTGCTGTCTGACAATCGTCTTAAAACCAAGTTGCCGTCGCTCTGTAAGGATAACCGATGGGAGCCATCGGCTGACTGAAGATACTGTCCTGTGGTGAGCCGACCATCGGGAACGAGGTTGTCGGACGTATGTCCTGTCGATGCGACCCGACCCTCAAGTCCTATTTCGTCACTGCTGTCTAAGTCGGGTGCGTCCACGGCCTCGCAGCCGAGCGATAGAAGGAACGCAAGACCTCCGATAATGAGTCCTGGCTTCAAAAAACTTCGCATGATGTTCTCCCTGTTTGCGATCCGTTTCGCGCCTTGCTGCTGCTGGTGGTCCCAGCGCCCAGTTGGTTTAGTCTGCAAAAAAAATGCCCAGATGGATTGCGTGCACTTGGATCGAGAGCCGAACAGAAAAATGATAATTGGCACGTGTGTACGATGTTCTTAGCTGAACACGACGATTTGTGATGAGCACGAGGAGTCACGAGGTTGAGACAGTTCCTTTAAGAGGTGTATCGCGCACGGGACAGCCGATCTTAGGCGTCGAGCATCTGGCGGTATCTTCTCATTCGGCGACTTCTATCAAATCCCGCACCTTGGGGAGCAGCCAGCGTGGCTCGGCGCCAGCGTTCGCCTCAGGGCACCACTTCCAGAGTCAGAGGGTTACAGCCAATTCCGAGCCGATCCGTGTAGTAGCCAGAAGCGCCGTAGTCTCCAACCGCGACCTGACCCTCAGGGCACCTGTATTGGTAATCGCTTCCACCACCACCGCCATATGGACCGACCTGTTGCTCTCCTTCCGCTCGATACTCATACCGATTGGTGCCAGGCGACCATACGAAGCTCACCGACCTGCACAGGACCGCCAAACTGTCCACATAATGTCCGGAGCGAACCTTCAAGCCGGTCACGACCTGCCCAGTGGGACATGTGGCTTCGAAGCTCGGCGGACCGTTGCCGCCATGGGCTGGACCGTAGGTGCGACCACCGGTGGTCATACGGTAAGAATCGATTCTGCCTTCTGGACTGTGACTGGACGGTTGGACGCAGACGGAGGCGCAGACGAGCTGAGTTTGGTCCACATACCAGCCTGACCTCCCTCGGATCCCCACCATCGCTTGTCCGGCCGGACACCTGTCGCTGAAGGCACTCCCACCGCCGCCGCCGAACCATGGGCCCCACTGGGGTTCGCCATTGCGCAACGCCACGCTCACTGGGAATCCGCTGCCTCCTGTGCCACAGACTCTGCAATCCGGCGTGCCGTTTCCATCGAGGTCGTTCTCTGGAAAGCCGCACCCGCAGAAGCCCGGTTCTGTTTTGTTGGCGTCGATTCGACAGCTGTCGTCACAGTCTGCGGTGCCATCGCCATCCGCATCAGTATCTGCCGTTTCACAGCCACACAGTCCAGACTCGAGCTTGCTCGGATCCGTGGGACACTCGTCGATACAATCCGCATGTCCATCTCCATCCGAGTCCTCGTCTGAGCTTGCACAACCACAGATCCCTGGCTCGGCCTTGTTCGGATCGCTAGGACACAGGTCGACGCAATCGAGAGCTCCGTCTCCGTCGGAATCGTTCTCTGAGGCTTGGCACCCGCACACACCGCCGTCCAACTTGTCCGGGTCTCCGGGGCAGAGGTCGTTGCAATCAGGGACTGTGTCTCCATCGGAGTCGACGTCCGCGATTCCACAGCCACAAATGCCCAGCCACTTTTTATTCGGGTCCGAAGGACACCTGTCGAGGCAGTCCTTGGCACCATCGAGGTCCGTGTCGGTCTCTGGCCTGCCGCATCCGCATGTGCCGGGTTTTGTCTTATTGGGATCGGTCAGACACTTGTCGAGGCAATCGGCAATGCCGTCGCCGTCTGTGTCGTTGTCCGCGGTGTTGCATCCACACTGGCCGGGTTCCACCTTGTTGGGGTTGAACGGGCAGGCGTCGCCGCCAAAGAATTTTATCGAGACGCCGCGAGTTTCAGCCTTTTCCCACATGCGCAGGTAGGCCTCGGCAGAGCGGAACAGGGGCTCGAGATCCTTGTCGGACACGGCATCGCGGCGCAGGTCTTCGATGTATTCTGGCATGAGGCCGATGTGGGCCAATCCCTCGGTATTGAAATCAATCGCGCGGTTGCCGACCTTCGGCTGGGTAAAGGTGATGTTTCCGTCATACGACTTGAAAGGATAGGTGATCGGGTCTCCTTGATTTGTGCAGGTGCTCTTAGCGCCGAACCGAGGTCCTCGCGCGCCGGCAAACCCGTTGAGATCCCAGCTCCAGGCCTCGCCGGGATAAGCCTTTTTTTGGACCTTGGCTTCGATGGCCGATCGCACGGAGCCGAGCATCGTACCCTTCTGATTCATGTCTCTACAGCCTCCAGGAACGAACGTGGAGACGCCTCCCAGTGCGTACACTTGGTTATCCGGTCCTTTTGACCCATGGCCTGCCATCGGGGGGTAGTTGAATGCGGTGAGCAGTTCGAACGCC
>JALOQD010000002.1 GCA_025453525.1 Myxococcota bacterium
AGCGCGCAGGTGGAGGTAGGACATGAAAAGCAAGACCAAGATTCGCACCGAGTCCACGGTGTTTCTCCTGACCCTGGTCGGCATCGTCGTGCTCGTGAATCTGCTCGCCACCAAGGCGGTGCTGCGCGGCGATCTCACCCGCGACGGCGTGTTCACCTTGTCTGGTGCCTCCACGCGACTGGTGTCGAGTCTAGACGACAAGTTGGTGGTCAAGGCCTACTTCACCGAGAACCTACCTGGCCGCTATGCCACGTTGGAGCGCCAGGTGCGCGACCTGCTCGAGGAGTATGCGCAGCACTCGAATGGCAAGATGGAAGTGCAGTTCATCGACCCCGCGAGTGATGCCAAGGAAGAGGAGATCGCCAAATCCCTGGGCATTACCAAGCAGGCCAACCCGGACATCGAGAAGGACCAGGCCACGGTCAAAGAGGGTTACCGCGGTATCGCCTTTAGCTACGGGGACAAGACCGACGCGATCCCAGCTGTTCAGTCGCCCGTGGGTCTCGAGTACGAGATCACCACCACGCTCAAGAAGATCCTGGGCAAGAAGTCCAAGGTCGGCTTTCTGAACGGCCACGAGGAGCCCCAGATCAGCCCGCCGCCCCGCAGCCAGGAAGAGCAGCAGCAGATGATGATGCAGGATCCGAACTCCCGCGGCGCCTATCGCAACGTTCGGGCCAATTTGGACATTTACGATTACAAAGATGTCAATCTCGAACAGGGCAATCAACCCGTGCCCGAGGACGTGAATGTTCTCGTCATCGCCGGCACCCAGGGCAAGCTCGAGGACAAAGAACTGTTCCAGCTCGACCAGTACCTCATGAAGGGCGGTTCCATCGTGGCGTTCGTCGATGGCGTCAAGGTGGATGCGCAGGCTGGGCAATTCCCAGGCATGCCGCCGCAGTACACGACCGCGGTGAACGACACCAACCTGCGGGATCTGCTCAAGAGCTGGGGCATCGAGCTGGGCAGCGCCCTTGTCATGGACGCGCAAGCCGCTGACTACCCGGCCCAGTGTCCGCCCATTCCCATTCCGATCCCCCGTCCCTATCCGGCTTGGCCGCTCGTGAACTCGCTTTCCGAGAGTCACCCGGCCACTTTCCGCGTGGGGGTCATCACGTTGCCCTATGCCAGCTCGGTCAAGCTCACCGACGAGGCCCGCAAGAAGGCGGGCGCCACAGAGTTGGCGTTCAGCTCGGGCAATTCCTGGTCAGCAGCCGGCGGCACCGCCGAGGTCGATCCCTGCGCCGTCCGGCCACCGACCGCCCTCGAGAGCTCCATCCCGCTCGCCGCTGCTGTCAAGGGCGAGTTCACGAGCTACTTTGCCGGCAAGTCTCTGCCAGCGAAAGAAGGCGACACAGCTCCGCTCACCGCTGACTTTGTCGACAAGAGCACGGCGCCTGGTCGCCTGCTCGTCGTGGGTTCTTCAGGGCTGCCCATGGACGACATCATCGGCCTGCTCGTTCGCCTCGATAGGCGTCAAGCCATGGCGAACTTCACCTTTGTCCAAAACGCCCTCGATTGGTCTACAAGCGAAGAAGATCTCATCTCCGTGCGCATGAAGAACGTGGAAGATCCGCCCCTCGAAAAGAAGGAGGAGGGCATCAAGACCGCGGCCAAGTACGGCAACATCGTAGGCATTCCAGCCCTGTTCTTGCTGGCCGGTCTCGTGCGCTGGAGAGTGCGCCGCAAGTCCGGGCAGGCCAAGGCGTAGAGGGAAAAAGGAGGCTAATATGAACAAGAATTTCATCGCCATCGGTGTGCTCGCGGTGCTCGGCATCGCAGTTGCCATCGCTTTTAGCCGCGGGTCGGGCATGGACAAGCCCATGGATCCGTCACAGGCGCCCATCGCGACCCTGGCCAAGGATCAAATCGATTCCCTTCGCATCGAACGCACCGAAGGAGCAGGAGACAAGGCGGTCAAGGAAAACATCCTCATCGTCAAAAAAGACGGCGCCTGGCGCATGGCCGAGCCGGTGGATTACGCCATCGAGACCCCGCCCGCGGATCGCATGCTCGAGGTGCTGTCGGAGCTGAAGTACGTGGACGTCATCTCGCAGAACCCGGCCAAGCACGCCGAGCTCGAGGTGAGCGACGACAAGGCCGTCAAGGTCACGGCGAGCGGCCAAGGAAAGGAGCTCGCCAGCCTGCTCATCGGCAAGTCGGGCAGCGGCATGTCCTACGTGCGGCTGCCGGGCAAGGATGACGTATACCGGGTCACGGGCTTTCTGCGCGGCGCCTTCAATCGCTCGGCCAAGTCCCTGCGAGACAAGAAGATCTCTGGCCTCGACGCCGATAGCGTCGCCAAGGTCGAGGTGACTCACGCGGGTAAGGCGCTCGTGCTCGAGTCCAAGACAGAGGGTGAAAACAAAACCGTCTCCCCTGTGGGTGCTGCGATCAAGAACTTCAACGAAGACAGCGCCAAGACCCTCCTGCGCACCCTCGCCACGCTCTCGGCCCGGGAGTTCGTCGACGAGCCCAAGCCAGCCAGCGAGACCGGTCTCGACGAGACTGCCACGAAGCTCGCCGTGACGGGCAAGGCCAGCGGTCAAGAAAAAACCCTCACTCTGCTCGTGGGCAAGGACACCGAGGACAGCTCCCAGGCCTACGTGCAGGTCCAAGGCCAACCCCAGGTGTTTACCCTCGCCAAGGCGAGCGCGGACAAGCTGCGCGTCACCGCTGACTCCTTTGCCCGTACCGACGAAGAGATGGCTCAGGAGGAGGAGCGCAAGAAGAAGGCGGCCGAGTCCGCAGCCTCCATGCCACCAGACATGGGCGGCATGGGTGGCATGGGCGGCATGGGTGGCATGCCCGGAGGCGGTCAGATCCCACCGGAGCTCATGAAGAAGATCCAGGCGCAGATGGCAGCTCAGGGCGGCGGCGCAGCGCCCCAGTAATCGAGAGATTTGGTCAGGGGAACCGCAGGCCGATCATCAGGTCGAGGCCGAAGCCGTTGCCGAAGCGGATCGACTGGGCCAGGGCGTTGTTGATGACGTCTTGCTTCAGTGTCGCGGCCTGCTCGGCCGAGAGCTGGCTCTCATAGGTTGCGAGCCATTGCTCCAGCTCTTGCCTGCTGTTGATGCTGGAGAGCTCGTCCGCAGCCTGTTGGTCGAGGCCGGCGCTGGCCACGAGCTGTGCGGTATCGATGTTCGAGAACGGCTGTTTGATGCCTGTCACGCCATACATGAATCCCGCCTCGACGACCAAGCCCAAATGCTTGGCCAAGTAGAGGGTGAAGCCCAAGGGAATTCGGCCGTAGATCTCGGCGCCGTATTCGATGTCGCGACCCATGACGTAGGCCGCGTGCAAGCCGAGCCCGACGTGCGGGTAGAAGCGGGAGATCTCAAAGCGGTAAACCGCTCCCAGCTGTGCGCCGATGGACTGGAAGCTGCCCGAGAGGTTCCTTGGGTCCACGCTCGTGCTGCCAAAGCTGCCGCCGCTCTGGTCGATGCCTCCGGCCTCTACGGCGAAGAGGGGGGCGATCTCGAAGGAGAGACCGTCTCCGCCCAGGTCGAGGTGCAGCTTGGCGACGAACCCATTGCGTGCGTTGACCGTGGCTTTGAACCCATTGACCTGCATCGCCGCTTCGGGGAAGAACGTGTAGCCGAGCTCTGGCGCGGCCGAGAACCACGAAAACGCGTGCTCGTCCTGTGCATCCTTCGCATCGGCAAGGGGGCCTTGCGGTTCTTTGACCTGATCAGCCGCGGGAAGCGGGCTGTCAGAAGGCGCCACTGCGGTCGGCTGCTGGGGTAGAGGGCGAGGAGGCGCGGCACGGCAGGCGCTGTCCTGACACACCTGCGGGACAGGGCAGTCCGCGTCGCGGGTGCAAAGCATGAGACCGACCCCGGCAGCCGGCGCGGTCGCGGGTGCCTGAGAAGGAACGGGTGCCTGCGAAGTGGAGGGGGAGCTCGGCCCGGGCGGAGAAGGGGGCGTTGGCTCTGCAGCAAGCTGCGGATTGGGCGAAGGCGATTTTTCTGCCTCCCCCGTTTGCGAAGGTGGGCTCGGTTCGTCTTGAGCCTTGGTGGCGGGCGGCCATGCCACGACTGCGATCAGTATGACCGTTGAAAGGAAGCGTTTGGCAGAGTGTTCGATGATCATTTCTTAAACTCCTAAAAAAATGAGCTTTGGCAGTGTCGTGCGACCGCCGCTTAGGACGAAGGACCGCTCACCAGATAGGCCAGAGCCTCCTGCCGCGTGGCCCGGGGCTCGGCGCCGATGGAGGAGTAAGTGTTCACGATGTTGAGGAAGAACAGCTGGATGCCGGTCACGCCGACCACCGCTGTCTTGGTCACCTTGGTCTTGGCCTCTATTGCGGCGGTTTTGAACTCGAGTAGAACCTCTTTGGAGATCGTGCAGCCCGTGATATCGAGCAGGAGCAAAGTCGCTCCGCTTTTATCGGCCATGAGCGCCTTGGTGAGCTGCCGGATGGCCAGTGTAAAGTCCGTGGCGCTGATGCCCTGGTAGTCGTGGACGATGACGGTCTTACCGCGGTGAACCACGAGTTTTTGTCTCGGATGCATGCTTGTATTGTGGAGCGAATGACCCTCGACATGCAAGATTCCGCATCCCGCTGCGGCGCGGCTCTTTTGGCCGGAAAAGGCAGGTGTTTTTGATGGGGGATCTGGGAATTCCCTTTTGCCCTTGAGGTGTTCGAACGTCTATGTGTTTTGAGAAGTGTTCTTTGTTGGTTGTTCTCTTATTGACGTTATTAGTACGAAACTATAGTCTCCGCTCAAATTGAGGCGCCTTGTGCATCGACGCGCCTCGCATCTCCCATCGAACCTATGAGCGGGCTCGATGTTTCGTTTCGAATAGAGAGGTCATCCGTGGCACGCAAAAAAATCAAGGCCAGAGAAGAGAATCAGACTCCGGTCGACCCCAATAGCGACGAGTTCATCCAGAAGACCACGAGCGCTTTGGACTTTGCTTACGAGCATCGCCGGCCCTTGATGCTCGCGGCTGCTGTGGCACTCATCGCAGCGATCGTCGGCATCGCCGTAAATCATTTTGCTTCCAAGAAAATCGCGGAGCGTTCGATGACCCTCGCCAAGGGGCTCGAGGCCATCGTCGCGCCTGTCACGCCAGCGCCCGAGGGCGAGGAGGTGCCGCCCAAGGATGATCAGCGGCTGACCTTCGACTCCCTCAAGGCCAGGGCAACCGAGTCCCTCAAGGCTATCGGCCAGGTTCCGGCGAATGTCGGCGGAGGCGTCGAGGTGGCCAAGCTTCTCGTAGAAGCCGCAAGTCACTACGATCTTGGCGAGTATGAGAAAGCGATTGCCGGATATGAGAGCCTGGCTGGGCGCAAGGAGCAGGAGATCGAGTTTGTCCAACCCACCGTTCTCGAGGGCCTTGGGCTTTCCCTGGAGGCCGCTGGTCGCAAGGACGATGCCAAGAAGCGCTTCGAAGCGCTGAGCAAGTTGCCGGGCATCTCTGGCGAGCTGGGAAAATACCACGTGGCTCGGATGTCCGAGAGCGGCGATGTCGAGCAGGCGAAAAAGCTCTACAAAGAAATCGTAATGGCCAATGCCGAGCGCGACCGGAAGTCGAGTCGGGATTACCTGTTCGTTCACGCCCGCAACCGCCTGCTGGCTCTCGACCCGTCGGCCGAGGTTCCGGCTCCCATCGGCGGTGGCCTTGAGGGAATCGATCCTGAGATGCTGAAGCAACTCATGCAGATGCAGGGCGGCGGGCTCAACTGATGCGACTGCGTCGCCTCCTCGCTCTCCTTGCCGGCGCGGTTTGCTCGTTCGTGCTCCTTTGCGGTTGCACCGGCTACGCCAAGGTTCCCAGGGAGTGGGAGAGTAAAGCAGGGGTGCAGGTGCTGCGCCTGCGCTGGACCAAAACACTGGCGCCAGCGGTTCCGAATTTTCAGGTCCCTCAGATGCAGGAAGAGCACGATCGGTTCTATCCCATCGAGACTGGCGCTGCCGGATTCGATGCGGACGCACGTCGCGCTTTTGTCGGTTCGTCTCTCGGTTCGCTGTATTGCCTGGATTTGGCCAGCGGTCGCTCGGTGTGGCGTTACGATGTCGACGATGCCGTAGGATCTGTCCCTCTCTACGACAGCGTGCGCAAGGCCGTGTACTTTGGCGCAGACGATGGCAGGTTCTATGCGCTGCAGGCCCGCTCCGGGCGCCTTCTGTGGTCCCTCGACGTGGGTTCCGAGATCCGCAGAGCCGCGGTGCAACGAGAGGATACTTTGTACGTCGCCAGCGCCGACGATACCGTGCTCGCTCTGGATGCCAAGACCGGCCAAATCATTTGGCAGTATCGCAGGCCGCCCACCGCGGGGTTTGCCTCCATGGGCTACGCGGGTCTGGTGCTCAGTGGTGATTCTCTGTTTACCGGGTTCAGCGACGGTACGGTGATGGCCATCGACGCAGTGGCTGGTGGTCCGTTATGGGAAGCGGATCTCGCGCAGGACGTTCCCATTACGACAGCGAACTCGGGCATCGTCAGCTTGACCGATGCTGACGCAACACCGGTGCTCGTCGGCGGGTTTCTCGTGGCTGCTTCAGTCGCCGGAGGGGTTCGCGGCCTCGACCCAGCGTCGGGCAAGGTCGTTTGGTCGAGACCGGATGTCGTGGGCGCTACGGGTCTGGCGGCAGATATCGGGACGGTCTATGCGGCGCTGGCCGGAAAGGGCCTCGTGGCTCTGGACGGCTCCAATGGACAGACCCTGTGGACTCAGGCAGCCACAACAGGGGTTCTTCAAGATCCAGTCGTTTTTCGAGATGTCGTCATCGTATCCGATAGCGAATTCGGACTGGCGGTCTTTTCCAACGCCGGCGGCCGACTGCTTCAACGCCTCGACCCCAAAACGGGCATTTTTGCTCGGCCTGCGGTCCTGGGCAGCTATGCCCTTGTGCTCGGGAATCGCGGCACTCTGTTTGGCATGTCCATTCGGTAGAGGGTCATGGTGCGATGGCTGGAATGTACCTGTAGTACTCGATACCCTTGTCTTGGAATCCATCGCCTTTTGCCGTGCACTGACCCACGCGATCGACCACGAGCTCGTGGTTGGGAACGAGGTTGGGGCTGGGCTCGGGCAAGCCTTCGTGGAGTGCCTCGTATTCGTTCTGGCGCAGGTCGACGGCGCCGGCGAGGGCCTGCGAGAAGCCGATCTTTCCCGCTGCGCTCTGCCATCCGGGAACGATGTCGATGAGCATCGCTTCGGCCGCGTCACCGGAGCCGTATCCCAAGGTAAAGAACGTCTTCTCCGCGAGCTCTTCCCCTTTCTCCAGGCCGTCTTCGAGGCCTGCCGCGATCCATGCCGGAAGCGACGCGGTATAGAGATTGCCAATATCCATCATTTTGGCGGTTCCCAGGCGCATCTTGTGCTCGGCGACCTCGGTAAACTTGGGGCTCTCGCGGAACCATTTAACGACCTTCATGGCTTCTGGGTACGCTTCTTCGTTGATTCTTCCGCCCAGCGCTCCGACGAACAGGTCCGGGCTACTGGCGGCCTCTTCCTGCATCTTGGCGAAGTCGGCCTTGGCGCGCCTGCAGATCGCTTCCAACTCTCGTAGGTGCTCATCGTTGCGGGTCAGCCCCCAGATGTACAGCGCTGCCATGACGTTCACTGGCAGCCGAGCGAACGGGCGGTGCAGGAACGCACCTTCGAGGCGATTGTACAGCTCCCGAGGCTGCACCCCGAGGCGGTAGACCATGCGCGCCGTGGCGTGCAGTGCCTCGTCGGTATAGCAGATCGTCGAATATCGACCGTTGAAAATGGGGTAGTCAGGCCTGCGGATGGCGCCGTCCACGGGCTCTGCGTCGAGATGGCGCAGGTGGGGCTTGCGGAAATCCATTCCTCGATACGCGGCGGCGCTGCCGCAGTGGGCCAAATCGACGGTGTAGAGAGCAGGGTCTTCCTCTAAAAGCTGGGCCACAGCCCCTGCCCCTTGGGTGGGCTCACCGGACGAGCCTCGAGCGTACTCGGCGATGTCGGAGCTGACGACGATCGCCTTTCGGCCAGCGCCGTCACAGGCGAGGTAGCGCAAGGCCGCCTTGAGCGCATACACCCCGCCAAGGCAAGCGTGCTTGATCTCTGGGACTTCGATCTGTCGGGCGAGCCGCGGTAGGCCCAGCTCGACGAGCGCCAGATCGACGAGTCCCTTAACGATGATGGCGCCAGCGGCGTTGTCGGTGCTCGATTCCGTGCCCAGGGCGAGGTAGCCGATGGAACGCGGGTTGACGTCGTGCTTGAGGATGAGACGCAGCACGGCGTTGGCGGCCATTGTGTACACGTTCTCCTGAGGACCAGGCACACGGAAGCTATGCCCCACGGTGGCCTGCACCTTGGACCAGGGTGAGCCGTACCACTGACACCACCCCTCCAGGGGCACGCGCAGCTTGGGAACGTAAAGAGAGAAGCCGCTGACTCCGAGACGAGGACCCTTCCAACGGGAACCGCCATTGCTGTTGTCTTTTTCGAGCTTGACCATGCGAGCCTGCCTGTCTCCCCCTCAAGGAGTATGGTGCACATGATAGCCGCGTCGGACGGATAGTCTCAATGAGATTCGTAAGTTTCACTCCTCAGTGATGCTGATTTTCGGATTTGTGAACCCTGGAGAGTCCTGCCAGTAAGGATTTTGGCCGCCCCTGTCTCCCCTGATGCCTGCGGCCCCCGATAGAACTGCCCGATGAAGACCCGACGGTGGACTCAACCCCTGTCATGGCCCCCGCCCAAGAGCGCGTTAGTTGTAAAATGTTGCTCCATGGAGGATTCGTCTAGGTGAGGGCGCATGTTATCTTGTGTCCATCCCGAAAGCCCCGTTTTCGGCGTCCTTCGGAAAGGCGAGGACTGTTTGAGTTGGATCATTCGATGTCCGAGTTCCGCAGACTTGGAGAAGGATGCCGAAAACGGGGCTTTCGGGATGGGAACTATCTTGTTTCGAGCGACGTTCGCCGGAAAAGTGCGGCGGCGCTTCACCCACTCGAGGCCAGTGCCAGGTGCATTCCCTTTTCCCTGAACCGAGCCTATGGCTGTCTGTGGCCACGGTGGCACTCCTTGCCGGAGCTCTTCAGAGCCTCGCGGGTTTCGGCTTTTCGCTGTTGGCCGCTCCGATTCTCGCCTTCCTGCTGCCTCCTGCGAGTATCGCGCCCCTGCTCATCGTTCTCACTTTGCCGCTGAACGCGTTGATCGCCTTGCGCGGGCGTCGGCAGGTGAATTTGAAAAGCTCTTGGCCGCTCTTCCTCACCGGTGCGGTTTTCACTGCCCCGGGAGCCATGCTGCTGGTGGTGGCGAGCGCGGCGACCCTCAAAGCCTTCATAGGCTTTTCGACGATAGGAGCCGCCGTGATGCTGTCTTTCGGCATTCGCCTGTCCACTCGTCGACCCCGGGCCTGGCTCGCCGCTGCGGGAGTTGTCAGCGGCCTTTTGAACGGCAGCGTTACGTACAGCGGCCCTCCGGTCATTCTCCTGTTCTCGGCCTGGGGCCTACCCAAAGATGAGTTCCGCAGTCGCTTGACCGCGTATTTTCTGTGGCTCAACCTGGTGACGATCCCCACCTTCGCCATTGCCGGGCTCCTGCGAGAAGAGGTGTTGATGCTCTCATTACTCTGTGTCCCCGCGTTGCTCGTGGGCGTTTTCGTGGGCATGCGTCTGGCCGATCGGATAGGTGAGCTTCATTTTCAGCGCTTCGTTCTCGTGGTCGCTGCCGGACTCGGGCTCGCCGCCGCGGCTTCGGGACTGAGCTCGTGTCGGTCTTCGACGGGCACCGGCCTGTCCCAAACAGCGGCTTTGAATGCGGAGCGTGAGGCTTCGGCTTTCGCCTCGGAAACGGCTTCTTTGGAGGATGCGGCTGCATTGCCCTCCACTTTGGAGGCTGGATCAAAGGGCGAACAGAGGCCACTCGAGACTGTGGCGGCCCTGCGAAGATGCGAGGTGCCATGGTGGGCACAGGCCCGACCCTGCGAGACTCTGGAACGCAGGATCGCGCCCCCTCGGGGCTACGAGAGGAAGGCAGTGCTCGAGGGCTCTTTCGGAGCCTTCCTGCGAGGACTGCCCCTTTTGCCCAGCGGTGCCGAGGTTCATTTGTTCGACGGGACGCTCAAGGCAAACCAGGGGGCGCACGTTGAGGTCATAGACATCGATGTGGGCAAGCGCGACCTGCAGCAGTGCGCTGACGCTGTGATGCGCTTGTGGGCAGAGTACCTCTATGGGATAGGGCGCGCTTCGGAAGTGTGCTTTCGCTCTGCCGCAGGACAGCGCTTGAGCTTCGACGCAGGAAACAGGACGGCCTTTCGAAAGTATTTGGACAAGGTGTTTGGCAAGGCCAACACCGCCTCTCTCCTTGCGCAGCTTGCACTGGTGAAGAACCCCGAAGATGTCGAGTTAGGGGATGTGTTCATCGTTCCGGCTTCTGGCCGGGGGTACGGTCATGCCGTGGTCGTGGTGGACCTCTCCATTGGACCTTCGGGGGACAAGGTCTTTCTTTTGGCGCAGAGCTACATGCCTGCCCAACAGATGCATGTGCTGCGAAATCCGAGCGAGCCCGAGCTTTCGCCCTGGTACCGTGTGCCCACGCAGGCGTTGGTGACGCCGGAGTGGACCTTTCCGCCAGACAGCTTGCGGCGCTTTGTCGGGTCAGGGTGTTCGAGGTAGAAAAAGCGGGTAAAACGCACAGGCGGAGTATGGAGGAACTCACTCCTTGATGGCTTCAGCGGGGCAGGCATCGATGCAGGCGCCACACTCGGTGCAAGCGTCGTTGTCGATCACCGCCAGGCCGTCTACCATGGAGATGGCCTCGGCTGGGCACTCGTCCACACAGGCCTCACAGCTTGTGCACTCGTCTTTGTTGACTTTCGGAATTGCCATGAACCTTCCTCCGCTCGTTGCTGGGCCAACGCTCACGTTGAGCCGAAAAGGGGCCCCAAGGCCCGTTCTTCTGGCCGGAACATACCACGCTCGGCCGTCAGCACAAGAGTCTTGTCCCAACGTCTTTTAAGGGTCTTTCAGTTTTGCGTTTGGAGGGTCATTACGACATCCACTGGTTTCCCGTCGTCGTATTCGGGAAGCCAGAGGGCGCGGGGCCGCTGCGCTAGGTGGGCCAGTATCCCCGGAGGGGCAGACACCGAGGACTTCGCGGAAACCGAGGAAATGACGGCGCGAAGCTCCGCTCCATTGCGGGGCTCGGACAGGCGCAGAGCTTGCCATTTGGGGCTGCGCACAGAGAGGGGAGAACCGCCGTGAAACAGGTGCGCCGCGACAGCGAGGCATGCAATGAGAAGCATGACCGCTTTTCTATGCTGGGATGCACGTCGCGTTCTTCGCTCGTCGAGCCATTTGAGAAAGGATCGAACGCCGATGAGCGAGGATCCGATGACGATGGGTGCGATGGCCGTAGCGTAGTGAGCCTCGACGGTTCGTACCCTTGGAAAATCGGAGAGCAGGTTGAGGCAGATGACGGGCAGCGCGGCCACAGCGAAACGGGGTGCCAGCAGGCCGAGCATTCCCAAGGGGAAAAACAGAGCCGGCACGTACAAGGCGCGATCCCACGTCATGAGGCGCTTCAAGAGCTCGAACGGATGCCTCAGCGCCGCATTCACGAGATCCCTTGCCGAGTGGATCTCCTGTCCGCCCAGGGGCGTGAAATGCAGGTTGAACGAGCCGCTGCTCGGAACGAACAAGGGTTGCACGACAAAAACGTAGAGGCTGAAATAGGCGATGAGGCCCCCGGCGAACCCTAGGGCTGCCATCCTCCCCGCTCCCCGTAGCGCAAACGCCTGCGCCAATGCCAGGCACGCGAGCTGCAAGGCGATATCTTCTCGACAAAACAGCGCCAGCGCTCCGAGGGCGAGAGCGCGCCGCGGCTTACCCTCATCCAAGGCATCGATGGTTCCGAGCAGTAGGGGAAGGGCGAGCGTCACTGGATGGAAGTCGTGGAGCGTGGCGACAGTGACCGTGGGGTAGAGTAGGGCCACGGCCGCTCCTGCGAGTCCGTACCATTCGCTGCCGAAGCTGCGCGTCGCGATGCGAAAGGCCGGCACAGCCATGAGCGCGACCGCGATGGCCTGAAGAATGAGCAGGAGTGGGACGAGCGGTACGCCCATGCTCGTCATCGCTGAGAGGGGAATGAGAATGGGCTCGAGGTGCAATCCAAGGACGTTTTGCGCTCCCACGAGAGGCAGGTCGAAGCGGCCGTGGCTTAGGCCCCATACAAGACGAACATAGTAGGACATGTCGAGCCCGCATCGAAAGGTCTCGAATCGCTGCAAGGACATCGCGCCGTAGGCCGCAGAGTAGGCGAGCGCCAAGGAAAAGAGACCGATTCTCGTCCCGCTGGGGAGGGGCCGGGCGAGCTGGGCCAGAGGCGTCATGGCGATGCACTCTATCACAGCTTTGTTCGGGGGCTATGGGCCGCTGGGAAACTCCAAAGAGCGAGGGCTTCGGTGTGGCAGTCCGAGGAGGATTTTTTGGGGCGAAAAAAAAAGCGAAATGGCGCTTTGCCAAACGCCCCCGGTTTCGGGTATGTTCAAACGCTATGCCAGACACTAATATTCATCGACTGTCGTCCTGCGGGCGTTTCTTCGAGGAATGGGAAGAGGGTCAACGCTTCTCCACTTCGAGTCGGCGTATCGAGGTTCAGGACGTGGCGGCGTTCGTGAAGTTGTGCGGTGACGACAATCCGTTGCACGCGGACGAACAACCCGTGGTGCCCGGGCTGCTGACGGCTGCCATGGCGACCGGGCTCGTGGCCGACCTCGGGTTGTTCTCTGGCACGACCGTAGCGCTTTTACGCCAATCCTGCGACTTCCTGCGACCGCTGCGGGCGCCTTGTGAGGTGCGGGTAGAGCTCGAGGTTCTGCAGGTTCGGCCCTGGAGAGACGCGGCAGCCGGGGTCGTGGAGACGAGGCGGGACATCATCGATGACGCTGGGATCGTCGTCGCGCGCTCGGTCCATCGCACCCTAGTGCGCAGCCGCGGGGTAAAGGTCGAGAAGGAGCCTCTGTCATGAAGCGACTCGACGGCAAGGTCGCCATTATCACCGGTGCGGCAGCGGGCATTGGAGAGGCCACGGCGCGTCTGTTCGCCGCGCAGGGCGCTAGGCTCTGTTTGTGTGATGTGACGTTGGACAAGCTCGAGGAGCTCGTCGCTTCTATCAAGTCCGAGGGCGGCCAGGCCATCGCCGTCAAGTGCAACGTCTCCGACGAAGAAGATGTCAAAAAGATGGTCCAGGCGACCCGCGACGCCTTCGGCGCGATTCACATCCTCATCAACAATGCCGGCATCACCAGGGACGCGCTCACGCCGCGCATGACCACCGACCAGTGGGATCTCGTCATGGACGTGAACCTCAAGGGCTCGTGGCTGTGCGCCAAGCATGCACTCGCCAAGATGGAGAAGGGTGGCCGCATCGTGAATACCGCCTCCATCGCGACCCTGGGAAACATGGGCCAGTCCAACTATTGCGCATCCAAGATGGGCGTCATCGGACTCACCCGCACGCTCGCCCTGGAGTACGCGCGCCGCAAAATCACTGTCAATGCCGTGGCCCCGGGCGCTATCGACACGCCCATGCTGGCCGCTGTGCCGGAGAAGGTGCGCGAACAGATGATCGAGCGCATCCCCATGGGACAAGCTATTCCGCCCATGGAGATCGCCAAGGCCCACCTGTTCCTCGCGTCCGACGACGCGGGGTTCATCACGGGTCAGTGTTTGTTCGTGGACGGCGGGATGAGCGTGGGGATCTGAGGAGACTCAGACCGAGGCGCTCATGGACAGGGCCATCAGCGGCGGTCCTTTTGGAAACGATGGGTCGATGTGTCGGCGCACTGCGCATCGGATTGTTAGAACGAGATATCAGTTTGTTCTCGTTCTAAACTTGTCGTAGCTTAACTGAGCTTGAAAGGTAAGCTTTAGGCCGAGCGCTCGACTCGGCTGGATGAGAGCGACAACATGGTCGAAGATTTTCCTATGGGCGAGAACCTCCGTTTTTGGGCTGCCACGGACGTGGGCAAGGTGAGAGCTCACAACGAGGACAACTTCCTCGTGGACAAGAAGCTCAATCTGTTCATCGTGGCCGACGGCATGGGCGGGCACGCGGCCGGAGAGGTGGCCTCTGCCATCGCGGTCAACACCATGCGAGACGTGCTGCAGCAGAACAAAGACCTCATCCAGGCATTTCGCGAGGGTTCTCAGATCGCTTCATCCCAGGACGTGACCAACCTGCTCGAGCACGCGGTTCAGAAGGGCTGCGCCGAGATCCACACCATCTCCCAGGCCGACGCGGAAAAACGAGGCATGGGCACGACCCTGTCTGGCCTGCTCATTATCAATAGTCGGGGTTTCATCGCTCATGTGGGCGACAGCCGCATCTACCTCTTGCGCGGCGGTCGCGTGGTGCAACTCACCGAGGACCACTCCCTCATCAACGAGCTCATCAAGCGCGGCAAGCTCTCTCGCGAGGAGGCCACGGACTCTCCCTACAAGAACGCGGTGACCAGGGCAGTGGGAGTGTATGAGAGCGTTGAGGTCGACACCATCGATTTCGATGTGCTGCCCGGAGATCGGTTCATCCTCGCGTCCGACGGGCTGACCGGCTACCTCAAGAACGAGGAGATCGCGCCCATCTTCGACAGCGCGGCGGAGATCTCGAGCGTTCCAGATGCCTTCATCGATTTGGCCAATCGCCGAGGAGGCAAGGACAACATCACCACCATCGCCGTACAGGTCATCGACCCAGACGGCTTGGGCATCGAGTTGTCCAACGACGTCAATCGCCGCATCTCGGTGCTCGGCGCCATGCCGCTGTTCAAGCTCCTCTCGTTCAAGGAGCTGGTGCGGGTGGACAATATCGCCACGACGGTGGATTTGCGCACGGATGAGAGCGTCATCAATGAAGGCGACGAAGGCGATGCCCTGTACGTCATCCTCATGGGCCAAGTGAAGGTTCACAAGGGAGAGGCGGAGATCGTTCGCCTCAAGAACGGCGACCATTTCGGAGAGATGGCGCTCATCGATCGAGCCCCTCGTTCGGCGAGCGTCACTGCCGTGGAGTCGACTCGGCTGCTCAGTGTCTCTCGCGCCGATTTTTTTCAGATCATTCGCGAATCCCAGCCGCTAGCGGTCAAGCTGCTATGGAGCTTCCTCCAGGTGTTGTCCAGTCGTTTGCGGACGACCAACGAGGAGCTGTCCGGAGCGCTCGAAGGCAGCACCATCTTGGATCTCACCGAGGAGCTGTTCGAGCTCGAGGGCGAGACAGAGGGGTAGCACGCCTCCTAGGGTTTTTGCGTGAGCCCCTAATCGGTCCAGACCGGTTGCCGTCGAGCTTTGGCCAAAGGGGTCCAGTCCCAGGCAGGGCCCTGATCGATGCAAAGCGCGGCCTTCGGTGGACAGAAAGCGCGGACGTGGAAGTGATCGTCATGGGGAGTGGAGTCCGAAGGTCTTCGTAGGACCTGAGCCATTCTCTGCAAAAGCTCATTGTCCATGCCGCGGCGCAGGGCAGCAGCGAGCAGTCGTTGCTTGGTTGCGTGGCTGGCGAAGATCCAGCGGATTTCGACGTGGGTGCCTTTGAGTAAGGACTCTATGAGCGCCAGGTTTCTCTCATCATCGAAAAGCGTGGGACCACCGCGTACGAGGGCCACGCCGAATCGGTCGAAGCGATGATCCGTGCCTGGAGCGACCGGCTCTCCGCTGAGCTTTCGCCGGAAGAACCCGAGGTCCGCGTCCAGCCCGTTCTGATGGGAGCGGTGGCCAGAGAGGCTGGTTCCCGCAGCTGCGCTGAGGTCGCCGATGACGAGCCTCGAGCCTGGAAAGCGCTCGTCCACCTTTTGTGCTGCGCTCAGTAGCGCTCGTGCGAGGGAGTCGCTCGCGTGCCGGCGTCCTCGTTGTGGTCGATAAAAGAGATGGTGCTCGCCTTTGGGCGGCAGCTCGATTCCGCCGCGCAGACCTCCGCTCGTCACCGTTCCGATCGGGCCGGTGGCGAGGGGATCGATGGATGACCATGGCAGGCAACCTGCGGCGGCGAAGGTTGCGACGAGCAGCAAAGGCCAAAGAAACTTTTGAAGATGTGCTCGAGCTTGCGCACCGGCGGTGTCCTCTGACTGTGCCGTTTTGAAATGGGAAGAGGGCGTGGCAGCGACGGTTGGCTTTTGGGGCGATGGTCTTCCCATCATGTCCATGATCGTTTCGACTAAACCATGAGCGCTAGGGTGGCGGCGCGCCGGGTTTTTTTCGAGAAGGCGGAGGACGAGAGCGTCGGTCGCGGGAGAAATGGTCAAGGGCCCGAGCTCGACAGAGGGCGCCCTTGGGGTTGAGTCGAGATGCGCGTGCATCACTTGGGTCGCGCTGCCTTCGAACGGCGGTTTCCCAGTGAGCATTTCATAGAGGACGACACCGAGGGAATACAGGTCCGAGACGGGTGTGGCGTGGTCTCCGATGCACTGCTCGGGCGACAGGTACTCCGGCGTTCCAAAGAGCTGACCTGTAGGGGTCAATGGGTGGTCGTCCAAAGTCGCGGCGAGGCCGAAGTCCAGGAGCTTCACATGGTTGGTCTCACGCGGATCCCCGGTGAACATGACATTGTCGCTCTTGACATCCCGGTGGATGACGCCGAGGTCGTGAGCTCTCGCCAAGGCAGAGGCGATCTGAAGTCCGATGTGCAGCGCCCTGTTCTCTGGCAAGGGATTGTTCTCTACAACCTTAGAGAGGTTCGGCCCAGAGAGGAGCTCCATCACGATGAACACGAACCCGTCTTCGGTTTCGCCCAGCTCGCTCACTTGCACGATATTTTCGTGATCGAGCCTCGCCGCGACCGTGGCCTCGCGCAGGAATTGGGCTCGAGCCAGGGCATCAGCGCCGCGGGACGGCGGAAGCACCTTCATCGCCCGCGCTTCGTTGGTTGGCTCGTGGACGACCCTGTACACCAAGCACATGCCGCCCTTGCCGATGCGATCGATGATTCGATATCGGCTGTCGATGAGACGTCCTAGGAAACGCTCCCCTCTAGAGGTCAGCTCCATCCCATCTGTGGGACAGATCCTCGTGCCGTAGGCAAACTGGGAACGACACAGTGGGCAGAGCATCGCCATGACGGCGATTTTATCACGAAGTCGGGGTCGCGTCGGCCGGCCGGCCGCGTTTTGTCTTTCCGAGGCCGAGGAGTTGACCGCACGCAGCGCCGATGTCTGCGCCGCGTCTCTTCCTGAGAATGGCCGTGAGGCCCTTGTCGATGAGGACTTTCTGGAAGGCCAAAACGCGCTCGTCGGTGGGTGGGAGAAGCTCGGTCTTGTCATGAGGATTCAGAGGCAGGAGGTTGATCTTCACCCTAATCCGACTGAGCAATCGCACGAGCTCCCGGGCGTGACGATCCGTGTCGTTTACGCCGCCGATGAGGACGTACTCGATGGTGAATCTCCTGCGCTGAGGTAACGGATAGCGCTCCAGCGCCTCGACGATTTCCCGTGGTGTCTCCTTGACGCCAGGCACGAGCAGCGCTCGGGTTTCTGGGGAGGCCCCATGGAGCGATACCGCCAGGGCGATGTCCCCACCGAGGAGCTCGCCGAGCCTGTCGATGCCTTTGACGATGCCCACGGTGGAGACGGTGATGCGCCGGGTCGAAAGGTCGAGGCCATCCGCGTGGGCGAGTATTCTGGCGACTCTGGCCACGGCCTCTACGTTGTGCAGCGGTTCTCCAATGCCCATGAAGACGATGTTCCGAAGGATTTGACCGGACGCATGGAAGGGCCGCGCCAGGTGGACCTGAGCGAGGATTTCGGCCGCGGTCAGATTGCGCAGAAGTCCAGCGTGGCCAGAGCGACAGAAGCGGCAACGGGCTGCGCACCCGACTTGTGTGGAGATGCACTGGGTGAGCTTGTTTCCCTCGGGAATGAGGACCGTCTCGACGGAGCGGCCATCGGCGAGCTTGATCTCGAGCTTGCGGGTGCCGTCCGAGGATTCGAGACTCTCCCCGACCTGTGCGGGAAAAGAGGTTCCTAGGCTCCCGATGGCCTCCCTCAAGGGATGGGGCAGGTTCGACATGGCCGAGGGATCGCAGCACCCCTTTTTGTGGATCCAGGTAAAAATCTGTCGGGCTCGATAGGAAGGCTGCCCCATGGTCGAAAGGAGCTCGACCAGTTCTTCGGGGAGAAGGGCGCAAGCAGGCTCGGAAGTCGCGTTCACAAGCGGCATCGTATCCTCGGTGGGCTGCATGTCAATGGCTTCGAGCTCGAGCGGCTTCTGGCGAAATCCATTGACAATTCGGCCCGTTTTGCGCATTTGTTTATGACGCGAACCAAACGGTCGACCCAGCGAATGAGTTGGGGCGGCGAGGAATTGAAAAAAAGGCCCACGATAATGGAACAGACGCGAGAACGACCGCGCTTGCTCATCGCCGATGACGACCCTGAGCTCGTTGGCATTCTGCTCAAGCGGCTCGGCGACCTCAACTGCGAGATCACCACGGCATCGGACGGCGAGCAAGCGCTCAAGGAGATCCGAGCTGTGCGACCCGATGTCGTCATCCTCGATGTCATGATGCCGCGAAAGAATGGCTGGGAGGTCTGTCGGGCCATTCGCCAGGATCCGGAACTCGCCGGTACGGGCATCATCATGCTCACAGGCATCGGCTCGAGCCTCAATGAGATGACCTCGCCACTCTACGGCGCAGATGAATACCTCGACAAGCCGTTCAATTTTTCTGAGCTCATCTTCAAGATCAAGCGACTCCTGGTGGGCCGCACGAAGTGATTTTCGAACCCTCGAAGATATAGCGACGCTCCGCACGCGGCCGGAGCGCCGGGGTGTCGCCCTGCGGTTTGGAGCTCTAAATTCGTAGGGCGATATTTTTTGGAAAAAAATAACGGCGAACTCGTGGATGTGGGGGGGCATCTGGGGGCGAGTCCGCCGTTACCCGTCTTTTTTAACTCTGGCGTACATGGCTGTCAATGGGATTTTTCATTTATGACATTTCATTTTTGGGGGGTTTGGCAAAACTGCTGTTGTCCATCAGTTTTTTCAGCAGTGCAGCTGCGCATGGAAGACCGGATAAAAGCCTGTGGATGCCTTCGGTCGGACGAGGAAGCCTTCACATTCGACAGGCACAGTTGGGGTTTGTTGGCGGCAGAGCGGGTCTCGAGTATTGCTCTTTTAATTTGCCCATTTTATATAGCCGCTTCGTTTCCATGAGAAACCGCGTCCCGTCGCCAGGCGGACGACCTAACCATTGGAGGAAGTCTATGAAAATCCTCATTTGCGATGCGTTTGATTCATCTCTACCGGGTCGCTTGCAGAAATTCGGCGAAGTGTTCGAGGATATGGCCCAGCTCCCACAGGCCGAAGCGGTCCTTATCCGCTCCAAGACCAAGGGTGACAAAGCCCTCATCGATTCAGCACCCAATCTGAAGCTCATCATCCGCGGCGGCGTAGGTGTCGACAACATTGATGTTCCCTATGCCAAATCCAAGGGGATCGAAGTTCGCAACACGCCTGAGGCTTCGTCGGTGGCCGTGGCTGAGCTCGCCATGGCGCTCATGTTGGCCGTGCCGAACAAAATCGTTTACGGCCACGAGGGCATGGTGAATGGCCAGTGGCGCAAGAAAGAGATCAAACGCACCGAGTTGTTTGAAAAGACGCTAGGGCTCATTGGCATAGGCCGCATTGCGACGGAAGTCGCCAGGCGCGCCCGGGCTTTTGGCATGAAGGTCATATCCTATGACAAATTTGTCTCTGCTTCAGAGCACGCGCAAATGGTGACCTTCGAGGAGCTGTTGGCCAAGTCGGACTACATCTCGTTGCACACGCCGCTGACAGATGATACTCGCGGCATGATTAACAAGGACACGTTGTCCAAGATGAAAAAGGGCGTGATCCTGATTAATACGGGCCGCGGCAAGTGTGTTATCGAGCAAGACCTCGTCGCCGCGCTCGAATCCGGGCATGTGGCAGGGTATGGCAACGACGTTTGGTATTCGGACCCGCCGGAGAACACGCCTCTCACAAAAGCTCCAAACGTAGTCCTACTGCCGCATGTCGGCGCGTCGAGCAAGGAGAACCTTCTGCGCATCGGCGACACCTGCGTCCAGATTTTCGAAGAATTCACCGGAAAGAAGTGAGGAGTACCCACATGTCCAAGCGCATTTTCAATTTTGCCGCTGGTCCCTGCACCCTGCCGCTTTCCGCCCTCGAAAAGGCGCAAGCGGAGTTTGTCGACTACCAGGGCGCCGGCATGTCCCTGTTCGAGATGAGCCATCGCGGCAAGCAATACGACGCCGTGCACCAGGCCGCGCTCTCGGGTTTGCGAGAGGTGTTCAACGTTCCGCAGACCCACGACATCCTGCTCCTCCAGGGCGGCGCCACGCTGCAGTTTGCCATGGTGCCCATGAACCTGATGGTCGAGGGCAAGACCGCCGAGTTCGTCAACACAGGCGCATGGGCAAAAAAGGCCATCTCGGATGCCAAGAAGCTCGGCAGCGTAAAGGTCATCTGGACGGACGAGGCGAACAAGTTCACGCGCATGCCCCGCCTAGACGAAATCAAGCCCAGCGCGGATGCGGCTTACTTGCACATCACCAGTAACGAGACCATTGGCGGCATCGAAATGAGCGAGTATCCGAGCACCGGCGCGGTGCCGCTCGTGGCAGACATGTCCTCTCACATCATGTCACGTCCCATCGATGTCGCGAAGTTCGGGCTCATTTACGCAGGTGCCCAGAAGAACCTCGGGCCAGCAGGGGCGACCGTGGTGATCATTCGCAAGGAGCTTTTGGCGCGGAGCAAGGACAGCTTGCCTGCGTATCTGTCGTACCAGACGCACGCACCCGAGGCTTCGCTCTACAACACACCGCCGGTCTTCTCCATCTACATGATGAAGCTGTTCCTCGACTGGGTGAAGGAGAACGGAGGTCTCAAGGGCATGGAGACTCTGGCGATCCAGCGCTCCGACATCCTATACAATGCCGTCGACAATTCCGACGGATGGTACCGCTGCCCTGTCGACAAAGAGTCCCGTTCGCGCATGAACCTCGTGTTTCGCCTGCCCTCAGAGGAGCTTGAAAAGAAGTTCTTGGACGAGGCGAGCAAGGCGGAGATGAGCGGTCTGAAGGGACATCGCTCGGTGGGTGGATGCCGCGCGTCCATGTACAACGCCATGCCTGTGTCCGGCGCAGAGCGGCTCGCTGCGTTCATGGCTGAGTTCCGCAAGCGCAATGCCTAGCAGAAGCCTCCTTTGTTCACCGCGCGCCTCCTGTCGGGCGGCCACGAGGCTGATATGAGCCGACATGGCCTTGTGGTGCATTCCGATTTATATCCAGTCTATCTCGAGGCCGTGCTCGCTCACGTTTCGGATGCGGTGGCTATCGTCGATGGTTCTGGTCGGCTGCGTTGTGCCAGCCCCCAAATGCGGGAGATCGTCGGCTTCGATCCAGCGGATCTGGTCGGTCGTCGTGTCCTTTCCTTCGTTCATCCCGATGATCGTCCGACAGTGTTGAGGCTGTTCGCCGCGATGGATGCCGACGAGTCGTCTGCCCGCAAGGTCGTTGCCCGTATTCCCCAGGCAAAGGGACAACTCGGCCACTACCAGCTCAGCGCCTCGCGCATCCATGGGCCCTCTGGGGAGGATGGGCTGATCGTTTCCATGTGCGATGTCACCGAGCGGCTCCGGCTCGAGGGCGAGCTATCGCGGGTGCAGCGACTCGAGAGCATTGCCCGATTGGCCGGGGCCGTGGCCCACGATTATAACAACTTACTCACCGCGATCCGTTCGTTCGCCGTGTTTGCGCGAGAGGCGGTGGCGAGCGGGGAGTCTCCAGACGACGACCTGCAGGAGATTCTCGTCTCCACGGACCGCGGGGAGGCGCTTTCGAGGCAGCTCTTGGCATTTGCCCGCAGGCAGCTTCACCAGCCGCATCGTCTGGACTTGGCAGAGCTGATGCGAGGAGCAGGGCGCTTGCTGGAGCGCCTCGCTGGCGAGCGCTATCGCCTGACCGTCGACGTGCAGGAGGGGATTTGGCCTGTGCATGGGGATCCGGCCCAGCTCGAACAATGCCTCATCAATCTGGTGATGAACGCCACCGAAGCCATGCCCGATGGTGGGGATATCGATATCGCCGTTACGAATCTCGCGCAAGGATATGACGACGCGGTGGAACCTTTGGAGGGCGAGTGCGTGTCCCTGGCTATCAAGGACCGCGGTCCAGGTCTATGCCCAAAGGCGAGAGAGCATCTTTTCGAGCCCTTCTTTACGACCAAAGACCCGGGTAAGGGCGTAGGGACCGGACTGGCGGTCGTGTACGGGGTGGTGCGCAAGCACGGTGGACGCGTGGTGGTGGAGACGGCGACTGGCAGAGGGACCACCGTGAGGCTGGTTCTTCCTCGGGCCCTCGAGCGCAAAGCCCATTCGACGCCAGTGGCGGTGGCACCGCGCGCTCCCATGGTCGGCGTCGCGCTCGTCGTCGAGGATGACGATTTGGTGCGTTCGGTCATTTCCCGCACGTTGGTCAAACAAGGGCTGGTCGTGCACGAATGCAGCGATGGACTCGAGGCCCTCGATGTCGCGGCGATCCTCGGTGAGGAGTTGGATCTGCTCGTGACCGATGTGGCCATGCCGCGCATGGACGGGACCTCCCTCGCCACCGTTCTACGAGAGCGCGTTCCTGCGCTTCCAGCGGTGTTCGTCACCGGTTATTCGGCAGATGCGGTTGCGCTCGTGGGCATGCTCGGCTCGCGTGACCGCTTGGTCCGCAAACCGTTCACCGCAGGCGGTCTTGTCGAAGCGGTTTCCGACCTGCTCGCTCCCGCGGTGCGCTAGCGGAGGTGTCTTGAATATCACAATGATTTTGGAAAAGGCGGTCGAGCTGTATCCAGAGGCCCTCGCCATCGTCGAAGGCGCTCGCCGGATGACCTACAGGGAGGTGCAGGGCAGGGTGAGGCGCCTCGCCAAAGCGCTGTGCGATCTCGGTGTCGGTCGAGGCGATCGCATCGCAGCTCTCGATCGCAACAGCCTGGAGATGTTCGAGCTGTATTATGCGGCCTCTGCAACAGGTGCGATCTTCGTTCCGCTCAATGTCCGAGCTGCCTCGGGAGAGCTCGGCGCCGTGCTCGCCGATTGTAGCCCAAAGGTTCTTTTCGCTCGCGACGAGCTCATGGAGCTCGCCACAACCGCTGTGGTGTCGGGCGGCCAGGGTGCTGCGAGCACACGGCTCTTCGCCATTGGGGATGCGGGCTCCTCGTGGGGCCAAGGAGCGATGGCTTACGAAGAGCTGCTCCGCGGCCCTAGCGAGCTCGAACCCGTGGCGCTGCGAGGAGAGGAGGTCGCGCACCTCTACTACACGAGCGGCACCACAGGGCGTCCCAAAGGGGTGATGCTGACCCACCGCAACGTGTGCGTTCATGCCCTGGCCGCCATGTGTGAGCTGTCGCTGCGGGATACCGATGTGTGGGCTCATGTGGCGCCCATGTTCCACCTCGCCGATGCCTGGGCCACTTTCGCCATCACTTGGGTCGGCGGCGTGCACGTCATGGTGCCGCGGTTCGAGCCGCGAGCCGTGCTCCACGCGTTCGAGACCCACGGGGTGACCGTGACCAATTTAGTTCCGACGATGCTCAACCTCATGGTCAAACATCCCGACGCGAAGCTCTTCGACTATCGCACTCTGCGTCTGCTTCTGAGTGGAGGCGCGCCCATTGCGCCCGAGGTGGTCAGGGCCATCATCGAAGTGTTTGGCTGCGAGTACGCACAGACCTACGGAATGACAGAGACGAGCCCGTATCTCACCGTGAGCTTGCCCAAGCGTCATATGCGAGAATGGTCGCAAAGCCAGCAGCTGCGGGTACGAGCGAAAACCGGACGTCCGCTTTTGGCCGTGACGCTCGAGGTCGTCGACGAAGAAGGTCGCCATGTGCCCCGAGATGGCAAGACCGTGGGCGAGATTCGCGTGAGAGGCGAGACCGTGACACCGGGCTATTGGAACCTCGAGGGGGAGACGGCCGCGGCTTTTCGAGACGGTTGGCTCATGACCGGAGACCTCGCGGTCATGGATACCGAAGGCTACCTGGACATCGTTGATCGAAAGAAAGATATGATTTTGACCGGAGGCGAGAACGTATATTCCACTGAGGTCGAGCATGCGTTGTATGAGCATCCCGCGGTGCTCGAGGCTGCGGTGTTCGGAGTTCCAGACCAGAAGTGGGGAGAGGCGGTCCGCGCAGCGGTCGTGACAAGACCCGGTTGCGACTGCACCGAGGCAGAGCTCGTCGAGTTCCTGCGCAGTCGGCTGTCGGCCTACAAAGTACCGCGCTGCGTGGACTTTCACGAATCCTTGCCCCGCACCGGCCCTGGAAAAATTCAGAAGAGGACTTTAAGGGAGTCGTACCAGGAGAGGTCTTTGCAGAAGGCGGCCCAGGGGAGCTCTTCCACGAATTCCTTTTCAGCCTCCTTGCCATCGGATAAAACAAGTCAACGTGAGTAAACATCGACGCGAGAGCCAGGAAACCGGTCCCGTTGTTCGCACTTGGCCGCTGCCAGGGATCGATCAGCCTATCCTGCTCGTGGGCAACCCCACATCGAAGAGCGGCAAGGGTGCGGTTCAGCTCGCCAAGGCCCATGCTCTCATGGACAAAAAGGGCCTGCTCCACGATGTCCGGCACACCTTGCCGGAGCGTGGCACGCCGGAGATGGTCAGCAGAGCGATCTCCGAAGAGGCCTTCCGGTGCGTGGCCTATCTGGGCGGCGATGGCACGTTCAACGAGGTTTCCAAGGGAGTCCTGGCCTCAGGGCTGTCTCCCGATGTGCGGGTCGGCATGCTACCCTCGGGCACGGCCAACGACCAGGGCAAGTCCTTTGGGATCTCTTCGGGGGCGCGGGCTCTTTCCACCAACATCGACACCATTGCCGCTGGCCACACGATTCCCATGGACGTCGGCGAGGTCAAGGCCCTCTCCCCTCAGGGTGGAGTGCTGCGGCGCGATGTCTTCTTCGATTCGCTGGGCTGGGGCCTTTCAGCCGCGATCCTCGCCTTTCGCAACCGCGAGCTTGGCATCGTCAAAAAGCTGCCGGGCGTGCGCGACATGTATCGAGACCACGCCGTGTACTTGCGCGCTGCGGCCCGGCAGTTCGCACTGCAGTGGGTCACGGCCGATACCTTCAGCGCCGAGCTCACGGTCGATGGCGCGAGCTACACCTTCGATAGTCTCTCTGACTTGCTCATCAACAACACCATCGTCTACGCTGGAGAATGGATCGTCGACCTTTCGGCATCGAGCGAGGACGGGAAGTTCGAGATATCGCCTTTCAGAGGCGTGCGCGATTGGACCAGTAAGCTCATCCTCCAGCACAAGCACATGCCGCTCACCGAGGAGATGCTCAACCGAATTGGGGTATCCCATACCCCGATATTTAAGGGGACGAATATCAAGGTTCAGCTTTTCAGACCCCGCAACGACAAGCGCTTGCCAGCTCAGATGGACGGCGAGGAGTTTCCGGCTGCAGATCATTTCGAAATCCGCGTGCACCCGAGGCTTCTCAATGTCATTGTTCCTAAGCACCATCACTGGATCTAAATGTGAAGGGAAGGCGATGAACCAACGCGGCTCCAACGGAGGACTCCTGGCCCTTTTCGATGGTCCCTCGAACGATCAGAGGGGCACTTTTCGCCGATTCGCCGATCGCCGCGGGGCGCTCATGCTCAGCGTGTACGAGAGGCTGTTCGACGATCCGCCCGGTCTAGCGCGCGATCAGAAAATTCTCGATTTTTTGATCGGCAACTTCGAGGCCGATCGAGCGGCTCTCGTTATGCCCCGTTTTGCGAGTTCCGGTTCGGTGGAGGTGCGCGCCTGCGCTGGGCAATGGCCAGTGTCTGTCGTCGGTCGCATCCTGTCTGGTTCTGGAATCAAGACCCTTCTCGAATTGCACCTGGCAGCGCCGGGAACTTTGACGCTCACCAAGGTCAAGCGCCCCTCGGCTTTTACCGCAGATGCGTGGGAGAGCCTTTGGACTGCCGATCTGGGCGTTTCGTCCATGGCTCTTCTGAGCGTCGGCATTCATCCGAAGAAGGCCGCTCCACAGGTCCTGTGGCTCATCCAACATGGCTACTCGCGAGAGTGGAGCAGCCGAGATCGCGAGCTCTCCGAAGAGGTGGCGGCAGTGCTCGGCAAGGCCGCGGATCGAGCGCTTACCGGAAACTAGGGGGCAGTGGGCAGCGCATGACCAGCCGAGGAGCACTCTGCATCGCCCTGCTCGTTGCCGGCTGCGGTGCGGGAAAGCCCGAGTCTTCGCCGTTGAGCGCGAGCTTGGCGCGGCATGAGCCGCGAGGCGTAGAGCCCATGCATCTAAAGGCGCTGCGGACAGCGGACGGCTCGTTTGAGATCGACGCGTACGATGCGCAGGGGCTTTTCGACAAAGCCACGGCGGCGCTGACCAAGGGCGATTGCAACAGGGCCGTGCAAGCGTATGAACGGCTCATCGCCGAGTTCGCCGATTCGTCCACCCTTTCCTCTGCGCTGTTCAACCGTGGGTTGTGTCTCGAACAGCTCGAACGGCCGGCAGATGCGGCCGCGAGCTACGAGCAGTTCCTTGCGCGCGGACCGGATCGCAAGGACACCGTGGACGCTCTCTTCAGAGCGCAGGCAGCCTACACTGCTGCGCAGCAGCCCGAGGCGGCCATCGCGGCTCTCAACCGGCTTTTGTCCTTGGAGCCGGCCATCGAGGGCGTCGATAAGGTGGAGACCCTGGCTAGGAAAGGCGAGTTGCTCGTACAAGTCGGACGCCTGGAAGACGCCGAGGTGGGGCTCAAAGACGCGATGCTGCTCCACAAGAGCGGCCGGGGCATTCCCGAAGGAAGCTCTTCCTTCTACCTCGCCATGGCCCAGTTTTACATCGGCGAAATCCGCAGAGCGCAGATGCGGTCCATCGCGCTTCCCGCCGACGAGAATGCAGCGCAAGCCGTGCTCGAGGCCAAGTGTCAAAAGCTCCTCGACGCACAGGAGGAGTTCAGCAGAGCCATCCGCATCGCGCACCCGCATTGGGCAGCCGCAGCCGCCTATCGCATCGGCGGCCTGTATCGCGAGCTGTGGGATGACCTGCTGGGAGCGCCGATTCCGGCGGATCTCGACGAGGAGCAGGCCGAGGTCTACCGAGAAGTCTTATCGAGCAAGCTGCGCGTGCTGCTGGAGAAGGCCGTGCTTCAGTGGGAACGCACGCTCAAAATGGCGCGGCGGCTCGATCTCGGCGGAGAGTGGGTGGAACGCACCTCCAGAGACCTGAACCACATTCGAGCGATTTTAAACCCGCCAGAACAGACCGAATCGCATTAGGGCTCACTTAAAATGGGAGTTCCGGCATCCTTCTCCAAGGCTGCGGAACTCGAACATCGAATGATCCAACTCAAACAGTCCTCGCCTTTCCGAAGGACGCCGGAAAACTCCCATTTCGGGATGGAAACTACTTAGCTCCAAGGGTCGTTGTCGTCGATTCGGCGCTTGGGTTTGCGCCTTGGGCTGCTTCCCGTTTTTTTTGTTTCCCCACCGCTTTTTTGGGACTCGATCTTGCGCGTCTTGCCGCTGCTTTTGCGAGGCTTGTCAGGGGGCTGCTTCGCGCTCCTGTCCTTCTCGAGTGTGTACGACAGCTCTTGGTGGCGATCGAAGCGCACGAGGGCCGCGGTATTTTTAAAGCCGTCTGCTTTGACCTCCACCTTGTGGAGCACATCGTCTTTTGCGAAAGAGCCGATAAACGGCGCTGCTCCGACTTCGACCTCATCGATGAAGATGCGAGCCGCGGTGGGTGAAACGCTGATTTGGAGCCGGACTTTGTCGCCGACGGGCTCAGACAGCGAGGCATCGGTTGAAAGAGTGGTTGTTTCCGCTCCCATCGCTTTCGTTTGCGAAGGGCTCGAGCCGAGCATGGAAACGCCCACCACCGTGCCGATCACCAGCAATGAGCCCCCGAGTGCACTGCCGATGATGAGCGGCAGCTTGTTGCGCATGTCGTTGACGCCGGATCCTGTCAAGTCCATGGGGGTGCCGGGGTGGATCTCGCTCTGGGCGCGCGCTCCCAATCCCGTGCGGGACTGATTCGCCGCGTCGGTGCGAACCGCAGTCGCCGCCCCAGTGCCGGTGGAGAGTGCGACGGCCACGACATTGCGCGACGTGGCGCTCATCTCCATGTCGAACTCGCCTGTGACCCCTGGAAGGAACGGCATCAGGCGATTGCGGAAATCGATACAATCGGAGAAGCGGCGATCGGCCTCCCGGGCCATCGCGATGCGGATGGTGTGCGCGAGGTCCGGCGGGAGGTGCGGTGCGATCGACTCGGGCGGGACCGGATCCTCTGTGAGGATTTTTACGAGCAATGCGTTGTAGTTCGGCGCGTCGAAGGGCAGGCGCCCTGTGACCATCTGGTATAGGATGACACCCATGGCATAGATGTCGGATTTAGGCGTCAGATCCACGTCGCCACGCGCCTGCTCTGGCGACATGTAGTAGGGGGTTCCAAGCACTGTGCCGGTCTGCGTCAGACCCTTCATGCCCGCGGTCTCGAGGGACCGAAATTTCGAGATGCCGAAGTCCAGGAGTTTGACGTAGTCGGGCCTGGTGGGCTTGTCGATGAGATAGATGTTTTCAGGCTTGAGATCCCGGTGGATGATTCCCACCTGATGGGCGGCTTCCAGGGCTGAGAGCGCCTGGGCGAGAATGTACGCCGCCCGGCCCGCCGGCAGGGAGCCGATGTCCTGGAGGAGTTGGCTAACGTCCCGTCCGTTGAGGTATTCCATGACGATGTACGGCGCCCCGTCTGGCCCCGCACCCATGTCTGTCACCTCGATGATGTTTTCGTGGCCAATCGCCGCTGCAGCCTGAGCCTCTCGCTGGAAGCGGGCCACGACTTCGGCGCTTGTCACGTATTGGGCGTGGAGAAACTTGACCGCCAATTTTCGGCCGATGAGCAGGTGCCGCGCCTCGTAAACCGTGCCCATGCCGCCTTCACCAAGCAGACGAACAATTTCGTATTTGCCGTCGAGAACTGTGCCAATGACTTCGGCCATACGCGTAAATATCTCCTATGAACTTGAAAAGTTACCACTCAAGGCTGGGTCAGGCAAATGCCGGGAGGTCAAAGATCGTTTTCCAAGACGTCTTGTCGTGGATTCACGAGGGGTCGAATTTTTCTTTTCGGGCTCGCGAGGGGACTTCGGTCGTGTTGATGATAAACTATCCTTCCGTGCGCGACCGCTTGTCCGGCGCATAGGGAGGTCCTTTGCAATCGCAGTCGTTCAATACCTGTTAGACAAAGGAATTTTTCTTGTGTGGCCCCTTGTCTGAGTGTGCTGTGAGGATCCGATTTAGGAGCGCGCGCGAAACATGCCCGACGATCGCCCTGGTATAACTTCCTCTGTTGCCTCGCGGGTGACGTTGCCGCCTGTCGCGTTGCAGCGCGACATTATAGACAAGTATCATATCGTTTATCCGGTCGGGCAAGGTGGCATGGCCTCGGTGCATGTTGGGCGGTTGGGCGGGCTCGCGGGGTTCGAGAAGCTCGTGGCGATCAAAGTCGTGCACCAGCACCTCATGAACGAGCGGGCGTTCCTCGAGATGTTTTTCGACGAAGCGCGGCTCGCCGCGCAGATCAAGCACCCCAACGTGGCCGAGACCTACGCTTTGTGCGAGGAGGACGGCCTCTATTACATGGTGGGCGAGCTCGTCCTCGGCCAGAACCTTCGCACGGTCATCCGGAGAGGTGAGTCGACTTCGAAGCCTTTGTCCTTGGGCCAGATCGCCTTCATCGGCGCAGAGGTGTGCCGCGGTCTGCATGCCGCTCATGACGTGCGCGGTCCCGACGGAGAGGTTCTCGGCCTCGTGCACCGGGACGTGACCCCCCGAAACGTGCTCATCTCGTATAGCGGACATGTCAAGCTCATCGACTTTGGCGTCGCCTGGGCCAAGGGCAAGCTCTCCCACACGCGCTCTGGCGCCGTCAAAGGAAAGATGGCCTACATGTCGCCGGAGCAGCTGCGCGGCTTTGCTCTGGATCGGCGCAGTGACATCTACTCTTTGGGCGTGGTGCTGTACGTGCTGACGACGGGGACTCATCCGTTTCCCGGTGCGAGCGCAGCAGAGCGCATGACGCGCATTGTCGAGGGCAAGTTTTCTCCACCCAGAGCGGTGAAACCCGAGCTACCCGAAGAGCTCGAGCGCATCATTCTCGAGGCCATGGCTTATTCGGTCGACGATCGGTTCGAGAACGCCGAGGCCATGGCAGAGGAGCTCGAGGCGTTTCTCCGCGCAAGGGGCGAGCCCGCAGGAGCAGGCGCTCTCTCCAAGCACATGGTGGATTTGTTTCGGGATGAAATGAACCGCCACGACGAGCTCATGCGCGCCCACCGCCGAAAGCGCGGAGAGTCGGATCTCAGCGGATCCCAACGGCTCAGCAGATCGCCGACGACCTCTCGGGTTCCGCTCCCGTCTTATATCACCGACGCGAACTCATCCTTCACGGGGGCCTCGCGCACGAGCATCAGGAGGGCATCCAAGCGCCGGGCTCTTTTTCGCAAAGCCATGGCGGTGGCCATTCCTGCGGGCATCGTCATCATCGCGGCAGCGGCGTACCTGTCGGGAACGATGCAACGGGATGGAAGAGCTGCGCCCGAACCCGTGCAGCCCACTGAAAAGCACGAACAGGCCGCAGAATCCTTGGAAGGAACCGATTCTTCCAGTGCGATGCTGGCAGCGACCGAGGTCTCCATTACCTTGAAAGGCTTGCCAGCAGTGGGCCACTACCTCTCTCTCGACGGCCATCCAGTGAGCCTTACGAGCGGCAAGCTCGTCCTGCCAGCGGACCACGCGGAGCACATCCTCGATATCGAGGCCGAGGGTTACCTCAAGCGCTCGATGCTGTTCAAGGCCACTTCGGACCTCGTCTTGGACGCAGAGCTGAGGCGTATCGAGCGGACGCGAGGAAAAAAGGTCAAGAACAAGAACTCGTCAAAAAATTCTGCTAAGATTCCCCCGAAGAAAGGACGACTGAGGAGGAATCCGTACCAGTGAGCATTCAAGGTAGATTTATCGTCAGGGGTTTCTGCGCGCTATTGGCATGCTCGTTCATGTGCCTGCCGAGCCTGGCCCAAAAGAAAGCGAGGCCAGCCAAGGAAAGCGGGGATGCTTCGGCGCTCAAGCAGAAGGCCTACGGGTATTTCTCAAAGGGCGAGCTCTTGTTCGACTCCGGTGACTTCACCAAGGCGGCAGAGGCGTTCTTGCTCGCCTACGAGACGATTCCCCACCCTGCGACGCTTCTTAACGTTGCAATATGCTTTGAAAAGTCAGACCGACCGGCAGATGCCATCGAAATGTACGAAAAGTACCTCGCGACCTCGGATCCCAAAGACACAGAAGGTCGAACTGGCGCGGAGCGGCGCATCAAGGCGCTGTCCAATCTTTCCGGTCACCTCGATATCTCGTGCGGATTGCCGGCGTGCGAGGTGAGCGTCGATGGAAAGAACCGAGGCGTCCCTCCCATAAGGTTGAAAATGGATGCCGGTGCTCACACGGTCAAAGCTCTATCCAATGGCGCCGAGGTGCTTTCCATGGAGGCCGTGGTGCGGCCGGGAAAGTCCACCCGTGTCGATCTCAAGGCCCTGCCTGTTGAGCGTGGAACGACGGAAAAACCCCCGTCCATCCTCCCCCCTGTGACAACGGAAAGCGGCGAAGAAGCGCCCGATACCACTTTGCCCGCTGGCGTCGAGACCGAAGAGAAGAGGCATCTTCGCGCGCCGTTTTGGATCGCCTCGGGTTTGACCTTGGCGTCCTGCGCCGTGGCCATCGTATTCAGCGTGAAGCTGCAAAACGATATCGACGAGTTTGAAAAGGTCAAGGACGAGGATTCTGACAAAGCTGCCAAGTGGAAAGAACAAGGCAAAGAAGACATGCTCGCGGCCAACATCCTGTGGGGCGTCACGGGCGCGGCGGCGCTCGCCGCGATTACCTTGGCCATCGTGGACCTCGTGCCAAAGAAGAAAAACAAGGACACCCCTTCTGCCGAGCCGCAGGTCAATGCGACTCTTGGTCCGGGCACGGGTCTCGGTCTCGGGCTGAGCGTTTCTTTTTAGCCACCGCTAGACGACTCGATTTCGACGAGCTCCACGGCGAGCTCCCCGTCGACCTCCACGAGTTGTCCCCGGCCGATTCGGCGGCCCCCAGCGGTGAGGCTCACCTCGCCGGACAAGGGCGCTCGCAATCGCAGCACGTCTCCTGGTCGCAGCCTGCTCGCCTCGGCCACGGTGAGCTCGAGTTGTCCGCACTCCACGCGGACATCTACCGGCAAGTCGCTGGCTAGGGCGGCGACGGGGTGGCGCTCTATGAGCTCGTGAGCCTTGGGCTGGCTCGTTTCTGCCTGTTTCTCGTTCATGGCAACCTCGGGGGAAAGGGTCCAAGGGCGGGGCGCAATGCGGAGGGCACAGGCGCTCCGCCACTCGATGGGCAACGAAAATCGACCGGCGTGGAGCCTGGCTTTGCTGCCTGGCAGACAGCGCTGCGGATGATGCAATGAGTCGAGGGTCAGAAAGTCGCCCTTTTCGAGCTCTCGCAGGGAGCTCGCGTCGATGGCGCTCGCTCCCACTTCTAGGGTGAGGAGCACGGGCAGGCTCGCGACCCAGGCAGGCGCGGGGGAAATGGGCGGGTTCGGAGCCGCGGTCAGAGGTGCGTTGAGGCACAGGCTCAAGGCAAAGGGCGTAGCGCCGAGCTCGAGACAAAAACACAGCCGGCACAGGCGCTCGCTTCGGACATACTGCCGGGCTTGCTCGGCGTCGCAAAGAGGGCCGGTGATGATCGCGGCCTGTTCGAGAGCGTGGGTGACGTCTGCGGCCAATCGATCGAGGGCGAACATCAAGCCACCCAGCTCCACTGGCGACAAGGAGTAAGGTCGGCTGTGGTCGAGACCGAGGGCTCTGCGCGAAAGGAACGAGGCTGTTCCTTGGGGCAGGTGCAGCACAGCGCGCTTGCGGTCATCACCGATGCGCAGGGCGAAGAAGGGCCCTGCTTCGGCTTCCTCATGCTCCTGCGTTGGAGAAGCACAGCGCAGCTTGGCGCTCACTCCTAGGGCGGCTTCGAGAGCATGCAGTCGCAGATCCTCTTTGAGTATGAACTTGACCCAGCTCCGCGCTGCGAGAGTGTCCCCATCTCTTTGGGGAACGGCAAAGGGCAGGCGGCTATGGGCGCTGTTTGTCTCGTGCATGGACAGAGTCGTTTTTATCGTCGCCTTGGCGAAACGGTAGTATACCTTTATCACTATGTCAGAGGATCTCATCGGGAAAGAACTGCTGGGGCAGTTTCGAATTGTCGAGCGCATCGGTCGTGGAGGCATGGGAGAGGTCTACAAGGCCGAGCAGCCGGCCATGGAACGCTTGGTAGCTATCAAGATTCTGCATTCCAAGCTCGCTTCGAGACAAGACCTCGTTTCTCGGTTTCGCCGCGAGGCCCGGGCCATGAGCCGCTTGTCGCATCCGAATACGGTGAGGGTCTTTCTCTACGGTCACCTCGAGGAGACCAACCAGCTCTATATCGTCATGGAGTACTTGGCCGGCGTGGATCTCGCGCATCACGTGCGCAGAGAGGGCCCCATGCCGTTGCCGCGGGGCGCGAACGTGATGATTCAAGTGCTCAGCGCCCTCGAAGAAGCGCATTCGGTGGGTATCGTGCACCGGGATCTCAAGCCCGAGAACGTGCTGCTGACCACCCAGGGCGGCATCCCGGACTTTCCCAAGGTGCTCGACTTCGGCCTGGCCAAGGTGCAGGAGACCAAGCCGAGGCCCGGCTCCATGGTCCTCACTCAGGAGGGCATGGTGTTCGGTACGCCGGAGTTCATGTCTCCAGAACAGGCGCGCGGCGAGATTCTCGACTGGCGTTCGGACATCTACTCCGCTGGTCTCATCTTCTATGAGCTCGTCACCGGACGCTTGCCCTTTCCCAAGTGCAAGCCGATGGAGTACATCGCGCATCACATCTACACGGCGCCCATTCCCATCAGCCAGAGATTGCCAGAGCTCAGTTTGCCGTCGTCCCTCGACGCCGTGGTGGCTCGGGCGCTCGAAAAGGACAAGGAGAAGCGCTACCAGAGCACGCGCGAGTTCGGCGAGGCCCTGCTCGCCTTTGCGCCGACCACATCCTCGACTGTTCTGCCCAGCCGTCCCATGGATTCGGGCTCTGTGAGGATCACAGTGGGCAGCGACGGCTCCGCTGCGTCTCATCAGTCTCTCATTCCTCCGATGTCGGGTTCGATGGGCAAGGGCCTCGTCATCGGACTGGGGGTGGCGGTGCTGGTGCTTTTAATCGTGGTCATTGTCCTTTTGCTGGGTCGCAGTCCTGCGCCGCAGCCCACGCCTGTCCCGCTTCCGAAACCGACGGGTTCCGAGTTGTTTGAGTAGGGAGGCCCCCCTTCGGGCCGCGCGATCCCCGTCTTTCTTTGCCAGCATGACGCAGATCATGGGGAGCCTCTCTGCGATCCTCTAAGAACAAGGGCGATTTGTAATTATTGTTCAGTGCTAAGAGCCCTAACCTGCTACAGAGGGAAAAAAAATGGCTGAGAGAGTCCCGAACCGTTGGGTTATCGTGATGGGCGCCATCGTCGTGCAGTTGTGCCTGGGCGCCATCTATGCGTGGAGCGCATTCACCGGCAAGCTCACGGCGCTTGACGGCGCCTTCCTCTTCACCAAGACCCAGACCCAAGTGATCTTTTCCATGGGCATCGCCTTCTTCGCCGTTGCCATGGCTCTCATCGCCGGCAAGTGGCAGGCCAAGGCCGGCCCCCGCATCGTGGCCATTACCGGAGGTATCGTCCTGGGGCTCGGCTATTTGCTCGCCAGCGTGTGGACCGACTTCTGGGGCATCCTCATCGGCGTGGGCGTCCTCGGTGGACTCGGGATCGGCATCGCGTACGTGTGCCCCATCGCGGTGTGCGTGAAGTGGTTCCCGGACAAGAAGGGACTCATCACGGGCTTGGCGGTCATGGGCTTTGGTTTCGGCGCCCTCATTTGGGTCAAGCTCACCTCTGGCTTCAAATTCGGCGAAGTGAATCTGACCCCTGGTTGGACCGGCTTGTTCGGCGATGGCTGGACCGTGCCGCAGGTGTTCCGTCTGTACGGCGTCCTGTTCGCGGTTCTCGTGCCCCTGGCCGCCCTGGTCTTCAAGAATCCTCCGGCCGGTTGGCAGCCGCAAGGATGGACTCCGCCAGCGCCCAAGGCTGGCGTGAGCACGGGCGTCGTTGATTTCTCCATCAGTGAGATGATTCGCACCAGCCAGTTCTGGGGTCTGTTCGCGGCCTTCTTGTTCAGCTCCGCGGCCGGCCTCATGGTCATCGGCATCATCAAGCTGTTCGGCACTGACGCCCTGACCGGCGGGGGCATGGAGCTCAAGGCCGCTGACGTCGTGACCGGTACGGCCATGGGGCTCTTCTACGCGCTGGCCAACGGTCTCGGACGTCCCTCGTGGGGCGCCATCTCCGAGAAGCTCGGTAGGCGCAACTCCATTCTCGTCATGCTCGCCCTGCAGGGCTGCATGATGATCGCCATGTATTTCATCGGGAACACCGCAGGCGGACTGTACCTCGGCGCGACCATCATCGGCTTCAATTTCGGCGGCTCCCTGGCGCTGTTCCCTGCCATCACAGCCGACTTCTACGGCAATAAGAGCGTGGGCTCCAACTACCCGATGGTGTTCATGGCCTACGGCGTGGCTGGTATCGTCGGCCCGATCCTCGGTGGTATGATGGGCGATGCCAAGGCCTGGATGTGGGCGTTCATCCCCACGGGCATCGCCTGCATGGTCGGCGCGGTCATCATGCTCATGATGAAGCCGCCAGCCAAAGCCTGATCCTTTGTGAGAGAAAAATGCGCACCTCGCGTAGTGGACGAGGCTCGCGCTCGACGCGGACAACGGGTGTGCTAAAACAGTGGCCGCCCACTTGAGAGAGTCAACAAAAGGAGCATTCCAAATGGCAGACAAGATGTTCGAGCCGAATCCCCAGTTCCGTGAGAAAGCTTGGATCAAGAGCTACGAGCAGTACAAGAAAATGTACGACTACTCGATCAAAGATCCCGCTGGTTTCTGGGGCGAAGAAGCCGAGAAGTTCACATGGTTCAAGAAGTGGGACAAGGTCTGCGACTGGAACTACGACCGGACCAAGGGCCCGATCGACATCAAGTGGTTCCAGGGCGGCAAGACCAACATCACCGTGAACGCTCTCGACCGTCACCTCGCCCAGCGCGGCGACCAGGTCGCTATCCTCTGGGAAGGCAACGACCCCACGGACTCCCGCAAGATCACCTACCGCGAGCTGCATGCCGACGTCTGCAGGTTCTCCAACGTCCTCAAGGCCAACGGTGTCAAGAAGGGCGATCGCGTCAGCATCTACATGCAGATGATCCCCGAGCTGGCCGTGGCCATGCTCGCCTGCGCCCGCATCGGCGCAGTGCACTCGATCGTGTTCGGCGCGTTCTCGCCCGACTCTCTGTCCGACCGCATCGTCGACTCCACCTGCAAGATCGTGATCACGCAGGACACGGGTCTGCGCGGCAACAAGAACAACGTCCCGATGAAGACCAACGCCGACCTCGCCGCCGACAAGTCGATGAAGCAGGGCGTCAAGGTCGAGAAGGTCATCGTCGTGAAGCGCACGGGCTTGGAAGTGCCGATGATGGCTGGCCGCGACACGTGGTGGAACGACGAGATGGCCAAGGCCTCCCCCGAGTGTGCAGCCGAGCCCATGGACGCCGAGGATCCGCTGTTCATGCTCTACACCTCTGGCTCGACCGGCAAGCCCAAGGGCGTGCTGCACACCATCGGTGGCTACATGGTCTACACGGCCGTCACCCACAAATACATCTTTGACTATCATGATGGCGATGTGTACTGGTGCACCGCGGACATCGGCTGGGTGACCGGTCACTCCTACATCGTGTACGGCCCGCTGCAGAACGGCGCCACCTCGATCATGTTCGAGGGCGTCCCGAACTACCCGGAGCCCGACCGCTTCTGGCAGGTTGTCGACAAGCACCAGGTCACGCAGTTCTACACCGCCCCCACTGCCATCCGCGCCATCATGGCCCAGGGCGATCAGTGGCCGGCCAAGCACAGCCTCAAGAGCCTGCGGCTCCTCGGCTCGGTGGGCGAGCCCATCAACCCCGAGGCGTGGATGTGGTACCACAAGAACATCGGTCATGAGCAATGCCCGATCGTTGACACATGGTGGCAGACCGAGACCGGCGGCATCCTCATCACCCCGCTCCCTGGCGCGTGGGGCACCAAGCCCGGTTCAGCCACCCTGCCGTTCTTCGGCGTCGTCCCGGCCGTGCTCAACGAGCAGGGCGTGGAGCAAACCGACACGGAGGCCAAGGGCATCCTCGCGATCAAGCAGCCGTGGCCAGGCCAGATGCGCACCATCTACGGCGATCACAACCGCTTCGAAGAGACCTACTTCGATATGTTCAAGGGCTACTACTTCACCGGCGATGGATGCCGCCGCGATGAGGACGGCTACTACTGGATCACCGGTCGCGTCGATGACGTGATCAACGTTTCTGGTCATCGTATGGGCACCGCCGAGGTCGAGAGCGCTCTCGTGTCCCACCCCGCGGTCGCCGAGGCCGCCGTGGTCGGTTACCCGCACGAGATCAAGGGACAGGGCATCTACGCCTACGTGACCCTCATCGTCGGCAAGGAGTACACCGACGCGCTGCGCAAGGAGCTCGTGGCTCACGTCCGCAACGAGATCGGCCCGATCGCCAGCCCAGACGTCATCCACTGGGCGCCCGGCCTGCCCAAGACCCGCTCGGGCAAGATCATGCGCCGCATCCTGCGCAAGATCGCCGAGAACGACCTCGGCACCATCGGCGACACCTCGACACTGGCCGATCCGGCTGTGGTCGAAGACCTCATCAAGCGCGATCCCCGCAACGCGAAGTGATCCTCTCCCGCTGATCGACACCCCGTGAAGGGCGGCCCGATGAGGGGTCGCCCGATTTGACGGTCGTCAATCGAATCCCGCTGCGGGCACTGCTATTGACGAGGACATTTAGCACCTTCATGTTCGAACCACCGACAGCTCAAGGGATTGTCACGAAACCTGGGCGCGCGGACGCCGCTTTTTTATCCCGAGCATGCGGTATCAAGTCAGCGCTTCGCGTTGGATGGAGGCCCTTGGGTCTAAGTCGCGTTTATGAGGAGGCTATTAGGGGGCAGGCACAGGCAGATGAATCTATGGCACCAGGAACCTCATCATTGGGGCTTTATCGTGAGAGATATCAACGCATCCTTGCAACTCGAGGCACCCCCTCCTGTGGTTGTCTTAGTACCCGTGTCACCAGTCGAGGTGAGCTTCGCGCCATAAAGGAATCCTGTTTCGTCGTTCTCCAAACTGCTGTTTTGGTCCGCCGCACTGACATATTGGCGTTCGCCTGTGACATATCCAAAGAGGCTGGTACCAGACGGAGCGCCGAATGTGGACTGGGAGACAGCGTCGTCAAAAGCTTGGGACAACAGAAGCATATCGCCGCTCTGTCCATAGACTGACGGGAACTTGCTGTGCACGTCGTTATCGCAGCCCTTGTTTGCGAGGCTTCGAACCGGGCTTGTCGTGGCCGCGCCGCGCAGCGCCGTGAGGAAAGCCCAACCCGGTTCGCCAGACGAGCCCTTGTTCAGGTTGAACGTATAGGAACCCGGCTCACTGGAGCCCGCGGTCTTATAGAAAACAACTTGACCAAGGTCATGGCCGCCGAGACCGCCTGCAAAAGTATCGCAGAAGGTATGGCTGGAATCACTCCAGGACGTGCATTCGTTGGCGGTCGAACACTGATATCCGTTGTCCTCTTTGAGACATTCCCCTGCCCTCGACCAACCAGAGACCCTCAAGGGCAAATCGCCATCGGTCCGATGCAAGAAGAGAACGAGCAAATCACCGGCCTGGCTGCCTGACGGACGAGCGATGGTTAAGCCTTGTCCGTTGGGGTCATAGACTCTTGTTGTGGCAATATGCTTGATCCCACTGCTGGGGCCGCACGTTCCCTCAGGGACACCACAGCCACACACGCCGGGCTCGGTTTTGCTGGGGTCGTTGGGACAGAGATCGGTGGTCGTCGAGCATTGATTGCAGGTCTTTTTGCAGTTCGCGAGGATGGCTGCTTCCTGGGCCGCGGTGTAGCCGTAGTCCTCTGCTGCCCTGGTGCAATTGTAGCCGACCCAGCCCGAGCACTTATAGCCTTGGGCATCGACGAAGCTGGCGTTGTCTGCGCACGTCACGCTGCAGGTTCCCTCTGCCACGCCGCAACCGCATTGACCCGGCGCGGTCTTCTTCGGATCACTCGGGCAACTGTCCTTGCAGTTCGCAGCGCCGTCGTTGTCACTGTCCGTATCCGGAGTGCCGCAGCCGCATTGGCCAGGCTGGGTCTTGTTGGGATCGGTGGGGCAGAGATCGGTGGTCGTCGAGCATTGATTGCAGCTCTTTTTGCAGTTGGCCAGGAGGCTGGCTTCCTGGGCCGCGGTGTAGCCATCGTCCTCTGAAGCCCGCGTGCAATCGTAGCCGACCCAATCAGTGCACTTGTAGCCACCGGCATCGACGAAGCCAGTTTTGTCCGCACAGGTCCCTGGGTCAGTCCCAGTCCCGCCGATGACAACGTCCCCGTTGGACTTTTGCTTCAACCATTCCACAAACACATCGACGCGGGTGTCCCAAGCATAGGTCCCACACGGTTCCCTTCCGCCCGACGTCACACCAGCCACGACCTCTTGGTTATTCAGAACGACAAATGCCGGGCCACCTGAATCACCATAACAGTTGCTACTGGTACCGTTGCCGGTCCCGCGAAAATAGATAAGCTCTGAGTCAACCTTGTCGATTGTATTCGTTCCCTTTCTCTTGGTTCCGAACCCTCCACCGGTTTCGCTCGTTTGTCCAAAGCCGACCAGAGTAAGGCGCTGTCCGACCTTAGGCGTTGAGGTGTTCAATGGAGAAGGATTGACATTGGATACATCCCTACTCAAGACGACCAAGGCAATATCGCCGCTGGTATGCGCAAATACCTGAGAAGATGAGTAGGTGTTTCCCCCAACGACGAACGTGGCCCGTCCGCCGTTCGTTACACAATGAGCCGCCGTGAGAACGGAGCGCTTGCCGACGAGAGTCGCTGTACAACTGCCACTCAATAGCCCCACTGAAGGGTATCCGCTTGTCACAATGCCGTCGGTGATGGTGGGATTTTTGGCCGCATCATCATGGCTGTCAACGTCGTCTATCCCTTCGCATGCGCATAACATTAACATTCCGCATAACAATCCGACAAACCACATTGACCGGGGGATTGATGGCATTGGACTTCCTTTCGGTTTCCTTCATTGTTAAGAAGCCATTGGAGCAGCGTGTGCTGTTCCATATTTTCCCGAAAGCAAGAATGGTGCCAGGAACTATCAAGCCCTATCATGTCCTATCCGACGAGCTCGAAAAGCCTAAAAAAATTAGATAATAAAGCACTTTCTCCCAAAGGGCGGCCTCGTTGGAAAACCAGTTCTGTGACTCAAATAGCGAGATGTGACGCACCCATGAGTCTTGTGTCCCATTGATGTGACGCATCCTTAACCGTTCATCCCTCGTGGTGTCCATGATGTAGAGGTTGCCGGCTTTCCCGGCGAAGGTGGGGCGAAGGGCGAAGGTGTCGGCGAAGGTGTCAGGCACTTCCAATTGCTGATTTCCGATGCTAGACCATCGCCATGCCAAGACCCCAAAGAGAAGACTTCCCTGGTGCTCGCCATCACGTCATGAGCCGCGGCGCGCGACGTGAGGTCGTGTTTCGGGTCGCGCGGCACGGCTCCCTTTTCCTCGACATCCTGGCCGAGCTTCCGAGGCGGTTCGCGGTGCAGGTGCACGGATATGCGTTGATGCCGAACCACTTTTCAAGGCGAGGCTGGTGGTGCGGCCCAGGCAGTTCCGCTGGACGAGCCATCGTTTCTATGCCCTTGAGGAACCGGCGCCCAAGTGGTTAACCACAGCTTCCATGCTCGAGTTATTCGACGTCGTGGGCGGCTACGAAGCCTACGTCCAGGCAGCCCGGACCAA
>JALOQD010000125.1 GCA_025453525.1 Myxococcota bacterium
CACTTCTTCGACCGTGAACATCATGTCCGCTGTCGTCCCGCCGCTCTTCACTTTCAGATCCCTCTCCAACTGGTCCACGAGCTTCGGGGCCCCGCGCACATGACACGCTGTCCCCATGCACACCGTGCAGATGTGCTTGCCGCGCGGCTCCAAATGAAACGCCTCGAAAAACGTCGCCATCTGGTAGACGCGGGGAAGGCTCGTGCCGAGGTGCGAAGCAGCGGCGCGCAGAGCCTCGCCTGGCAGATAGGCGAAACCGTCTTGGATGTCTTGCAGAAGATGGATCGCGTGGCAGGCCTCGCCCTTGGGGTAGCGCGCCAGGATCGCCTCGACCTTGGTCATGTCGACGACCGGTGTCATTTAAGCGCCTCCTTTGCGGCTCTCCACCCCTGCGCTGTAACCTGCCTCGAACGCCGCGAGATTCGCCGGGATGAACTTGGCCTTTTCGGCGAACTCTTTCTCGATCATCTTGGCCGCGAGATCGTGGGAGACGATGCCGCTGTAGCCGACGTATACGCCGAGCATGACGATGTTCGCGGCGCGGGCAGCCCCAGCCTTGACTGCGAGCCCGCCGGCGTCGACGTACACCACCGTCACATCCGTTCGCTCGCACGCGACCGCCACCAACGAGGTGTTGATGACAATGAGGCCTCCCTTTTTGACCCTGGCTCCGAACTTCTCGAGGGACGGCCCGTTCATCACGAGCAGCGCCGACGGCTCGATGATGTAGGGCGAGCCCACGGGCTTGTCTGAAATCACGACCGTTACATTGGCCGTGCCGCCGCGCATCTCCGGGCCATAGGACGGCAGCCAGCTGACTTCCTTGCCGTCGTACATGGCGGCATATGCGAGGAGCTTGCCCGACAGGAGCATGCCCTGACCGCCAAAGCCAGCCATCAAGACTTCAGTGTTTGCCATGGTCGCCTCCGGTCGATTCCTGCGGCCGCTTGAACACGCCGAGCGGGTAGTAGGGCATCATCTCGCGCTCGAGCCACCGGTTGGACTCCTTGGGAGACAGTCCCCAGTTGGTCGGGCAGATAGAGAGCACCTCCACGAAGGTGAAGCATGTGCCAGCCATCTGGTGCTCGAACGCTTCCTTGATCACCTTCTTGGCGCGCACGCTCTGCGCCGCGGTGTGGCTGGACACGCGGGCGATAAACGCCGGGGTCGTGAGCGTGGTGAGCAGCTCGGCCATGCGGATCGGGAAACCGCACTCGGCCGGATCGCGTCCTGCGGGCGTCGTGGTGGAGCGCTGCCTCGGCATGGTGGTTGGCGCCATTTGGCCGCCGGTCATGCCGTAGATGGCGTTGTTGACAAAGATGGTGGTGAACTTCTCGCCGCGATTGGCCGCGTGGATGATCTCAGCCATGCCGATGGAGGCGAGATCGCCGTCGCCTTGATAGGTGAAGAGCATGAGGTCTGGTCGGGTTCGCTTGGCGCCCGTGGCCACGGCCGGTGCGCGACCGTGAGAGGCCTCGAACATATCGCAATTGAAGTACTTGTAAGCGAGCACGGAACAGCCCACGGGCGCGATGCCGACCGTGCGCTCGCGAATGCCGAGCTCCACCATGATCTCGCCAATCATGCGGTGAATGACGCCATGGGTGCATCCTGGGCAGTAGTGGGTCGGCAGCCGGGTCAGGCCGTCCGTGAAGGCGAAGACTTTCTTCATGGGTTCTTCTCCTTGGCCTTGGCATGGCAGGCGCGGATCTCGTTCATCACCTCTTCCACCGACGGGATGACGCCCCCAGCGCGACCGAAGAAGTCGATTTGCCGGGCGCCTAGGCCCGCGAGCTTCACGTCTTCGATCATCTGGCCCATGTTCATCTCCACATCGAGGACGCGCTTGCCCTTGAGCATGGCGTTCTTGCACGCCTCATAGGGGAAGGGCTTGAGGCTGATGGGCCTGAACAGACCGACTTGGATGCCTTCGGCCGCGAGGGTGTCGATGGCGGTCTTGCACATGCGGGCCATCATGCCGAACGCGGTGACGAGCACGTCGTACTCGCCGTCGCAGTTGTACGCCTCGTGGCGCTGCTCGTGCTCGGTGATGACCGCGAACTTCTTCTTGAGGTGCACGTTGTGGTTATGCAGGTCCATGGCGTCGAGATACAGGGAGGTTATGATGCGCGGCTTGCGGTTTACGCAGCCGGTCAGCGCCCAGTCGCCGGGCTTCAGGGGCGGGCCGATCTCGACATCGGGGAAGCTCACGGGCTCCATCATCTGACCGATCATGCCGTCGCCGATGACCATGACCGGGTTACGGTACTTCTCGGCCAGCTCGAACGCCTTGATGGTCAAGTCCACGGCCTCTTGCACCGAGGATGGCGCGAGCACGATGAGGTCGAAGTCGCCGTGGCCCATGCCCTTGGTGGCCTGCAGGTAGTCTCCCTGGGCTGGCAGGATTCCGCCGAGTCCCGGACCGCCGCGCATGATATTGACCACCACCACCGGCAGCTCGCAGGCGGCGATGTAGCTCATGGCCTCGGCCATGAGACTGATGCCCGGCGAGGAAGACGTGGTGAGCACGCGCATGCCCACGCCCGCGGCGCCGTAAATCATGTTGCTGGCCGCCACCTCGCTCTCGGCCTGCACGAACTTGCCACCCACCTCCGGCAACCGCTTGGCCAGGTATTCTGGCACCTCGCTCTGGGGTGTGATTGGATAGCCGAAGAAATGCACGCAGCCGGCGCGGATCGCGGCCTCGCCGATCGCCTCGTTCCCTTTCATGAGCACTTTCGCCATCAGCCCACTCCTTGCTTAGTACGCGAAGAACTCGTACTGGGCGCCTTCGATACACACTTCGATTGCCGAGTCAGGACAAGAGATCGCGCACATCCTACAGCCGATGCAGCGCGGCGGATCCGCAAGGACCGCGTACTTGTATCCCTTGGCGTTGAACTTCAAGGACATCTTGACGATTTGCTGCGGACAGGCTTCGTTGCATCTCTCGCAACCTTTGCAGCGCTCGACCATCACGTCGATTTTCGGCATGGTCTTCTCCTTACAAATTCCTACGACGCAAAGAGCGGTTTCGGCCTGCTGGCCGGTACTGGCTCGGCGTCTTTGCTATCGTCTTTCATCTCCTGTTGCAACCAGGGCGGCAGCATCACCCGCTCGAGGCGAAACAGCGGCGCGGGCAGCGCCATAATCCGCGGATCATCGGCGAGGGCGCCCATGGCTGTCACCATCTCGATCGGAAGCCCCGAGCGCTGTGACACTTTTTGGGTCAGCTCGAAACCGTCGAGGATCACCTCGGCGGTGGTCTCGGCGATGAGGTGCGTGTTTACGATGTACCCGGTCACTTTCAGACGAGAGGCGTTCTCGAGACCTTCTTGCATCTTGAGGCAACCGTCCACGGTGTTCGTGAATGGACGCCGGGCGTTGATCACCTGCATCAAAGAGTAGGGGGTTGCGCCCAAGGCTTCGTGGAGCGAGGACAACAGCGTTGCGCCCACTGGGTCGCCGCCCACGTCGAAGAGCGAGTAGCACCCTTCCTCGGGCTCGAGCATGCCCTTGATCTCGGGCACCACGATGGGCAGATCCGCCTGCTGTTGCGCTCCAGGCGGAAGCACCACGCGCACACCAGCCTGGCGCATCAGAACCTGAGCTTCGCGGCAGCGGAAATAGGGATTGACCACGTCGAGATCCGCGATAGACACCGCAGCTCCGCGGCGGCGCAGGTGCAGGGCGAGATTCACCGACACCTCGGTCTTTCCCGACCCGTAATTGCCTACGATCATCAAAAGCCGTTGTTTGGGCTCGAAAGGACTCACAAAGTGCTCGTGGTGCGTGCTCATCTGCTTTCGGCTTCCGTGTTTAGCTCATGCTCCTGTGGCTTGTCCATAGCTAGTTGAGAAGTAGTTCAGTGCGCGTGCGATCCACACAGAGGGCGGCTCTCGAAATCGGGAGGAAAGCGACCGAAGAATCTAACGAGACAACAACGAGGAGGCGGTTTCAAAAAGATTCTTGAGCTCCTCGCGCTGCGGATCGGCAAAGGATTGCTGAGCCAGAATCTCGGAGATTTGCTCGAGAGCACCGGGCGCGGCATAGGGGCTTTCCTTGAGGATCTCCGCAAAAGCAGCCACGGCTACAGCGTACTGGAAATCGGCATCTGCCTGGGACAACTCGTCTCGTAGCGCGCCCGAGGAGAGGCTCGCGCTCACCGCAAAGGCGGGATCATCGGTTTGAGCCTCAGGAGATTTGTAGCGCACCTTCACCAGCACGAGCTCCTGTTCGCCGACCTCGCGCTCCCCTTGCTCAGGCTCGCCGTCCTCGATTTCCGGAGCATTGACAACCATGGGAATGGACTTGCCCTCTGGCACGATTTCATAAAGAGCTGTCACCCTGTGGCCTGCGCCCACTTCGCCCGCATCCACGGTGTCGTCCGTGAAGTCTTCGTCCGCGATGGCGCGATTCTCGTAACCGAGCAGGCGGTAGGCGAAAACGTGCTCGGGGTTGAACTCGACCTGAATCTTCATGTCCTTGGCCACGACCACGAGATTGCCCAGCAGGCGGTTCTCCACGTAGTCGTCGGCCTGTTTGGTGCCGGAGATGACCGCGTAGTTGCCGTTGCCGGCGTTGCTGAGCTTCTCCATCATGGAGTCGTTGAGATTCCCGCGGCCAAAGCCGAGCACGGTCAGGGTCACGCCCGAGTCGCGCTTTTCTTCTATGAGGGAGACGAGCTCCTGGTCAGTGTAAGGCCCGACATTGAAGTCGCCGTCGGTGCACAGGATGATGTGGTTGATGCCGCCTTGGATGAAGCCGGCCGCGGCCTGCTCGTAGGCGAGATCGATACCAGCGGCGCCGGCAGTCGACCCCTGCGCTGTGAAGCTCTCAATGGCCTCCTCGATGACCGCTTTGTTCTCGACATCCGTGCTGCCGAGCGCTAGCCCCGTAAATCCCGCGTACGTCACGATGGACACTCTGTCGCCAGGCTCGAGGACATCGAGCGCTTTGACGAGGAGATGCTGTACCAGCGGGAGCTTGTTCTCGTCGGACATACTGCCCGAGGTGTCGATCAGGAACACCAGATTCGCCGGCTTCTTCTCCGAGGGCGGCGGATTCTCTGCCGCAATGGCCACCCGCAGGAGCGATGTGTCCCGATCAAATAGGCCCGGTGCCGCCGATACTGTAATGGAAAACGGGTGCTCTGCGTCGACCGAGGGCGCAGGGTAATCGTAATGGAAATAGTTCACGAACTCCTCGAGCCGCACGCTCGCCGGATGAGGCAGAATGCCACTGCTAATGTCTCGGCGAAAGATATCGTAGCTCGCTGAATCCACATCCGCGGCAAAGGTCGAGAACGGATCGTGCGCCGTCAGCACGAACGGATTGGTGCCCACGGCCTCGTATTTGTCTCCCTCGTTGGTCGCAGGCGCGCCAAAATCTTCATCATAGGATCCTCCGCTCGTGTCGATTAAATTCGCACTATCGGAGGCATCGTCCATCCCGCAGCCAGCGCTGGCGAGTATTCCAGCGGCCAGCATCGACCAAACTCCCAAGGCAACGTATTTCATTTGGACTCCTTTGTGTTGGCTCCACCAAGCCTGTTGTTGAGACGAGGCAGGGGAATGCACAGCCCGTACCGCTCTTTGGGAAATCCGGCATTTTTCTATCTTTTCATTGTGTTGCGAAAACAGCAAAGAGGGATGACTGTCTACTTTTCGAGACGATCGTTGACTTTCGTACGCAGGAGACGCCCGGTTGTCCTTTCCTTGCCCCCGCTGTATGAGCTTTGCCATGAAACGCAAAAACAAGGACCGTGACTCTGCCTCGGCAAGGCCAGCTTCCAAGTCATCCCGTCCGTCTGTGAAAGCCAGAACCGGCCGCTCCATGCTCGGGGTGTTCGAGGCCCGGGGCGATGGCAGCGGGGTCGTGGTGCTCGACGCGACCGGAGACAAGGTGCTCGTGCCCATGGCCAAAACCCTAGGCGCGCTCAGCGGCGATCGCGTGGCCGTGCGCCTCGAGATCGACTATCGCGCGGCGCGGCGCGGCGGTCGCAAGCCGGAGCCCACAGCCGCAGTGGAGAGACTGCTGGAGGCCGGTCCTCGCCTCTTCGTGGGCACGCTGCTCGCTGGCCAGGCCGTGCGCGTTTTGGTGCCGGACGGCAGAAAGGCGACGGGCCCCTTGCTGGTGGACGGCGTGCCCAAGGGCACACCGGGCAATGTGAAGGCCGTGGTCGAGATGGGCGGCCCGGATCCCAATAATCACTCTCGCCCCACCACAGCGCGGCTCATCAAGATCCTAGGCGACGAACGAGATCCTCGTGTCGTACTCGAAGCCATCCGTTTGCGCCATGGGCTCATCGAGGAGTTCGACGAGGATGTGGAGAGACAGGCCCAGGCCGCGGCGCAAGCGCCTATCGAAGACGGCGTCCGCCGCCTGCTATCCGAGCTGCTCATCGTGACGATCGACCCAGCGGATGCCAAGGATTTCGACGACGCCGTGAGCATTGTTTCGTTGAAAGACGGCGGCCACGAGCTCGGAGTGCACATCGCCGACGTCGCCAGCTACGTGCCTTTGGGCTCGGCCATCGACCGCGAGGCCCGTCGCAGGGGAACCAGCGTGTACCTGCCTGGACGGGTCTTGCCCATGTTGCCCCACGCCCTCTCGAGCGGCGCCTGCTCGCTCCGGCCACTTGCGGCCAAGCGGACTTTGAGCGCGTTTATGACCTTCGATGCGCAAGGCGTACGGACCCACAACCGCTTCGAGCGCACCGCGATTTGCTCCGCGGCGCGGCTGACCTACGAACAAGCCCAGGACGCCATCGACGGTCGGAACACTGGGATCTCGCAGGACGTCGGCGCTGCGTTGAAGCTCATGTCGCAGCTCGCACGCCTGCTTCTGGAGCGACGCGCTCGGCAGGGCATGCTCAGCTTGGATCTTCCGGAGATCGAGCTCGTGCTCGGCGAAGACGGCGGCGTCGTGGACGCCAGGCCCAAACCCACATTGCTCGCCCACAGGCTCATCGAGATGTTCATGGTCGAAGCCAACGAAGCCGTGGCCGAAGAGCTGCATGGCAAGGGCATCGATACCGTTCGCCGCATCCACGAGCCGCCCTCCCCGTCCCACCTCGAGGCATTGTCCCATCTGTCGCGGGCCTTGGGGTTCGACCTGCCGCAGGAACCCACCCGGGCGGATCTCGTGGCGCTGCTCGAAAAAACGACTGGCACGAAAGCCTCGTTTGCCCTGCACTACGCCGTGCTGCGCGCTTTGTCCCAAGCTCGCTACAGTCCGGTTCTCGAGGGGCATTTCGCCCTTGCCAGCAAGCACTACTGCCACTTCACGAGTCCGATTCGGCGATATCCAGATCTCGTGGTGCACCGGACTCTGACGGACTGCCTCCTCGGCAGGCCTCCCTCATCCGAAGCCGTCCTTGAGCTCGAATCTCTCGCAGCAGAGTGCTCGGCTACCGAACGCCGCGCCGCAGAGGTCGAACGGGACGCGCGCACGGCTTTGGTGCTGCTCCATCTTGCGCCGCGCATCGGAGAGGAATTCGAAGGCGTCATTACTGCGGTCACGGACCACGGCATGTTCGTGCAATGGCCGCGATATCTCGTCGATGGCATGGTGCGCTACGAGGATCTCGGCGGTCAGTGGTGGGAGGCTTCCCCCATGTACGGACTCGTTCGCGGCGCAGTCACCGGACAGGTGCTCCGCGTCGGAGATCCGCTCCGGGTGCAACTTGCAGCCGTGTGGCCGAGTGATGGCCGCCTCGATCTCAGACCCGTGCCTTCCCCTAACGGCACACCAGCAGGCCCTTGTCCGAAGCCACGAACAGGGGGCCGTCGGGCGGGGGGGCCCAAAGCTGGGCAGGAGGGTCGGGGAGACCGTCGTCGTAGACCGTCCAAGCGCCGCTGATGCGAGTGAAAAGGATTCCCTCGCCTTGGGCATCCTTGCCGCCGGCGTAAATTTCCTGCGCGTTTCGACCCCACACGGCAGACAAGTGAATCGCTTCTGCCGAGCCCGGGAGCTCCTGCGCTCTCCACGCATTGCCGTCGAAGTGCACAATGGTCCCGTAACCACCGACAACGTAGACATCGTTGGGCGCTGATCCCCAAATGTCCGTGAGCGCAGGCAATGGAGAAGGCTCTGGAATGGGTGTGGGTTTCCAGCTCACGCCATCGTAGTGCACGACGACCCCTTGGCCAGACGTGGCCGGTCCTCCCACGGCCCACATGTCGTAGGAGTCGAGTCCCCAAAACGCTTCCAGAATGAGGTTCGCGAACACCATGATGTCGACTCTCGACCACTGCTCGCCATCGTAGTGAAGAACCACTCCTGGCGCCGCGGTATAGGCGTCGTCCGTTGCATTGGACCAGACCGCGCGCAGGGGGGGCGCGGTGACGATTTCGGGCTGCCAAGCCGCACCGCTCCACCGTGCGATTCCACCCAAAAGATCAGGAACTCCACCTACAGCGATCACATCGGTGGCGCTGGACCCGTGAATCGAGTTCACAATAAGCGTGGTCCATCCGAGGCCCACATCGCTCGCCATGTCGGTCCAGGTCTCTGCGTTGAAATAGGAAAGCAGCACGGTTTCGTCGTTTTTTTTGCCGCCAATGTAGATAGCATCGCTGGCAAATCCGAAGACGGTGGCGATCTTTCCAGGGTGCTCCACTTGCCAGTCGCAGGGGTTGGTGTCTGGCTCGGTGCCTGGATTCGTGTCGCTCTGCGTGCCTCCTCCGGATTCGGTCTCGTCGTCCGTCTGTCCCCCTGTGTCCAGGGTCGAGGTCGCACCGTCGAGATCGGCGAGCTCCACTTGCGCTGACCAGCAGGCGCTTGTCAGGGCCGCGAGCAACGAGATGAGCGCCGTGTGCGCAAAGCGTTTCATGCAGAGCAGTATCGCACGAAAGCTTGGGGCTCACGCAAAAATAACTTCCCAGTTTGGGCAGCCGATGCATCTCGTCCAGCGGCGTTGCTCGTCCAGTGAATACCACCAGTATTCCCTCTCCTCGCCCCCTGGCTCGAGCACCAGATCCGGGTTGGGAAAAATCCCTGACCGACCTTCGACTCCGCAGCGAACGGCTGCTGAGCGGCGCACGACGAGAACCTCGAGCCCAAGCCGACTGCGCAGCTCGGTCAGGCGCAGGGGCTTGCCGAGGCACTCGCCTGGAACGTCCACCTCTCCCAAATGAACCCCTCCGAGCACCTCTACGGTGCGACCGCTCTCTACCGCATTCACCAAGGTCCCGAATCCCCCCGAAAGATCCTCCTGGAAAATCCGTCGATTGTAGGCATCGATGACACACTGGCGGGTCAATAACCCCACTGGGCGCCGACTCCCGGTCGAATCGCATACGACGAGCCCGCTTCGGGCGCTGCGGCCGAACAGGTGCATGGCCAAGTCGAGGTTGTCGGAGGACAGGATGAACGGGGTCGTCGTGTCCGCCACGTCGGCGGCCACCACCAATGGCCCGAACTCGCCTTGTTCTTTGAGAATCTCGCGCAGGTCATGCAGCTCGACCGAGCCGACGAGCGCTCCGCTTTTATCGACAATCGCGGCAGTGCCGCGTGTATCGGACAGAAGAGTCGAAATGAGCTCCGCGCAAGGAGCGCTGGCCTCGACGAGGGTCAGGGATTCCTCCATGACGCTCGCGACGTCTATGGTCTTGAGCAGATTGATTTCCCGGTCGCGCCGAAGGTCGATGCCCTTGCGTCTCAAGGACTCGCCTTCCATGGACTCTTTCTTGAGGTGACCGGAAATGAGCACAGCGAGGACGCAAGCCAGCATCAGGGGTGGCACGCTTCGATAGTCGTTGGTCAGCTCGAACACGATGAGAATGGCGGTGATCGGGGCGTGACTCGTAGCTGCGAACACGGCGCCCATTCCCACCAAGGCATAGGCTGGGGCCGGTGCGGTCCAGGTGGGAAACCACTCATGGACCACAGCGCCGAAGGCTCCGCCGAGAGCCGCGCCGAGAAGCAAGGAGGGCGCGAACACACCGCCCGAACCTCCGGAGCCCAGGGTCAGCGAGGTCGTCAGGGTTTTGGTGAGCAGCAGGATCAGCAAAGCCCCGGCCCCGAGCTTGCCCCACAAGGCGCCGCTGATGACCTCGTAGTCCAGGCCCACCACCAGAGGAAAGAGGAGGCCCACGAGGCCGACCATCAAACCGCCGAACCCCGGCAGCACCCACCCAGGAATGGGCAATCGACGCAGTAGGTCCATTGTAGCAAACACCGAATGAATGAACACCACGGCCACGAGTGCGGCGAGCACACCGAGGAGCGCGTACAGACTCAGCTCGCCGGCGCTGCGTAGCTCATAGGGCGGCACCGGGAACGCCGGGAAATCCCCAAGGTGATATCTCGATACGATGGTCGCGATAACAGCCGAGACGACGATGGGGGCCATGCTCGCCACTCGGATGTCGAACAGAACGACCTCCAAGGCAAACAGCGCTCCAGCAATGGGCGCGTTGAACGTCGCGGCAATCCCTGCCGCCACGCCGCAGCCGACGAACGTCCGCAGCTTGCGCGCCGGAAGCTTGAAGAGCTGGCCGAGCAGCGAGCCCACGCTCGCGCCGATATGCACGATAGGCCCCTCGCGTCCGGCCGAACCACCGGAGCCGATGGTGAGGCTCGTCGCCAAGATCTTGAGCGGCGCCACTCGAAAGCGCACCACGCCCCCTTTGACGGCCAAAGACTCCATGACCTGCGGAATCCCCGAGCCTTGGACTTCGGGCGCGAACCGCATCGCGAGAATGCCCACGAGCACGCCGCCCACGGCCGGCGCCAACACCCGCTGCCATGCAGGCGCGGTCAAGATCCCGAGCTCGGGATTCACATCGCCCAGAAAGAACCCATGGCTGAGGCCGATGAGGTAATGAAAAACAATGGCCGCATAGGCCGTGGCAATGCCGATGGCCACGGCCGCGACGATGAGAAAAGCGTACTCGGGTCCGGGCAGACGAATCAGCTGAATCGAATGCAAAAGCTCATCGAGACCGTCGTAGAAGGCGCGCATCGAGGGCGCGGGCCATTTGGACGGCTTCGAAGGCAGCGGTTGGCTGGGAGAGGTCACGGACGAAGTATAGGCGCTCAAACGTCCAAAGAAAAGTCAGTCCTTGGGATTGGCCTTGGTCTGTGGGATCCAACTCGGTCGCCGAGATGAGGAGAACGGGCGAATAGCGGAGCGGACTTTTCGGTGAAACCGCGAATGAATCTCGTAGGCGAAATTGTCAAGCACCTCGGGATCCACGGGATCTCCGTTCAGAGAGAGGGTGAGCGATGGCAGACCCTCTCGCTCTCCGGCGTGATGGAGCTGGGCCTCGGCGATCTTGTTGGGCATGCACTCCAGCGGGCCCACGCTCACCACTCCATGGATGTGGTGCTGCCGCCATTCATACACTGGACCGCCCACGGTGAGAATCGCCTCGCCGCACAGAGACTCGCGCAGGTAGTCGCTCCCAGCTTGCAGCATGTCCTGGACCGTGGTTCGAGCTGGCCAGCCCATGGCTCGCCCCAGGGCGAGATAGGTGGACTCCTCGATGCTGGCCCGGAGGAACGAGGAGGCGTACTCTTTGGGGTTCGTCTTGCGCTGCTCCTGGTAGTCCACGTATTCAATCCACTCATAGAACGCCGCGAATCGACAGCGGATGCCCCGACTCTCCAATCGGTCGATCACAAAATCGTTGGCAGCGGGATCGCAACGCACATACAACTCGCCGACCACCAGCACCTCGGGGAGCTCGCGGTCGTCGCGGATCGCGGCAAAGGCTTCGCCAGCGCGACGCAGCAGCGGTGTGATTCCGAAGATATGACCCGTGGTGACCTGGGTGAGCACAGCGGGAAGAGAAAGGTCGCCCTTGCCTGCGGCCTCGAGTTTCTCGAGGAGTTGACCAAAATAGTAGTCATAGATTTCCTGGGCCGCGCCTTTTCGGAGCTCTGCGGGACGAGCATCGTACAGGCCGGCCAACATCAGTTCGGCACCCATGAATCCGACCCAGGCCAGCGCCGCGAACCCGTCCTCCACCGAGTCGAAGTACCCAGCGTCTACCGGAGACCAGAAGCCAACGCGCTCGGCCAGGCCCAAACGGTCGATGACGAGCTTGTGCAAGGTGCTGTACGCGCCGAATCGGCAGGGTCCGCTGGAGGTCGGCATGAAGAAGGTAAACTGCGCCTGCGGATTCGATTCCTTTTCCACGCGATTGAGCAGGCTCCCCAGGGTCAGGGTGAACGGCACGCACTCCTTGCCCGAGGTTTGGCGGCGTCCGCGGCTCAGGTCCTCTCGGCTCGTGACTGGGAGGGCCTCGGCTTTGATCCCGATCCCGCGCAGAGCCGCGGCGAGCGCCAGGGCGCTATTGCCCATGCGGGGGATGAGCACAGTCGCGCCCCGAGAGCGGATCTCTGCGAGGCCTTCGTTGCGGCGACTGACCGTATCGAAGGTCTCGGGTTCTCTCTGCGCCTTTCGAACCATATCCTCCTTGACGCAATACAGAAACGCCTCGATCCGCGTTTTGGTGCCTGCATCGCCCGAATGGCCATCGGTCTCGATGACCGCGTAGGGCTTGCCCTGCATGATGTGCGAAAAGAAATGCAGCGTGAAGCTATCGGGTCCGCAAGAGTAGTTGGAGCAGTAGACCGCGTACATGCCCTCGGTGCGGCGAATCTCTGAAGCGGCCCGCAGATTTCTCTGACCATAGCCCCAGTACATGGCGTCGTAGACCGGGATATCCGAAGGCAGAGGCAAGCAGTCCACGGGAATCGGCAAGGCGCCCTGTTCCCTGAGAATGGCAGGGACGTTGGAGTTGAGAACCGTGTTGTAAATCGAGTAGGCGCGACCCAGCACCACCACGGGAGTGATTCCGTGCTGCCTTGCAAACGCAAGGGCCGAAGTGCCGAGCTCGAGAACGGCGGCGTCCATCTGCTCCTGCTGAGCCACGGCCTTCTCAAAGGCGCGTTCGAACGTGGGACTGTCCACCTCGAGCTCTGCCGAAAGCTCGCGACAACTCGTCTTGAACAATTTCGAGCGGTAGCCAGCTTTGCCGAAGTTGAGCACAGGGCTGAGGATCTTGACGCTCCCGATATCCCCGAGATCGGCTCGCACCATGTCGGCGCTGGCCTGGACGATGGGGCAGAGCTTGGCTGCACGCTCCGAACCTTGGCGCGGCACATTGCGCAGCATGGGCAAGAGCAAGTAGTCGGGCCGCGACTCGACCATGGCGCTCACCAGCCCGTGATACTGCTGCATGGGCGCGCAAAAAGGCACGTTCGCCTCTTCGATCCCTCGCTTGAGCAAGGACTGGTTCGCGCTGGTGTGCAACTCGACCTTCAGCCCCATCTCGTGGAGCAAGGTGGAAAGGAGCGGCGCGAGGGTTTTGAGGGCGAACTCGTCGGACATGGCCACGACTTTGGAGCTACTCGAGGCTTGCGCCTTCATCTGCGCGAAAAGCGCGGCCACCATCTCGTCCCGCTGCCGGAACGGATCGGGGGTCAGATCCGGCAGTTTTCGACGTCGCGTGCCCTTGTCGTAGAGCGAACAGCCGCCGCCCCAGGTAAAACGCTGCTCCACGCCATCGACCACGGTGGTGATTCGGTCGATGCGGCACTTGTTGCCCGGGCCCCCACAGCCCTTGGTGGACTTGCACACAAACGCATCCTTGGACACGACAGTCGCGTCGAGAAAGCGATGGAGATCGAGCCCTCTCCCAGGCTCGGACAACTCCTTGCGGGCGAGCAGTGCGATGCCGAGCGCGCCAATCGTACCTGGGTAGGGAGGAATGACGACCTGCGCTCCGGTTTGCCGTACCACAGCCGCGGCGAGCGCGTCGGAGGAGAACGGCATGCCCTGGCAGAACACCACGCTTCCCACAGAACGAGACCCTTTTACGCGGTTCAAGTAGTTCTGTATGATTGAGTCGTAAATTCCAGCAATAATTGAACTATTTTTCTCTCCTGCGGCCACGGCTTCATCGATAATCTCAGCCATGAACACGCTGCAGTGTTGCCCCAGAGACACCCCGTGCTCGGCCTCGAGAGCCACTTGTCCGAGGTGTACCACGTCACGAATATTCTCGAACTTGCGGCCCTGCTCTTCGATGAACGAACCCGTGCCGGCGCTGCAGGCCTCGTTCATGGCTGCATCCACGACCCGCCCTGCATCGAGGCGAATGTACTTGGCATCTTGACCGCCGATTTCGAAGATGGTGTCCACTCGGGGATCGTAGTAGGCGGCGCCCTCGGCGTGGGCGGCGATCTCATTGAGCACGAACACCGCGTCCTTGCCAAAGCACGTGGTCATGAGGGAACCGACGATCTCTCGACCGCTGCCTGTCGCTCCTACGGCCACCACTGGGAAGGCAGAGACCGGTCCCTCGAGGAACTGACGGGTCAGCTCCGAGGCCGCATTGAGCGGGGCTCCGAGCGTATTGACATACCCTTGCCACAGGGGCTGTCGGGTCTCGAGATCGAGGGCCACGGCCTTGGAGCCCGTGGAGCCGATGTCATAGCCGAGGATGACGGGCCGCGGCTCGCGTGGAATCTCGACCTCTCTGGGCTTGGGAATGCGGCGAATCTTGTCCAGAGAGGCAGACAACGGTGGAATCCGATCGAGATGAGTCTCGCGCTGTCCCACAAAAAGCGTCTCGATCGATGCGGTGCCGCAGCGAGCCTCTCTGCTGGCCAAGGCCGCGCCCAATGCTTCGACGAAAAGTCCCTGGAGAGGCTCGAGCTCCGAAAGGAACATCCCGCTGCGGTCGAGGAACGAGCTAAAGTGATGCCGTATGCGCGCCGAGCGGGCCACGCCGCCCACGAGCACGACCCGCGGCGGACTCGTGCGAGGCTTGAGGAGCACTTGCACGTTCTCGGCCACTGCATCGTACAAGCCAGCGAGGATCCTCTGCTTGGTCTCTCCCTTGTTGGCCAGATGTGTCATGTCGGTCTTGAGAATCACCGGACATCGGCCAGAAAGAGCGGCTGGTTCGCTCTCTTTTGCCACCAGGTCGCTCGCCTCCTCGATGCGGAGGTGGAACCGCTCCACGAGCTGGCGCAAAAAGTTGCCTGTCCCTTGAGAGCAACGGGAGTTCTCACGAAAGATCTCGGTGCCGCCTTCGCGAAGCTCGAGCACGCAGAATCCATGACTGCCAATGGAGACCAGAGTGAGCGGCGAGTCGTCTGGAACGAGGTGACGAATCCCCAGCGCCAAGGCCCGTTTGGAGGGAACGCGGTGCAATGCCACGCCGCGAGACAGTCGACCCGTGACAGCGGCATGAGTCACGCGATCCCACTCGAGGCCCTCAAGCAGCGCGGCCAGCGTCCGGTTCGGATCCTTGTGGTGCTCCACGATCTGCTGGGAGGTTATGGCCAAACGATCGCCCTGCTCTTCGAGAATGACGACTTTGATGGTCTCTGCGCCGATATCGATTCCCACAAACAAAGACTGGCTCATACAGACTCCTTAAATCTTGGATCGCTCGAGAGGTGTGTCTGTAGCACTAGACTGACGTGTCAGTCTAGGATTATCCATTCGGAGCAGGGGCTGCGGATAGCTGCGCCATTGCCTAGCGGTCGTGGTTGCGTTGAGCGGTCCTGCGTTGGGAAGAGAGCCTAAATAACGACCGGCGTGAAGCATTCGATGGTGGTCGTGACTCTAAAATTGGATTGGTCGGTGTGTCTTTCCGCATGGAAGATATCCATGGGGTAGGTTTTGCCGACTTCGAGGCCAAGGCTGTCGAGAACGACGGTTCCCTCTACTGCGGGATGCAAACCGCCGAGATCCAGCGCGAGCTTTCCATCGATGAAAAGCCACAGATCATCATCTCCTCTGAACGTGAAAGTCTCACCGCCTTTGTACACAAACTCCGTGTGGACCTCGGTCGTAAAATGATAATTGTAAACATTCCCCTGATTCCCAAAGCCATCGGCAGCTGAAAGAGGGAAGAACGCTGCGCTCGCATACTCAGAATACCCGTTCCCAATGTCGTGAAGCTCAATGGGAACGGCAAATTCATAATTCGTGTCTTTGATGGTGGTGTACCACTCCTCGAAGGTGGCTTCTCCGGTCAATTGCTGCCCATACTTTCCGCTGCCCGTCGTGCTTAGAAAAACCGGCTTCTTGTCGGAGCCGAGAGTGCTTTCGACGAGCCCCGTGGTTTCAGCAAGCCCAGAGTACTGTTCAAAATCCGGGTGGCTCGATGAAAAATCTCGAATCGTTGCCAGGAGCACTGACTCGCATTCTTTGTCGTCCGTGTTCCCATCAGAATCCGTTCCTGCGTTGGAGTTCGTATCCGTACCGCCGTCCGAATCACCGCCTGGGTTGGTGCTCCCATCCCCATTCCCATCTGAACACGACAAATAAAAGGCCGCGGCGAAGAGTAGGGATGTCACCATAAGAATCAGCCGTCTGTTAACCATGTCGTCCTCCTTTTAGTTCGCTCAAATGCCGGGAATCAACCCTGCAAGGGCAGAGAGTGACGCCCGCTGTGCCCTGATCACACTGTTTTAATTATGGGGGCGGGACCATGGTGATTTCAACGGAAGCACCCAAAAAATAATCAAAAAGCCGCTCAAACACCCAGATCCGGCATTCCCCTTCGAACCTCTCGGCACTCGGGCCTCTAAGGGCTCACGCAAGAACAACTTCCCAGTTTGGGCAGCCGATGCATCTCGGCCAGCTGCGTTGCTCGTCCAGTGAATACCACCAGTATTCCCTCTCCTCGCGCCTTGCCGGCCGAGCGCCTCTGCCACCCAATTCTGGGATCTTATTCCTGCGTGAACCCTAACCGAACGACTCAGACAGCCCTCGTCGCGGTTTGCTATGGCCTCAAGAGCAGCGCGAGGATTCCCGTGAGAAGACTGGCTCTGGCGTTTCGAGGAGCTGCGGCGCAGCCCGAGTCGCCTCGAACCTCCTGTGCGGTGTCTTCGGTCTCTGAATCGCTTTCTGGCGTGTCTGAGTCCAGAGCCTCGGAGTCCGTAGACTGGGAAGAGTCGCTTAGAGAGTCCTGCGGCTCTACCCCCTCGCATGCTCCTCCCGGCAGGCCCTGCCCGGCCAGGTCGCACAGGGTTTCGTCGAGCCACTTCAAGTGATTGTAGAGGTGGACGTTCAAGTTGTCGGCAAAGCAGTCGCTCATGGATGCGACTCCAGTGACGACCCACTCGTCCTCTTCCAGAGTGAACAAAGGCCCACCCGAGTCGCCGCTGCAGGCCGCGGCGTCGGTGTTGCCCGTCTTGATGACGGTATAGGGTCCCTCGCCCACCCTGGTACTAATGGAGATGATGTCGGCCGAGGCCTCGTAGGGATGGCCATCGCTGGTGTTGTCCTCGGGTCTGATGCGCCCATAGCCCACGAGGTGGGCCTCATCGCCCACTTGCGCTTCGCGCAGGGCCACGGCCATTGGCGTGGCGCTCGATTCGTCAATGGGGCTTTCGAGGAGCAGGAGCGCCAGATCCGCAGAGTGGACCTTGCCTTTCCACTCTGGATGGGCCACTGCCTTGCTCACCCGTGGATATTCGATGGGCTCGACACCCTCCCACACGCGGATATCCTCTCCCCCGTAGATCCGCAGAGCTCCGGGATTCTTCTGAAAATCGAATCGAATCGACCCCGAGTTCTTGAGCACGCAGTGCCCTGCGGTGAGCACGACTCGAGGGTGCACGAGAGTACCGGTGCACACGGTGCCCGAGGTCGTGGCCCAGATGCCCAGCACACCCTTCCAATCCTCTGGGTTCGAGGGAGTGCCGTTGACAATGCTCCTCGGGGTGATCCCTGGGCCATGTGGCTCCTCAGGCGACGAATCGCAACCAGCCCAACCACTGAAAGTGGTCAGCAGCAACATCAAAATAAATGGGACAAAATTCATTGTTTCACTCCTCAGCAGGAACCAAAAATAAGAGTGAGACTCCGTGCCAGGATGAAGAGCATACGAAAGGCTTTGGGGAAGCACAAGGTCTCGTCGTGGGGGCGAGAAGGGGATTGGGGAAATTTTAGGGTGCAAGGGATGAAGGACCCTTGGGCATGACCGCGCTCGCTGCTGGATTTCGGGCGTTCTTACTTATTTTTGCCCTTGTTTTTGCCCTTGTCTTTGTCCTTGTCCTTGTCTTTGCCCTTGTTCTCTTTCTTGTCTTTATTTTCTTTCTTATTTTTGTCGCCGAGGTCTTTGTCTTTTTCCTTCTTCTTGCTCAGCTGTTTTTCTTTGTCGTTAACTCTATTATCGTCTTTCCCTTTGTCTTTGCCTTTAAACTTATCCGCATCTTTATTTTCGTTTCTGGTTTTCTCCTTTTTACCTCTGCCCTTCCTGTCTCCGGGATCTTTTTTATGGGACGGCCCAACGCCAATTCGGGCCCCGACGCTGCCGCGTTTTTGGGGTTTCCCTGGCTTGAAAACGGCCTTGCCCTTTTCGAACCGGACCTTCACGAGCCACAGCTCGGCCTTGGGTTCCTTGACTTTGATATACCAACCCACCTGCCCACGCACCTTGTGAGGACCGAGCTTGACGCCAGAAGCCCAGCCCAGGACAGGAGGACCGACCCACACCTTCTTCTTTCCGTTGAACTTGGCGATGATCGGTGTCTTGTACATTTTGAACTTGAGCTTGCCGCTCACGGCGCCATCAGGGAGCTTTTTGAGCTTCTGCTTTACGAAAAACGGAGGAACCGGGTAACCCAGCGCGACCGCTTGGGCCCGACCATGGGGGTGGTGATAGTAGTACTTCGCCCGCAACGGGAGCACATGGACGTTTACGACCCCGTGGAATTTCTTTTGATAGAGGATGGCTCCGTAAATATGAGGAGCAGCGGGCACGAACACCGGTCCCACCACTTCGGGATAGCGCAGGTACAACTCGCTTGTGATGTAGGTTCGCGACAGCATGGCGTACGTGAGAAACTGAAGCCGCATGGAGGTCTGGTACGATGCCTCGACCTCGGCTGCCAACTCGTGAGCGGCCGTAAGGTACGCGGCGCCATCACTCGAAGCCTGAGCCTCGATCAATGGTGCCTCGGCCTCGGTGACAGCTTCGGCTTGAATTTCCAGATCGCGGTAGCCTTTGTCGAGCTCGGCTTGGAGCTTCCCCGCTGCCTTGAGGTGCGCTTGCGCCATGGACAGAGCATTTGCCTTGGCTTCTATCTCGTCGCGCCACTGCCCCCAATCATCAGAGGTGAACTCGAGCACCTTGCCCACTGCGCCGTCCTCTGAAACAGCAACATGGCTGCCAGCCCCAACGACGACCGGAGCATCGAGCGCCTTGCCACCAGCCACCTCGACTTCTCCCACTTCGACACCCACCCGAACGTCTCCGCTCGCCGCCACGCCGACCGCGTACGTGGTGCCCTTGGCGCCGATGATGCCAGCACTGGTGAAGACGAGGAACGGGCCCTCGCCTTTGCCTCTCTCGCTCACCGTGAATCGGGCCACGCCTGCCATGACCACGACGGACGAGGCCGGATCCGCGGTTGAATCGCGGTCGCCCATCGCGATCGTGGTGAATTCGGCGAGCTCGACAACGGTCATGTCCGCGAGCGTCACCACGGCGGACGAGTCGGCGGTCGTGCGGATCTGATCGCCCGTGTACACCTTGGCATTGTCTTCAGTGATGTCCTTGAACTCTTCTTCTCCAGCACGCCGCAGCGCAACCGTGCCGTTGCGAACGGTGATGACGCCCTCGCTGCCAATGCCTTCTTCGATTTCGAAGGCGCCAGGCTCCACACCAATATGCTCGACCAGGGCGTCGACATCGACCATCGGCGCAGTGACGGGCTTCAGTGCTTCTTTGGCCTTGGGGGCAACCTCCGTGCCGCTGTCTTTCTTGTCTTCTTTTTGTCCGCAGCCAGAGGCGCACAGTAGAGCACCGAGAACAAGGGGGACCATTGTTTTGGTATGCATGGTGTTCCTCGAGAGCTTTGGGTTTGTAGCCAAAAATAAAGCACGAATTTGAGACAAGACAATAATAGATTTGTTCGGTTCGTGGGTGGCGGCAAAGGATGGCCGAAGTCTCTAACGCGGCTCGCTCTCCTCACATGCCGCAGGTGTCGAGGTAGAATCTCCAGTGAGCCTCGGCCGCCGCCTCGATAGAACGACCTTCTGCCTTGATTCGGGCGGATTTCCCCATGTGACGACGCAGAGGCTCATTTTCGAGAAGCGTGCCGATGGCCTCTCCCATGGCCTGGATATCTCCTTTGGGCACGATGAGGCCGTCCTCGCCGTGGCTCACCTGCTCGGCTGGTCCGCCTTTGTCGACGACAACCACGGGCAGGCCAGACGCCTGAGCTTCGATGATGACATTGCCAAAGGTGTCTGTGGCGCTGGGGAAGGCGAATAGGTCTGCCGAGGCGTAGATGCGCATGAGCTCGTCACCGCGCCGATAGCCGAGAAAGTGAATGCGCGCACAGGCGTGGCTTTTCTGCAACTCCTCGAGGTACGGTCCGTCGCCCACGACCACGAGCTCGACGAGAGGATGCTCTTTTCTCGTCAGCTCAAACGCGGCGAGGAGATCGTCGATGCCTTTTTCTCGGGACACACGGCCTACGTAGAGCACCTTGGGGCCTTCGCCCATGCCGTAGCGCCGCCATAGCAGCGGATCGCGCAGCTTGGGGTCGAAGGAATGGATGCGCACGCCGCGCGCAATGACGTGAATTTTTTCAATGGGCACGCCGATGGAGGCGAGGTTGTTGCCCGCTGCTTTCGACGGTGCGATGCAGCGCTCCGATTGGCCGTAGAACCAACTCGTCCAGTTGCGCACGATCGAGGCGATATTGTGATCCCGGGTGATCTGCGAGGCGTAGGCCGGCAGCTCGGTGTGATAGTTGGCCACCGTGGGGATGCGCATGAGCCTCGCGCCGAAGAACCCCATGAAGCCCAAGGGGCCCGGAGTGGAGAGCTGCACCAGGGTCACGTTGTGCGAGGAGAGGTAGTTCATCACGTCCACGAGGGAGGGGAAGGCCATCTGCACCTCTTGATAGTAGGGCAGATCGAACTCGGCCACGGCCTCCATCACGCGCCAGCCACCGAGCTCCTCGAGACGTCCTTTGTGGTAGTCTCGCGGAGGCTTGCCACACACGACCATCTCGATGTCGCGACCTTGTTCGCGCATGGTGGTCAGCAGCCGCCGCAGACCGGTATTGACGCCATTGACCTGATAGCCCGAGTCGACAAACACCGCGACCTTGGGTTTGCGATCGGGATCGCGACCAAACCCCATCTTCTCTACGAGCTTCTCCGCCTGCTCGCGATCGATGACCATGTGGCGATAGCCGAACAAGTAGGGGAGAATGACGCTTCCAGCCGTAAACAGACCAGGCACGGCGTCGAACGCCGCCTCGATGTCGGTGCGGCCAAACGAGTCCACGAGCCCACCGAGAAAACGGCTCAGCAGATTGTTGACGATGCGGCGTCCGAGCTCTCCGATCTCTGCTTGGGCCTTGTCGGTGTGGCTCTGCTCGATGGCGCGCAGCGGCGAAAACGACGGGTTGGCTGCCACGGCTTCCTGAATGCACTGCGCAATGGCCACGCGTCGGTCCGTGTACGAGGGCGACCCGCCGATGAGCTCCTCCTCGGCGTCGGTGAAGTTGAGAATGTCGCTGAACGCCGAGCTCGTGGAGCGGCTCTGGAAGAAGGAAAACGTCACGCCGTAGATGTTGTGTCCCAATGCCTCTGGAGTGCCATGGCTGCCACCTGGAGCCAGGCGCCCTGCGAAGAACGCCTCGCGCAGGGCAGGAATGCTTTGTTCCTGCATCTCGAATTCGGTATGTGCCCGGGCAATGCCCATGCGGCCATAATCGTCCGAGCCGCCCACGAGATAGCGCACAGGAGAGAGGCTGTGGGGCGTTAGGCGATGCCTCTCGGCCCAGCGTTCGAGGTGGTCCCTCGATAGCCCGCGCACCAGTCGCTCCAAGGCTCGCGCCTCCACGACGTCGGCCGAGCCGGCCCGACCTTGAAGGTGGGTGAACAGCAGCAAGGTCTTTTGCACATGGGTCTCGTCGATGTCTCTCCCCACGCTCATGAGCGGACGAGTCGCGAAGTGCGCGATGCCCTCGGTGCGAAGATACGAGGCGACATCGTAGATGTTGTCGCGCAAGCGCTGGATTTCCCGGTGCTGCCCTTCGTTGATGTCAAGGGCCACGATGCCTTGCTCGACCTTGTCTTCTGGAAACAGGGACGAGATTTCTTCAGAGACGAAAGCCCCCTCGCGATCGGCGATTTCCAGGGCCCCGTCGATGGTATCGCGGTCGGTAATGGTGACCATGTGCATGCCGCGTCCCCGCGCCGTGTCGTAGACCTGGCGAGGCGTGGTGTAGCACTCGCCGGCTCCAAATCGTTGAAGCGCGAAGCTACGGGGCCGACTGGAGTAAATGCTGTGAACATGAAGATCGACATTCACCTTGATAAAGGTCATCTCTAAAAGCTCCTATTTCGATGCGCTGTGGCCACAGGTGTGGCGCGAGCGACACAGGTTTCTTTCCGCCTTCTTGCACGACTTGGCCCGCATTTTCAAGGCATCCTCATTTTTGCCGCGCAAGGCCAAGCCCGCGAGCCGTGCCAGGAAGCAAGCATCATTCCATATCTCTTTTTTTCCGATTAGGGGATTCTAGCCCCGCCGTGCCGAATCACCAATTTCCAAAAAAAAGAGCCACGATGAAGGGGGGGGGGGGCATAGCTGTTAGCAGGTTGGGGTGGGGGAGTAGCTTGGTACGGAAAGGCCCTCTTCGCGCCAAAGGCGCGGTGGCGTCGGGTAGCCAGGGGCAGTTTCCCACCCCCAGCTCCCACGGAACCGGACTTGTGGTTCTCACATCCGGCTCTTCGGGACGTCGGGGTTCGAGCTGACT